>DVFM01000068.1 GCA_018713245.1 Candidatus Merdivicinus intestinavium
CGCCTCCCCTTGTGATATACTATGTTCAGTATGTTCTCACGAGAGGGGGTGCTTTTTATGGGCGAACGGAAAGAGAAAAAACCGATAAAACGAATATGTGCTGGTCTGTTGGCCCATGTGGACGCCGGAAAAACGACGCTGACCGAACAGCTCCTTTACCTTTCCGGAGCCATCCGCCGGGCCGGAAGCGTGGACGATGGCACCGCCCAGACCGACTGGCTGGAGGTGGAGCGCCGCCGGGGCATTTCGGTGCGGGCGGCCTCCTCACGGCTTTTATGGGGGGATGCCGCCGTCAATCTCATTGATACCCCGGGACATGCCGACTTCTCCGGCGAGGTGGAGCGGAGTCTGGGGGCGCTGGACGGCGCCGTGCTGCTCCTGTCCGCTGTGGAAGGCGTCCAGGCTCAGACAAAGCTCATCTGGAGGGCCATGTGCTCGCTGGGGCTTCCAGCCGTTGTTTTTCTGAATAAAATAGACCGGGCCGGGAGCAGCTGCCGGAAAGTTCTGGAGCAGCTTGCGCGCGAATTCCCCAACAGCCGGTTTTTCCCCATGCAGGAGCCTGTGGAGGAAGGCGGGAATTCGGCCTCCGTGCAGGGTCCGGATTGGGAAGATGTGTCCTTCCGGGAGAACCTGCTGCTGGAACTGGCCGAATGCGATCCGGATATGGAGGAAGCGCTCCTGAACGAACAGATGCCCGCTCCGGAACAGCTTTTGGAGCATCTGCGGAAAGCGGTGGCCGGCCGGAAAATTGTCCCGGTGTTTTGCGGCTCCGCCAAAACTGGGGTCGGATGCCGGGAGCTTTTGGAGGGAGCGGCCGCCCTGCTTCCGTCGGCCGAGCAGGACGCGGAAGCACCCCTGTCCGGCCTGGTTTACAAGGTGGAATATGATCCCGTGATGGGAAAAGCCGCCCACATCCGTCTGTTCGGCGGACGGCTGAAAAACCGGGACGCCGTGCCGGTACAGGGGCAGGAAGAGCCGGAAAAAATCACCCAGATCCGCCGCCGGATGGGAGAAAAGACGCAGGACACCGGCGAAATCAGCGCCGGTGATATCGGAATGGTCTACGGACTGTCCAAAATCAAAACCGGCGATATTATCGGCGCGGAACCGCTGAACCGCAGCTGCTCCATCGCCGTCCCCCTGCTCCAGGTGCAGGTTTACCCGGAAAAGGAAGAGGAACTTCCGGCGCTGGCGGAAGCGCTGCGGCAGCTGTCGGACGAGGACCCGCTTTTGGATCTGCTCTGGCTGCCGGACGAACGCGAGCTGCATGTCAAAATCACCGGCGTGATCCAGCTGGAAATTCTGGAGGAGCTGATTGCCCAGCGCTTCGGCCTGAAAGCCTCCTTTTCCAAGCCGACGGTTATTTATAAGGAAACGCCCGCCCACACCGCTGTGGGTTTTGAAAGCTACACCTGGCCCAAGCCCTGCTGGGCGGAAGTGGAACTCCGCATTGAGCCGCTTCCGCGCGGAAGCGGGGTCCAATATGAATCCGCCATCAAGGAAAAGCAAATCTTTTACCGCTATCAAAACCATATCAAAACCAGCGTATTCCAGAATTTGAAACAGGGCGTTTACGGCTGGGAAGTTACCGACGCAAAAATCACGCTGATCGGCGGCAGCCATCACACCATTCATACCCATCCCCTGGACTTTTTCGTGGCGACGCCGGTTGCATTGCTGGACGGGCTGACCAAATGCGGCTCCATTCTGCTGGAACCGATGCTGGCGGTGCAGATGACGGCTCCGGAAGAGGTTTTGGGCCGGGTTTTGGGGGACATTACCGCCATGCGCGGGGAATTCGACACGCCGGTTATCGCGAACGGGGAATTCACTCTGGAAGCCCGGCTCCCGGCGGCGGATTCCATTGATTACCCCATCGCCTTCCGCTCCCTGACGTCGGGGAAGGGGCTTTATTCCACCCGCTTCGACGGGTATCAGGAGTGTCCGCTGGAACTGGGCAAAACCTGCCCCCGCCGGGGAATCAATCCGCTGGACCGGCCCAAATGGATTTTGTGGGCGCGAAATGCCATTACCTGAATGGACTTTCAAAGGAGAGGAACCGGGCGCCATGATTGCAGTATATGACTGGTTTGGCTATGCCGTACCGATTGAAACACGCTACCGGCTGATAAAGGAGGCAGGTTTTGACGGCGTATTGATGTGGTGGAGCGGCGGGTTTGGCCGTGGGGATTACCGGTCCGGGCCGGAACTCGCACGAAAAGCCGGGCTGATGATTGAGAACATCCACTGCCCGATCCAGCAGGAACATGACCTTTGGAAAGACACTTTGGACGGGGAGACGGTTTTGGAATGCTATCTCCGGTGTATTGCGGACTGCGTCCGGTTCCAAATTCCCACCATGGTGGTACATCTTCCCGGCGACGACTGTACCTGTACGCTGCTGGGGCTGGACCGGCTTCAAAGAATTGCGGAGAAAGCGGAACACGCGGGAGTCAATGTCGCTTTGGAAAATCTTCAAAACATCCGAAACCTGTCCCTCGCTTTGGATACGGTGGATTCGCCGCGGGTGGGCTTTTGCTATGACTGCTGCCATCACGTCAATTACTGTCCGGAAACGGATCTGCCGGCCCGCTTCGGGAGCCGGCTCATGGCGGTGCATCTCCACGACAACGGCGGCAGCCGCGCGCAGCATCAGCTCCCCTTTGACGGACATATCTGCTGGCCGGAAATGATGAATCGGATTAGCCAAACCGGTTACAGGGGCATGATTGCTCTGGAACCGATGAACTGGGATTATCAAAATTTATCTATTGAGGAATTTCTGCGCCGGGCTGCTCAAAAAGCCCGGGCGCTGCAGGAATTATAAAGAAATATGATTGATTAAAGGAGAAGTTATGCAAGACAGTTACGAACCCCCTGAACGTGCCGTACTGGTTACGGTAGACACCGGCGCATACGACTATATCAGCTCCCTTTCCGAGCTCCGGGAGCTCGCCAAAACCGCCGGAGCGGAAGTGTTGGATTCCTTCGTTCAAAGCCGGCCCGCGCCGGACGCCGCCACCTATGTGGGAGAAGGCAAGCTCACCGAAATCCGCGCTTTCTGCGAGGAAAACCAGGTCAGCCTATTGATTTTCGACGACGAGCTGACCGGCTCTCAGACCCGCAATATCGAGGACTTTACCGGCATACGCGCCGTGGACCGCACCACCCTCATCCTGGACATTTTCGCCCAGCGGGCCCGCACCCATGAGGGCCGCCTTCAGGTTGAGCTGGCCCAGCAGAAATACCGCCTGCCAAGGCTTCTGGGCCTGGGGACACAGCTGTCCCGGCTGGGCGGCGGCATCGGCACCCGCGGCCCCGGCGAAACCAAGCTGGAAAGCGACCGCCGGCATATCCGCCGCCGCATTCATGCGCTGGAAGAAGCGCTGGAGGAGCTGAGCGCCCAAAGGGCCCGCACCCGGGAGCGCCGGAAGAAAAACAACGCTGTCACGGTGGCGCTGGTGGGCTACACCAATGTCGGCAAATCCACCCTCCTGAATCAGCTCACCAGTTCGGAAGTCTACGCAAAGGATCAGCTCTTCGCCACGCTGGACCCCACCGCGCGGGAGCTTGCCCTGCCCAACGGCCAGCGGGTGATTCTGGTGGACACGGTCGGGCTCATCCAGCGCCTCCCGCATCAGCTGGTGGAAGCCTTCCACTCCACCCTGGAGGTCGCCGCGGACGCCGACCTGATTCTGCTGGTCTGCGATTATTCGAGCCCCGACCGGGAACGCCAGCTCGATGTGGCAAAAGAGCTGCTGGACGAGCTTGGCTGCGGCAGCACGCCGGTAATTACAGTCTGCAATAAAGTCGACATGCTGGATTCCCCTCCCCCCGCCTCCAACAGCCGCAGGGTATTTGTATCGGCCAAAAATCCGGAAACCTTCCCGCCGCTTCTGCAGGCCATTGAGGAAGCCCTGTCGGACCGGCTCTGCACGATGGAGCTGCTGATCCCCTATTCGGAAGGGTCCCTGCTCCACCTCATCCGGGAAAAGGGGCAGATCCTGTCGGAAAATTATGAAGCTTCCGGCATTCGGGTAAAGGCAACCATCAACCGCCAGTATCAGAAAGCGCTCTCTCCCTATCTCACCGAATAAATCGGCACAAAAACACGAACCCCGCCCCTCTTTCCCGCATAATATGGGAAAAGAAGGGCGGGGTGATTGATTTTGATCCAGGATAGTCTGTTGGTACTGGCGCTGGTGGCCGACGCATTCATCGCCTGTTTTGCGTATGGGGCGGAAAACATCCGAATTCCGCTGCGTTCCGCTCTGGTGATGGGCGCAATCGGGACCGGGGCGCTTCTGCTGTCCATGCTGGTTTCCTCGCCGTTTCGCCGACTCCTGCCGGCAGAGGTCTGCACGGCGGCCGGCGGCGGGCTGATCTTTGTAATCGGCCTTTTGTCGGTATTCCAGAACGCTTTGAAAGCGATGCTCTCCAAAAAACAGAACGGACGGAAAAAGCTGCGGTTTCGGTGGGCAGGGATTTCCTTCGCCGTCACCGTTTATCTGGACGAAACCAAAGCGGACGCGGACTGCTCCAAAAACCTTTCCCTCCGGGAAGCAGCCATGCTGGGGGCGGTGCTGTCGCTTGATTCCTTCGGAATCGGTTTCGGCAGCGGTTTTGTGAACCATCATTACCTTTATCTGACAGTCCTTTCCCTGCTGCTGCATCCGGCAGCCATTCTGCTGGCTCACCTTTTGGGCCGGAAAGCCGCCGGGAGGCTCCCCCGCGGATGTTCGGCCCTGGGCGGGCTGCTGCTCATGGGGCTTGGGCTGGCGCGCCTGAGAGGATAGCGCCTTATTTCCGGATCGGGAGCCAATTGAGGACAGTCTGAATCTTTTCGTCCCAGTATTTCCACTGATGGTCGCCGGGCGATTCCTCATAGGTCAGGTCGTAGCCCAGATTCCGCAGATGGTCGCGCATTTTCACATTTTCCTCATACAGGAAATCTTCCGTTCCGCACCACTGATACATCTTCGGCAGCGGCTTTCCGGATGCTTTCAGCTGCTCCGCCAGATAAAAGAGGTCGTTTTCCGAGCCCGCAACTTTATTCAGGTCGCCGAAAATGCCCTCGAACAGCTGGCGGTTTTCCGAATGGCGGCCGCCCAGATTCCGAACGTCCAGTCCGCCGGACAGGGACGCCACCGCGCTGAAGGTTTCGCTGGCGCCGAGCCCCAGCTTGAAGGCGCCGTAGCCGCCCATGGACAGGCCGGCGGCAAAGGTGTCCTCCCGCTTGTCGGACATGCCCTTGAAGAAAGAGCGGCAGATGGCGGGAAGTTCCTTTGAAATATAGGTCCAGTAACGGTAGCCGTACTGGGTGTCCGTGTAAAAGCCCAGGTGCGTGGTGGGCATAACCACGGCAATCCCCAGATCGGCGGCGTACCGCTCGATTGAGGTCCGGCGCTGCCAGATGGTCTGGTCATCGCTCATGCCATGGAGCAGATAGAGGGTGGGATAGGTCTCCGCGGCTTTTCCCTCCATGCCGATCTGTCCCGCGGTCTGCTGGGGGATAATTACATCCGCCTGGACGCTGAGTCCCAGGACGTTGGAAAAAAAGTTAACATGCATCAATGCCATTGGAACATCTCCTCCGTTTCCTTTCATATCTTTTTTATTTTATCACAAACTGCCGAATATGTCAAGCGGCAGCAAAGGTTTTACGGAAATATGACGGCGCCGCTGCTGTCGGTAATAATGCAGGCGCCGGAAGGGATATTTTCCCGCCAGGTTTCATTCAGGTAATAGAGCTTCCCGTCTATCCGCTGAAAACCGGTCAGCATCTTCCCGTCCGGCCCCAGCCGGTACCACCAGCCGTCCGATTTCCGCCACACGTTTTTTACCGGCGCGCCGTTTTCATACCAATACCATCCGGAATTTTCCCAGATCCATCCGGTCTTTTGGAAAAGGCCGGCGTATCCCTCATCCAGGTCCACGCTGCCCGAAACGCCGCTGACCGTGCCTTTTCCGGTGTACTGCCAGGCCGCAAGATTCTGGCCGGTGTAGCTGCATCGGGACGCATATTGTGCAATCCACACCGGATATGAGGTCAGGCGGCTCTGCTCCACCCAATTCTGGTACCAATCGTAGGAGCAGTAAAGCCCGGCGCGGTAACCGGCTCTCTGCACCGCCCCCAGAAACGCCAGGCAAATGTCTGTGCGGGCGCCGTCGCTCAGCGCTTTGATGCCCGGTTCATATTCCTGATCGAAAAAAACGGGCAGCGTCAGCTGCCCGCGATAGGGCGAGATTGCCTGGAGACAAACTTCCGCTTCCCGGCGGGCCTCCGCCTCGGAAACAGCATAGCTGTACCAATACACGCCCACCGGAATTCCGGCGGCCTTTGCGCCCTGCATATTGACGGCAAGCTGCGGGTCAACCTGGCTCGCGTACATGCCGAAACCGGCCCGGATTATGGCGAACTCGATCCCCGCGGCCTTCACCTTGTTCCAATCTACCGTCCCCTGATAGCGGGAAACGTCGATTCCCTTGCTCATGGAAAAACTCCTTTCGTTTTTTCCATCCTATGCCGCAGCGGTCCGGCTTGCCCCATGGGGCGGGAACCGGCGCGTTATTCCGCCGTTTTCTGCTTCTTTTGCAGGAAACGCCGCAGATGCAGCAATATCCCCAGGGAAAGCAAAGCGGCCAGCAGCGCAGTCGCCGGAAGGTTCAGCCACAGCCCGTTCAAGCCCATGGGCCACAGGACTGCGATAAAGAGCAGCGGGAACACCAGCGCGGTGGAGAGGGAGATCATGGAAGCCTGAATGGGCTTCTCAATGGCAGACATCAGGCTCTGGGTGGCAAAGGAAATCCACCGGGTGATGTAGGTCAGGCTGAACAGCATCAGCGCAGGCACCGCCATTTCATAGAAAGCCGCGTCCGCATCCTGCATAAACAGCCCCGCAAGAGGTTTCGGGAACAGGAAAATGACCGCAGCCGCCGCAACGGAAAGGATCGCGCTGGCGAGGAAGCAGCGCTTTTCAATTGCCTTGACGCGGCCGTATTCCCCTGCGCCCCAGTTGTATCCCACAGCCGGCTGGAGGGAATCGCACATGCCGTACAGCAGCGGCTGGACGAAACCGTCGGCCATCATCAGGATGCCGTAAACGGATACCGCCTCGGAACCGCCCATCCGGAGAAGGACGGCGTTCATCAAAATCGAGGTGATGCGTCCGGCGATGTTGTTCAAAAAGCTGGGAGCGCCGCAGGATACAATCTGCCGCAGAATTAAGACGCTGAATTTCGGACGGCGGAAGCGAAGCGGCATCCGGCCGCGGAAAAACGGGTACAGCGCCACAACCGCGCAGGCTCCCATTACAGAGCAGGTGGCAAGGGCTGCGCCCCAGATTCCCCAGCGGAACACATAAAGGAACAGAAATTCCACAACAACGCTGAAAGCCGACATAAAAACGTTGAGCAGCATGCTCCGGCGGATTTTTCCGCAGATGCGCAGATAGTTGTCCACCGCGAAAATAATCGTCGTAACCGGCGAGCAGAGAGCGTACACCCGCAGATACTGCACCGCGAGTTCCGCAAGCTCCGCGTCTGCCCCCATCATGGAGATCATAAACGGCGCCGCAGCGTAGATTACCGCGCCCGTAACAACGCCGGCCCCAACAATCAGCAGGCAGGCGCAGGTAAAAATATTATTGGCGTCATCATCCCGCTTTTCCCCAAGCCGGATGGAGATGGGGACGGCGGAGCCGACGCCGATGAGGTCCGCCAGCGCGAAATTGATAATGACAAAAGGCATCGCCAGATTCAGCGCCGCGAAAGCGTTTTCGCCCAGCAGCCGTCCGACGAACACGCCGTCCATCATCTGATAAAGCGCCGAGGCCAGCATGCCGATGGCTCCCGGCAAAGCGGCCATCAGGAACAGGCGGGTTGGCGGAGTTTTAGAGAACAGGGTCTTATTGTCCATACACTTCTGATTTCCTCCTTCTTGACATTGCGCATCAAACAGTATAAACTATGGAGTAGCTCCATAGTCAAGAGGGATTTCGAGATTCTGTAAGATTTTGCCGAAAAGAGGGAAACGGAATGAAACGCAAAAACGAAGAAAGCTATACCACAGGAGAATTCGCCCGGTATTTCGGCATCAAAAAGGACACGCTGCTGTATTATGACAAAATCGGCCTGTTCTCCCCCGCCGGGGTCCGGCCGAACGGGTACCGCTACTACACGCCCGCTCAGGTTGAAGCCTTCGGCGCGCTGCGCTCCCTGCGGGAAATGAATGTGCCCATCCAGGAAATCCGCGAATACTTCGGCAGCCCTACGCCGGCGCGCCTGAAAGAAATGGCGGCGAAACAGGCGGAGAAACTGCAGGAGGAAATCCGCAGGCTGCGGGAAACCCAGCTCCTTTTTGAAAAGCTGGCCGCCATGGTGGCCGAAGCGGACCAAGCGCCGAAGGAACGGGTGCTCATCCGCTCCCTGCCTGCCGCCCGGTATTCCTACAGCAGGTCGGCGTCCTCCGGCGCATCCGGCATCGGGCAGCAGTGGCTTGACATGTACAGCCGCTTTCTGGAGGAAACCGGCGCCACGGGAGCCGTGCCGGTGGGGTCCATCGTCTCCAGGGAGGATCTTCAGAACCGGCAGTTCGGGCGGATTGCACGGCTGTTTATTCAAAGAAGAAACGGCGAATCCGTCCGCGAAGGCGGGCAGTTCGCCGTCATCTATCACCAGGGGGATTACGAAACCGTTCCGGGCGTCTATCCCTTTTTCTTGGACGAAATCGAACGCCTGGGCTTCTGCGCCGCCGGCGACGCTTATGAGGATTATCTCATCGCCGAACTCGCCACCGCCAGACCGGAGGAATATGTAACCAGAATTACCGTCCGAATTTCCCCAAAATAAACAAAACCGCCGGGAACGCCTTTCGGACATTCCCGGCAAAGCGGGTCAGCAGCCGGATTTATCGCAGAAAAATTCCAGGATTTCGCCGTCCGGCCCTTTCACGAAAGCGATGCGGACCGGCATGGGCTCCTCCGCCTGGATGGTAACGTCCTTGGGCGGATCGACGGAGACAGCTCCGGCTTTCAGCGCCGCTTCATAAGCGCCGTCCGGGTCCGTGGTAGCAATGGCGAGATGGATAAACCGGGCGTTTTCCTGCTCCTTATCCGTGCCTTTGGCAAAAATCTCCAGCAGGTTTCCGCCGCCGAAGTCCACCATGGCCGCCCGGCCGGTTCCTTCTCCCCAGCCGCGGACATAGCCGCAGCCCAGACCTTTGCAGTAAAATTCCATGGTCCGGTCAAAGTCCGACGCATACAGGGCAAGATGGTGGAAGCCCGCATTCTGAATCACAGTGTTTTCCATAAAAAAACTCCTTTCCGTTTCCGGTTTCTTTTATAGTACCGCAAAACGGAAAGGTTGTAAACAGTTTTTTTGAAAAGATTTCGGTCAATTCCTGTCGTGATCCAAAACGTCGTTGCGCTTGAAGAAGAACGAGATGCACCACAGCGCCGCAATTCCGACCAGGGCAAAGATAATCCGGCTGAACACCGCGCCCTGCCCGCCGAAGATGGCGCCGACAAAGTCGAACCCGAAAATGCCGATGGAGCCCCAGTTGAGCCCCCCGATAATTACCAACGCTAATGCAATACGGTCAATCATATGGACCCTCCTTTGAATTTCAGAGTTTTTTTACATTTTGCGCGCCGATAATAGTATGGAGGTTATTTGCATTTTTATTCATTTGTGGTATAATGGATATATTGCGACTTTATTTAATGGAAACCAGGAGGATTTTGGTATGACAGAACAGCAGTGGATCATCATCGGGGCGGCTGCGCTGGGGATTGCCGCCGTTCTCGCGATTATTTTGGCCGTTATGAATTGGTATTACCGCAAAAAAGGTATAGACGGCAAGCGGAAAATCCACAAATTACTGAAAAAATTTGCGCTGATCCGCCGTTTCCGGGTTCTGGAGGATCTGGAACTGCCGGTGAAATCCGGCGGCACCGTGCGCGCGGACCATATCCTGATCGGCTTTTTCGGCATCATGATTATCACCGAAAAAAATGCCGCGGGCAGCATTTACGGTTCCGGCTGGGATAAGAAATGGGTCCGGGTGGTCACAAAGAACGAACAGGAAAAGCGCGGCTCTTTTGCGAACCCGGTTTTGCAGAATCAGGCCTGCCTGGAAGCCGTGCGGGATATTCTGACCTCCCAGAAAATTTACAAAACATCTATCGAAAACTACGTGGTGTTTACAAACTCCAAAGCGGTTCTGAATACGGAACGCGGGCTGCCGGTGATGACTCTGAAGGCGTTCAAAAAGCTCCTGAAGCGGGAAAAATATTCCGCAGACGGCAGCGTGGATGTGGAGCATACCGCCGAAGTTCTGCTAGCTGCGGCCAAATAATTTTTCTTACGGGCACATGGAAAACGGCGCGCAGCCAAGGAAGGCTGTGCGCCGCTTTTTGCCGTTCCGGCGTTTTCAGCTGATGGTTTCTTCGCAGTCCAGCTCCGCCAGCCGGGGCGGGAAAAATTCGTTGACCGGGAACTTAATCCGGCGGAACAGCTCACACGGGTCGTCGGTAGCGGAGCTGCCCGAAGAGGTGCACTCTTTATCCGGCAGGCAGAAGTCGTAGACCGGGATCATCATCTGCACATCCCGCTCCAGCTGGACGATGGAGAAGATGCCGATGCTGACATAGATATACCGCAGCGCATCCCCCGTCACAAAGGCGCCGCCGAAGCGGTTGGCGATGCAGGGCGGGATGGAAACCGAGAAATCCCCATTGCACAGCGGCGTATCGCTGACCCGGCAGGACAGAATGATGGGGTCTACCACCTGCACCTTTGCGTTGGGGCAGTCGCTGGTCATGGTGCAGTCCTCGGACATGGGGTCCACCTGAATGGCGGAGGAGAAGCTCTTGACGCTCCCCTCGGAGCCGTAAAGGATGACCTTTTTGCTGAAAACAGCCACCCCCTGCACCGTCACGGGCGGGGAAACCGCCGCGGCGTAAACATCCAGGGTAATCAGGAAGTAGTAGGTCATATCCACGGAGTAAAAGCCCTTGTTGAAGGGGACGCTTTCCACATCCATGAACACGTTGATGACTTCGGCCTTGCGGCACTTGATGCTCTGGGCCGCGTTGAGGGCCGCCTGGGCGGTGTCGGTAAAGTAGACCCGCAGATCCTCCAAACAGTCCTTGGAAGAGCAGGAATCGTAAATGCGGCCGGCGCTGACGCAGACGGCTTCTTTAAAGCAGTTTGTGCCCACGGCGGCGTTGGCGGTAGAAACGTTGTTATCTGCCATAACCATCCTCCTATACTAAGTACTGGGCCCCCGCTGAGTGCCCGTATTGCATTATATGAGGAAAGTCCGAAAAGGTGCAGAAAACCGCCCCATCCCGCAGGCATTCAGCTTAACACCAGCATTTTCCCTCCCACTCGGCGGGCGGAGTAAGTCCCATGAGCTTTGCAATGGTGGGGGCGATGTCCTTAATGTTGACGCCGGAAAGCCGCTCCCCTTTTGCAAAGGGTTCGCCGGCAAAATAAATCGGAATCGTCATATCCTCGGGGATATCGCAGCCGTGGCTTCTCTCGTGGCCGCCGTGGTCCGCGGTGACGACCAGATTCCATCCTGCCGGCAGCGCACGGTAAATTGTCTCGATGCAGGAGGAAGCGTTGGCCACAGCCTCCAGATAGTCCTCCGTCATCCAGCCGCTGGTGTGGCCGGCATGGTCGGTGTATCCCAAGTAAAGGAACACAAAATCAGGCGCTTCGGTTTCGATGCAGCGGATTGCCTGGCGGGTCAGATAACGGTCGGATTCGATGCCCCCCGTCAGTTCCATGCTGTGATACTCGCTGTGGATCAGGCTGCCCGGACGGTTCAGGTCCCGCAGTTCTTCCCAGTTATAAAACATGGCGGCGCGCTTTCCACCGCGGGCGACCGTATCGCCCAGGCTGTCGATGGGCCGGACCTGCGGGACCCAGACGTTGGTCGTAATGCCGTGGCGCTCCGCGCCTACGCTGAAAAACAGCGATGCGTGGCAGGGCAGCGTGACAGACGGCATCGTCGTGGAAGCCGTCATGCAGCAGGCGCTTTCCGACTGAAGCTGCCGCAGGAAGGGATGGGCGCACTGCTCAATCCCATCGGGACGCATGCCGTCCACCAGCACTAACAGGACTCGATTGTTCATGGTAAGCACAACCTTTCACAACATAAATTTGAGGAATACTTTTCAGCTTTTTTACATAATACCTCAACACTCCAAAAAAGTCAACATAAAACCTCATTGTTTTAAAATTTTCCTGCCACTTGAAAAAAAACGCCAAAACTGTTACTATGGAAGAAATAACGGAAAGGATGGATGAAATTGTTCAGTGTCCTGATTATGAGCGCGGGTTCGTCGGCCCGGATGGGCGGCGCCGACAAGCAGGCCCTGTCCCTGCTGGGAAAACCGGTGCTGTACCGCAGCGCAGAGGCATTCCTCGCCGTGGAAGATACGGCGGAGGTGCTGGTAATCACTGCCGCGGGGAGGGAAAAGACGTACGAAGAAATGCTGGCTCCTCTGATGGGGGGGCCTGTGCCGGTCAGGGTGCTCGGAATCGGCGGCGGCACCCGCCAGCAGTCGGTTTTCGCCGGGATGCGCGCGATTTCTCCCGAAACGGATTATGTGGCGGTGCATGACGGCGCGCGGCCTCTGGTGCGGCCGGAGGACATCCGCCGGGTTTTTGCCGACGCCCGGCAGTACGGCGCAGCCATCCTCGCCGCCCCGGCCAGGGATACCATCAAGCGCGGGGAAAATGGTTTTATCGCGGAAACGCCGGACCGTTCCGGGCTTTTCCACGCGCAGACGCCGCAGGCATTCCGCAGGGACTGGTATCTCTCCGCCATGGAGACCGCGCTCGCCCGGGGGTTTGACTTTACCGACGACGCGCAGCTGCTGGAAGAGATGGGACGCCCGGTTTTTCTGACCATCGGGAGCCACGAAAACCGGAAGATCACCGCGCCGGAGGACATCGCGCCGGCTGAGGCAGCGCTCCGCCGCCGCGAGGAGCAGAAAACGCCGCCTCCCCTCCCCCTTCTTCGCGTGGGTCAGGGGTACGATGTCCACCGGCTGACCGGCGGGCGGAAGCTCATTCTGGGCGGGGTGGAAATTCCCTGGGAGAAGGGCCTGCTCGGCCACTCGGACGCCGACGTCCTGCTCCATGCCGTAACGGACGCGCTGTTCGGGGCTTTGGCTCTGGGGGATATCGGCTCCCATTTCCCGGACACCGACCCCGCTTACAAGGGCGCGGACAGCCGGGTGCTGCTGCGCAGAGCGGCGGAACTCCTGCGCCGGCAGGGCTACGCCGTCTCCAATCTGGATGCCACCATTATCGCCCAGGCGCCCAAGCTGAAGCCCTATATTCCCGCCATGCGGGAAAACATCGCGGCGGACCTTGCAGTTTCGCCGGATTTGGTCAGCGTCAAAGCAACCACCGAGGAAGGTCTGGGCTTCACCGGGCGGGGCGAGGGCATCGCGGCCAGCGCATCCTGCCTCATCTGCCGGATTTAGAACTGGAACCCGGAGGGCCTGCCGGCGCATATACTGTCCCGAGGGGGGTCTCCCCTTCAATCCATTCAAATGGAGGGACAGCCAATGGCCAAGGAGATACTGGTGCTCCGGTCGATCACCTATGCCTATAAAGCGCAGCGGGTCCTGGACAAAGCCGGCATCCGCAGCATGATTCTGCGCACGCCGGAGGAATATGCGCCCCGCGGGTGCAGCTACAGTTTGTCCGTATCCGGCGGCGGCGAAAGGGCCGCCGAGCTCCTGCACCGGAACGGCATCCAGGTGCTGAACCGGGTCCGCACCCCCTGACGACCGGGCCGCCGGCTATTGGGCCCCTCCCCGGAAAGGCAGGTTTTTGGTTTGGTCTATTTTGACAACGCAGCAACCAGCTTCCCAAAGCCGCTCCCGGTGCAGCGCGCGGCCATGGAGGCCATCCAGCATTACGGGGGGAATCCCGGCCGGAGCGGCCACGCCATTTCCATGCGCACAGCCGCCCGGGTGTTCAGCGTGCGGGAAAAAGCCGCCGCCCTGTTCGGCGCGCAGCCGGAAAACGTCATTTTTACCCTCAACTGCACCATGGCCCTGAATCTGGCCATCAAAGGCGCGATGGCCGGGGGCGGCCATGTGGTGCTTTCCTCCCTGGAGCATAATTCCGCCATCCGCCCCGTCCACGCACTGAGCAAAACCGGCGAGGTGGAATACTCCATCGCCCGGGTTGCCGAGCTTGATCCGGAACAGACGGTCCGGAACTTCAAAAGTGCGCTCCGGCCGGACACCCGGCTGGTCATCTGCACCTATGCTTCCAACGTCACCGGAACCGTGCCGCCCATTCGGGAAATCGGCGCGCTCTGCCGGGAAAACGGCATCCTGTTTCTGGTGGATGCGGCCCAGGGCGCCGGCGTGTTTCCGATCCGCATGGACGCGCTGAACATCGACCTGCTCTGCACCGCCGGCCACAAGGGCCTTTACGGCACCACGGGGACGGGGCTTCTTGTCATCCGGGAGGGAGTGGAGCTGGCCACCGTGCTGGAAGGCGGCACCGGCAGCGCCTCCCTGGACCTGGAGCAGCCTTCCTTCTGCCCCGACCGCCTGGAAAGCGGGACCATCAACACCGTCGGCGTCATTTCCCTGGGGGCCGGAATGGATTTCATTCAGGCAAAGGGAATGGGGAACATCTACCGCCGGGAAATGGAACTCTGCTCCTGGGCATGGCGGGAGCTGTCCCGGATGCCCCATGTCGAGCTGCTGTCCAGGAGCTTCCGCATGGGGGAAAAGGCGCCGCTGGTCAGCTTCAACATAAAGGGGACGCCCTCCGAAGAAGTCGCCTCCCACCTGAACCGGCGGGGATTTGCCCTGCGCGGCGGGTTCCATTGCTCCGGCCTTGCTCACTGTACATTAGGGACACAGCGGCAGGGGGCGGTCCGTTTCTCCCCTTCCCACTTCAATACGCCGCAACAGGTGGGCGCTTTTCTCGCGGAAATACAAAAAATTAAGAAATTCGGCCTGTCCAAAGGTTGAATTTATCGCCAGATATGATAAAATAAAAAGAGAGGCAGTCTACCCCCTGCCAAAAATCAAAGAAAGGGGCCCTCCGCCCGGAAGGGCCGTAACGGAAAGAGTATGCAGACATTGCTAAACATTTGGGATTCGATTGTCGGGGTCGCCAGAGACTTCCGCTTCCCGCTGGACCTGCTGGATATCCTGCTGGCCGCCTATCTGGTCTACAAGGGCATCATGATCGTCCGGGAAACCCGGGCCGGCCAGCTGGTAAAGGGCATTATCATCATGGTGGCCTGCTACCTGGTCGCCCAGCTTTTGGAGCTCAACACGATTACCTGGCTTCTGAACAAGGTCTTTGAACTGGGCGTCATCGCCATTATCGTCGTGTTCCAGCCGGAGCTCCGCCGGACGCTGGAAAAGATGGGGCGCACCAAGGTTTCCGCGCTGACTCCCTGGAGCCACGGGGACGAAAGCGCAAACAGCGCCATCTGGTCCCAGCCCATCGAAATTCTCTGCGAGGCGGTGCAGCGGCTGTCCATGTCCGCCACCGGCGCGCTGATTGTGATTGAGCGCCAGACCAAGCTGGGCGAGCAGATCGCCACCGGCGTGGTTGTCGATGCCGTCCCCAGCGTCGAGCTCATCGGCAATATCTTCTTTAAAAACTCCCCCCTCCACGACGGCGCGGTCATTATGCGGGACGGAAAAATCCACGCGGCCGCCTGCTTCCTCCCGAAGCCCGACAAGGAAGAGGGCATCGACAAAAACCTGGGTTCCCGCCACCGTGCGTCCCTGGGAATCAGCGAAGTTTCCGACTCTGTCACCATCGTTGTCAGCGAAGAAACGGGCGGGATCTCCTTTGCCGTCAACGGCCGCCTGATCCGCAACCTGTCCATTGACAAACTCCGGCAGACGCTGCAGTTCTATCTGATCCCGGAAACTGCGGAGGAAAACAAGGAAAAAGGGAAAAAAGAGAAAAAAGCAGGCTTTTGGAAAGGATGGAAAAAATGAAGCGTTACCATATCAGTTTTCAGAGCTTGTTTGACAACAACCACTTTGTGAAAATCTTTGCGATTCTGGCGGCAGTAATCGCCTGGTTCGCCGTTATGATTTCCCAAAAGCCGGAGAGCAATGTCGTCATCAACAATGTTCCGGTCCAGATCAACTATGAGGGCTCGGTCCCCCAGAGCCTTGGGCTTCAGCAGATCGGAGAAACCGACATTATGGTGACGGTTTACGTCACCGGGCAGTCCTCGAAGGTCCACCGTCTCACCGCCGACGATTTCAGCGCCTCCATTTCCCTCAACAGCGTCAATCAGGCGCAGACCTACACCCTCCCCATTGAGGTCACGAAAAAGGACAACGACCCGGACTACCGCATCACCGGCATTTCCGAAACCACCGCCACCCTGAATTTCGACAAAATCGTCAGCGAATCCTTTACTCTGGAGATTCAGACGCCCAATCTCAGCGCGGCGGATGGGTACATTATGCAGCAGCCTTATGCCAATGAAGAAAACATCATTGTCACAGGTCCGCAGACTGTGGTGGACCGGATTGAAAGTTGCTCGATTACGGTGGATACCGAGGACCGGAATATGACCGACTCCCTTCGGCTGACAGCCTCCCCCGTCCTGCTGGACCGCAACGGGGAAGCAATTACCTCCGAATACCTGAATATAGAGCCGGGAACCGTGGAAATCACCGTCCCCATCTACAAGACCAAAAAGATGAACCTCACGGTGGAATTTATCAACACACCCAGGGGCTTCCCGCTGGAGGAGCTGGAATATAACCTCTCCCAGAACGCAATCATGGTGGCGGCTTCTCCGGACATCATTGACAATCAGGACGAAATCGTCATCGGCCCCATCGATTTCCGGAACATCGACATCGGCCAGGAATTCACCCTGGAGGTTTCGCTGCCGGCCGGCTTTACCAACATGGAGAATGTCACCTCCGTGACCGTCACCTTCCCGACAGCCGGTTTCACCAGCCGGACCTACACCATCCCGCGCAGCAATATTGTGCTGGAGAATATCCCCTCCGGCTTCAGCGCGGAAGTGGTCCCCCAATCCCTGAACAATGTGAAAATTGTCGGAGACGCCTCGGTGATGGAGGACCTGACGGCAGACGACCTGGTTGTGACGGTAGATCTCTCCCAGGTGACGCAGGAACGCGGGCAGTACACTGTCAGCGCCAGAGTTTATTGCCAGAACAATGTGCTGGCCTGGGCGGTGGGAGACTACACCACCACCGTAAACCTGACGGCAAATCAGTAAAATCCACAAAACGGGCGGGAGATTGATCTTTCGCCCGTTTTCAGATGCAGGGAATATAGGAGGAAATATCAGTTGCTGATTCTCAATAATATCCAAACACAGCTGGGCGAACCGGAAGAAGCGGCGGTGGCACGCGCGCTGAAAATCCTGGGCGCGCCCTCCGGCCAGGTGAAGGAGGCCTATGTCTCCAAAACCTCCCTCGACGCCCGGAAGCAGCGGGACATCCGGAAGGTCAACACCGTTGTTGTCCGCCTGCACAAAGGGGAGGAGCGTTTTGCCGGCCGGAAAGACGTCCGCTGGCAGAAGGACGAGCCTTTTTCTTTCCGCCCCGGAAAAATGCCGGACGGCCCGGTGATCGTGGCGGGCTTTGGTCCGGCGGGGATGTTTGCGGCGCTGCTGCTTGCGAAAAGCGGGGTGCCGGTAACGGTGCTGGAACGCGGCGGACCGGTGGAAGAGCGGGTGCAGGCCGTGGAGCGCTTCTGGAATACCGGCATTCTGGACGAAAGCTGCAACGTCCAGTTCGGGGAAGGCGGCGCGGGCACCTTTTCCGACGGCAAACTCACAACCCGCATTCACGACCCGCTCTGCGCCTACGTTCTGGAGCAGTTCGCGCGCCACGGCGCCCCCGCGGAAACCCTTCGGAAAGCGAAACCGCACATCGGAACCGACCACCTGCGGGATATTGTCCGCTCTATCCGCCGGGAAATCATCCAAAACGGCGGCGAGGTGCGCTTCCACGCAAAACTTACCGGCATCACGGTCCGCGGCGGCCGCCTGACGGGAATTTCCGTCAACGGGGAGGCAATGCCCGCTTCTCATCTGATTCTGGCCATCGGACACAGCGCCCGGGACACCTTCCGGATGCTGGCGGAAAACGGCGTTTATCTGTCGGCCAAGCCTTTTTCCGTCGGTACGCGGATCGAACACCGACAGGAATGGATTGACCGGGGTCTTTACGGGGCCATGGCGGGCCATCCGGACCTTCCTCCCGGCGAGTACCAGCTTTCCCACCGGGAAGGCGGGCGGGCCGTCTACACATTCTGCATGTGTCCGGGCGGAACGGTGGTTCCTGCCGCCTCGGAAGCGGGCCAGGTGGTCACCAACGGCATGAGCGAATACAGCCGTGACAAGGAAAACGCCAACGCTGCCCTGGTCGTCTCCGTGGACGCCGCAGATTTCGGAGAGGGCGTGTTTGCGGGGATGGAGTTCCAGCAGGAGCTGGAGCGGCGCGCCTTCCGCCTGAGCGGCGGGAACTACCGGGCGTGCGGCGCCACGGCAGACTGTTTCCTGGAGCAAAAGCCCGGGCTTTCCCTGGGGCGGGTTGTTCCCAGCTATGCGCTGGGGGCTGAGGCTGTGGATTTCGACAAGCTGTTTCCGCCCTCCGTTGTGAAGATGATGCGGGACGGGCTCCGGCTGTTCGACCGGAAACTCCGCGGCTTTGCCGCCCCGGACGCCGTCCTGACCGGCCCTGAAACCCGGACCTCCAGCCCGGTTCGGATCAACCGCGGAGAAGATTTCTGCTCTTTGACCGTCAAGGGGCTTTATCCCTGCGGGGAGGGCGCAGGCTATGCCGGCGGGATCATGAGCGCCGCCGTTGACGGGCTTCGGGTGGCCCGAAGCCTGCTGGAAATGGAGTAAACAGGACAAAATGCGGAAGGGACGAGTTTTCGCTCGTCCCTTTTTACAATATTTAACCGTCCGGAATGGAATCAGCCGGACACGAAAGAGGCGGATTCCGCCCAGGCGCGAAACTCTTCAATGCTGCGTGGAATCGGAAAATCCCGGCCGGGCGCTGCATGGCGCAGAATTTCTCCCGCTTCAAACAGCAGCGGCTTCTTCAGCCCGGCTTTGGCAAGAAGGCTGTCATCCGAAAAAATCTGCGCCGGCTCTCCGTCCGCAAGCAGCTCCCCTCCTGCAAAAACCAGCGCCCGCTCCGCCCATTTCCATGCGAAATTTACATCGTGAGTGGAAACGGCCAGCGTCATTCCCTCCTGAGAGAGCTCGCCCAGCGTCCGCTCCAGCAGCGCGGCGTTTGCCGGGTCCAGGGAGGATGCGGGTTCGTCAAAGAGCAGCACCTCCGGCTTCATAGCGAGAATATCCGCAATCGTCACCCGTTTCTTCTCCCCGCCGCTGAGATAATGAGGAGCGCGGTCCCGAAATTCCGCCAGATTCATCCGCCTTAATGCTTCCTCCACCCGGCATGCAGCCTCTTCCCGCGAAAGGCCCAGGTTCAAAGGACCGAAGGAAATCTCCTCCCCTACCGTTGCCGCTAAAATCTGGCGGTCCGGCTCCTGGAAAACAATACCGACCCGCTGCCGCAGCCGGAGCTTATCCTTCCGGGATTTCCCCACCGGCTGGCCGGAATAACGGATTTCCCCGGCAGTTGGAGTCAAAACTCCGTTGCAGAGAAGGAAGAAGGTAGATTTTCCCGCCCCATTTTCGCCCAGAACGGCAATTTTTTCTCCTCTCCGGATTTTCACGCTGAGTTTTTTCAGCGCCTCGCGGCCCTCCTCGTAGGCAAAAGAAACCTCCCGAAGCTCCAACAGATTTTCCATCATCCGGCGCCTCCTATCCTTAACAATGCCCACACACCAGCCGCCAAAACCGCGCATCCGGCAAAGCATCCGGCCTGCACTGCTGTAAAAGGCTTTTGACGGGTTAAAAAACGAATTTCCCCGTCATAACAGCGTGCTTCCATGGCGTCAAAATTTTCTGACGCCCGCCGGAAGGACGCGGAAAGAAGGCTGGAGGCGATCCGCGTGTAGCTGCGCAGGCCGGTCCGCAGGGTTCGGTAGCCCAGGCGGGATTCCGCCGCCTGCTGCATGGCAAAAGCCGCATCCAGCAGAATAAAGATATAGCGGTAGATCAGGTACATCAGTTCTGTCACGACAGCCGGAATTCTGAGCTTGCGGAAAACTGCAACCAGCTCCCCGACCGGTGTAGAGAGGCTTAAAAACAGCAGGCATCCTACCGCCCCGGCAGAACGGCAAATCAAAAGCGCCGCTTCCCGCCGTCCGCTTTCCGTAACTGTCAGGTACATCCCGAACAGCGGAACACCCCATCCGCCTGCCGGTTCCTGTAAAAGCTCGAACGCCACCGTCAGACTGCCCAAAAGGAGAAAGCCCAGCGGCAGCGTCAGACAGGAAAGATAGATGTGCGGCTTCACCCTGCCTCCTGCCAGAGTCAGCAGCGTGGTTATCCCAAAAACAGCCAGCGCTGTCAGGGCGGAATCAACACTGATGGTGAAAAACAGCATAACAGCCGTGAAAAGCAGCTTCCCGCCGGCATTCCAGCCCAGCAGACGGGATTGATGGGCGCAGACATCTATCGAAAGCATCCCTCCATGGGAGTGGGCGCACCGAGCCATCATCACACCAGCAAGGGCAAGAACTGCCTCCGCTGCCAGAAACCAGGGCAGCGCCGCCCGTTCCCAGAGCAGGACCAGCCCCAACAGGAGCGCCCCGATTGTAATCAGCAAATCATGTCCCTCCTAAACAGGAAAAGGACGGCAGCACAAAAAGCGCGCCGCCCGTCCCTTGTGCGCCGTCCGACGGTTACTTTTCCGCAGGCGTGCGTTCTTCCCCGGCAGTTTTTCCGCCGTATTTCTTGCGGGCGCGCAGATAGCCGAAACCATAGCCCAGCACTGCCGCGCCGATACCGGCCTGGAGACAGAACAGAAGGCTTTCTGTTTCACCGCCGGGAGGCGCAATAACGCTTTCCGCCCAAGGCTCGTACTCAGGATCCACCTGAGCCACCACTTCCTCCGCCGCGCCGTCCGCACCGCCGAACTCGCTGTCTTTAATCGTCAAAAGCGGAATCACGGCGATCAGCGCACATGCTGCCAGCAGAACAATTCCCAATACAACCCGTTTTTTCATGCCTGCGCCTCCTTGGAACTCTTCAAATAGCCGATTTCCGTAAGCTCCGGCTTCGCATATGCCTCCAGGCCCATCATCACTACCACGGTCAGAAGGCCCTCCACAATAGCCAGTGGGACCTGGGTAACAGCAAATACCCCAAGGAATTCCGCCGCCGAAGCCATCACGCCGCCCGCTTCGCTGGGATGGTCAAAAGCGAGCTGAAAACTGGTGACACAGTAAGTAAAAAGATCTCCCAGACCGGCCGCAAGGAAAATGCTCACCAGCCGGTTTACTCTGCATTTTTTGCACAGTTTATAAATACCCCAGCTCACCAGCGGCCCCGCAATCGCCATGCTGAAAGTGTTGGCGCCCAGTGTGCTCAGACCGCCGTGGGCCAAAAGAGTTGCCTGAAACAGCAAAACGATAAGCCCCAGAACTGCCGTAGCCGCCGGCCCAAAAAGAATCGCCGCCATGCCGGTGCCTGTGGGATGACTGGAAGAACCGTTGATGCTGGGGATTTTCAGCGCCGACAGGATAAAGGCGTAAGCGCCCGCCATGGCCAGCAGAATCAGGGATTTCCGGTGCCGGAAAACCGTCCTTTTAATCCGCAGAACGCCCGCAATCAGAAACGGAATGCAGACAGCGCCCCATCCGATGCACCAGCCGGGCGACAGGAATCCTTCCGCAATATGCATCGCGCTGACTGTTTGTGTTACACCAAACATCAGGGCAAAGGCCGCGGAAAAAGCGATCAATCTTTTTTCGAGCTTCGTCATGAAAACTCCTCCTTCAAATATTTCCCGCAGCAATAAAAAAACCTCCCTGAAAAGGAAGGTACAGCAAAGCAGGCTGCCTTTACCGCAGCGGGCGTTCGCCGCACCCGCCGGGTAGTCCGCCGGCTATGTGCAACATTATCAAACGGCAGGTCTTCTGGCTTGGAGGCTGTGCAGTCCCGGCCTTCCCATGTGTAACCACAGTGACCGTATACAGGATGCTTCCTCATTACAGCGGCGGCCCCGCGAGGGATTTTCACCCTTCTTCCCTATTCTCACAGGCTGAAAATACAGCCTATGCACCGTTTGATATCTCTTTCATTATAAAAAAGCAGAATCCAAAAATCAACAGAATACCCGCACTTTCCAATTTTTTTGCTAAAATGCAGTTATTTTTTAAAAATTCTCATGCAGTTTCTGCACAAAACCGCCTTATCTGGCGGAAACAGGCCGCGCTATTGACAAAAAACGGAAAACATGCTACAATAATGTCGAATCAGGGGTGCCGGACATCCGGCTGAGAGAAGCGGCAGCTTTAACCCTCGAACCTGTGTGGGTAATCCCACCGTAGGAAGATTTGCATCGGACAAATTAAACCGCGGGGGCATCCCTGCGGTTTTTTTATTTGGAACGGCGGCCGTGCCCTTGAAATATCTGCTGAAGGAAGGTTTCTCATGCAAACCAATCAAAACCAAAAAGTTCTCCGTCTGACGGAAAGCGGCATTCTCCTCGCCATCGGCATTTTGATCGATACCTTTTTGAAGTTCGATGCCACCTGGATGTACGGCGGCTCCGTTACCCTCTGCTCCATGCTCCCGCTGGTCATTATCGCCTATAAGTACGGTCCCGCCTGGGGTTCCTTAGCCGGCGTCGTCCACGGCCTGATTACCATGATGATTTCCGGCGGCCGCGCCGGCGGGCTTGCAGCTATGATTGAATCCAACGGCGGCCTTGTCACCTTCCTGTGGGTCATGCTGCTGGACTACATCCTGGCCTTTGCGGCCATCGGGCTGGCCGGCTTCGCGCCCAAATTCACCCGCAATGTCCCGTCCTCCCTGGCTTTGGGGGCGGTCATCGGGCTGCTGGGACGGTATGTCTGCCATTTCCTCTCCGGCTTCCTGCTCTTCGGCAGCTATGCGGAATGGTTCTTCACCGACCAGGTGCCGTGGGGCGGCTGGTTCCTGGAAACCTTCCACGGACAGGCCATGTCGGCGGTCTACTCTCTGGTTTATAACGGCCTGTACATGATTCCGGAAATTATCATCACCGCCATCGGCGGCCTGATTGTGGGCGGCGTCCTCGCAAAGCAGATCAACAAAGGCCGCACCAATCGTTTCGCTGTTTCTGCAAAATAATCCCAAAATTTGAACCGCCCGCCTGTTTCGAGACAGGCGGGCGGCTTTGTATTGAGAAGCGTTACTTTTTAAAATCCATGTGCCGCTCGCAGATTCCCAGCAGCGGACACACCGTGCACTGGGGATTCTGGGCTTTGCAGAATTCCCGGCCGAAATGCACCAGCCGGTGGCAGAAGTCGCTGCTTTTTTCCGGCGGGAGCAGCTCACGCAGCGCCATTTCCACCTTATAAGGGTCCTTCACCGAAACAAGCCCCAGCCGCCCGCAGATGCGGATGCAGTGGGTATCGGTCACGACCGCGGGCTTGCGGAAAATATCCCCCATAATCAGGTTGGCCGTCTTGCGCCCGATGCCGGGGAGCTTCACGAGCTCCTCCAGGCTGTCCGGCAGCTGACCGCCGTAATTTGCAATCAGCATCTGCGCAATGCCGATAATGTCCCGCGCCTTGGTGCGGAACAAACCGCAGGGCTTGATAATCTCTTCGATGTCCGCAAGGTCCGCCTCTGCCAGCGACTGCAGCGTGGGATATTTGGCGAACAGCTCCTCGGTCACGATGTTTACCCGCGCGTCGGTGCACTGGGCCGACAGACGGGTGGAAATCAGCAGCTCGTAAGGCTTTTCATAGGTCAGGGAGCAGACGGCGTCCGGGTAGACTTTTTCCAATTCCTCCACAGCCGCCAGGGCAAGCTCCTTTTTGGTCATTGCTGTCACTCCTTCTTGTGTTTTCCGGATACGGGGATTACAGGGAAAATTCCAGCTGGCAGTCGAAGGGCTCCTTCTCCGCGTGGGCGGCGTTGATCTCCTTTGCCTCCACGCAGCCCATGGCTTTATAAAATGCCTGGCTCTCCACCGCCGAATGGGCGGAAATGTAGAGCTTCCCGGCGCCCTTTTCCCTCGCCCAGTCCGCAGCGCGCCGGAAAAGTTCCCGGCCCATCCCGCGGCCCCGCATATCCTGGGAAACGTGGATGGAGGTCAGGTCCAAATACTGCTTTTCGCTGCCGAAAGGGGCGGATTCCACCGACACAAAGCCTTTGAGAAGGCCGTCCAGAAAAACGCCCATCACCACTCCGCCGGTGCGGACCGTGTTCTGCAGGCAGGCGACCAGGAAGGCATAATCTTCCTCGCTCCAATCGTCCACAAAAGGGGCCGGCTTTATCTGCCACCGGCCGTCAATTTTCCGCCAGCAGAGATTGACTTCCTGCCGGCGGATAAAGGCGGAAAATAAGCCGCGGTTGATTTCCTCCGCAGAAAGCACGCGGTACTCTTCTGCCATTTTCTCACTCCTGTTCATTCGCTTCGTCCGTAAATTCCAGATACCAAAACAGCGCCGTCTCGCCGCAGACGGGCTTGTCAAACTGGCGGTACAGCATCGTATTGACGCCGCCCAGCCGCATTCCGAACCGCCGGTAAAACCGGCAGGCAAGGAGGTTCACATCCTGCGTTTCCAGCGCGATTCCCCGAAGGCCGCGTTCTTTTCCCCAGCAGGCCGCCCGCTTCATCAGGGAAGTGCCGATTCCCCTCCCCCGGAAGGCGGCCGCCACGCAGATATCCTCCACAAACACGTACCGGTTCCAGTCCGCCCGAAGGACGATCTGTCCGGCGCAGGCTTTCCCCTCATAATCCAGAAAAACCGCGCGGTCCGGGCTGTTGATGTAAAGGGAATAGTCCCGTTCTTCGTCGGGATAGCATTTCGTCCCGGGGGTGTCAAACAGTTCCTCCCGGTATCCCCACTCCCCTTCCGTTAAAGACGGGATCACCCGCCCGATGATCGGGAACGGCTCGTTGGGACGGTGAACATCCGCCAGCCTGTCCTGTGTCAAAGGCAGAATCATCTGTTTTCCCCCTTCCAACGCCGCATGCCGGGAACGGCGTTTTTACAAAACATCCCGCCCGCTTACTTGCGGAACAGGAATTCATAGGGATTTTTTTCGGCGGATTCTTCCTTCTGCGCCGGCTGCTCCGGCGCGGCTTCCTCTTTTTCACCAAGAAGCTCCGCGCGGGAATGCTCCAGCTGGCGGTCCAGGTCCTTCAGCCCCTGGAGGACGTCAGCGGAGTATTTCCGAAAATCCGCCCCCACCCGCGAGAGCTGCTCCCGCACGCCGGAGAGCTTCTCCGCGGCCTTCTTCGCCTCGCCGGAAGCCGTGGCGCGGATGGAATCCGCCTTTTCGTTAGCCCGGCTGATGATGTGGTCCGCTGTCTTTTTCGCTTCAACCATCATTTCCCCGATTTCAAAGCTGGCTTTTTCCGAATTCTCCTTCTCTTCCAGCTCCTCGATGCGCTTTTTCATGGAGCGGTTGTTCTCCTCCAAAATGCCCCGCTTCACCGAAAGCTCGGAATTGAGCGCCTTCAGGGACTGCATTTCCTTCTGCATCGCCTCCTGACGGGCTTTCCGCTCCTCGTTTTCCTTGGCCACGGCGTCCAGCTGTTCCCGGCACTGGGAAAGCTGCTGGGAAGCGTCGGCATATTTCCCCTCCAGCTCCTGCTTTGCCGCCTTTTCCCGAGCCAGTTCCTTGCGGACGGCCTCCAGTTCCTCCGCATTGCGGGTGCTCATCTCTTCAAAGCACCGGAGGACATCCTCCCGGTCGAACCCGCCGAATACCGCTTTTTTAAATTTATCTCCGTATTCCATATCATTTCCTCCTGTCTGCCGCCGCGACTTTCTGCGCTGCGTCCGCGTTCTCCCGCGATCAGGCGCGGGAAATGCCGAAAACCGGTATTGGTTCCATTATAACATCCCGGCGCCCCATTTGGCAAGTGGGACGCCGGGATTTCCGAAGGTTTTTCGGCAGGACGGGGTTTATTACCGGAGCGCCACATTCTCCTCCCCCAGCAGAGAGGAGAGCTTTTCCAGCAGCGCCTTCTCCCCGCTGACCAGCGGCTTTCCGGGCGGGAAATGGTATTTGCCGTCGTCGGAAAAATAGAGCTTTACCGGCATCCGGCCGGGATACTCCGCCAGCAGGCGCAGCACCTCCGGAACACGGCGGTCGTTTTGGGAATGGAGCTTCAGATAAAGCGTCCCGCCGGACGCCTGGGTCTGCTGGAAATCCGCCAGGCTGACCACTCGTTCCGCAAGCACCTTCGCCGACTCTTCCTCCCGGAGAGACACTCTTCCTTCCACGACAAACGGCCCCTCGCCCTGGAGGATGCCCGATACCTGGCGGTACACGGCGGGAAAAAGAAGGACCTCCACCGCGCCGGTCATGTCCTCCAATATCAGAAAACACATGGTATCCCCCGCTTTGGTGGTCATGAGCTTCCTGCCCGCCGCCATTCCCAGGAGCCGGACCTGCTGGCGGTCCCGGACGCGGCTTTCCTCCGCCGTAATTCCGGCGGCAGTGTCCATCCGGTATTTCCGCGCAAGAGGCTGATACTGCTCCAGCGGGTGGCCGGTCAGATAGAACCCCAGCGCCTCGTACTCCTGCCGGAGCCTGTCGCCCGGGGAAAACTCCCCCAGCTTGGGAATGGCAAGCTCCGGTTCCGCAATCTCGGCGGCCGCAAACAGGTTCATCTGCCCCCCCGCATGACTGCGGGCATATCCCGCGGCCGCGTCCATCGCCGCCTCATGGACGGCCAGCAGTTCCTTCCGCGAATAGCCGAAGCAGTCAAAAGCGCCGCAGCGGATGAGGTTTTTCAGCGCCTGCTTGTTGAGCTCCTTCCCTGTCATCCGCCGGCAGAAGTCAAAAAGCCCGGTGAAGGGGCCGTTTTCGTTCCGTTCGGCGGTGAGGTTTTCAATCACCGACCGCCCCAGCCCCTTGACGGCAAGCAGCCCGAAACGGATGCCCTCCCCTTCGTTGCGGAAGGCCCCCGCGCTGCGGTTGACATCCGGCGGCAGAATCGGAATCCCCAGGTTTCTGCACTCCCCGATGTATTCGGTCAGCTTTCCGGTCCAATCCAGCACGGAGGTGAGCAGCGCCGCCATATACTGCCGGGGATAATGGAACTTGAGAAAGGCGGTCTGATAGCTCACGACGGCGTAGGCCGCGGCGTGCGACTTGTTGAAAGCGTACTCGGCGAAAGAAGCCATTTCGTCGAAGATATGGTTGGCGACATCCTCCGGGACGCCGTTTGCCACCGCGCCCGGGCATTCCGCCGTTCCGTCCTCCCGCTTTTTCCCGTGGAGGAAAATTTCCCGCTCCGCCTGCATCACGTCCGCCTTTTTCTTGCTCATGGCCCGGCGGACCAGGTCGGCGCGGCCATAGGAATATCCGGCCAGGGAGCGGCAGACCTGCATCACCTGCTCCTGGTAGAGCAGAATCCCGCAGGTGACGCGCAGTATCGGCTCCAGCAGCGGCGTTTCGTAGCGAATCATTTCCGGGTGGAAGCGGTTGCGGATATAGGTGTCAATGGAGGCGCTGGGACCGGGGCGGTAAAGCGAGGTGGCTGCGGTCAGATCCTCCACGGAAACCGGCTTCATAGCCGTCAGCATCCGGCGCATCCCGGCGGATTCAAACTGGAAAACGCCCTCCGTCTCCCCCCGGGAAAACATGGCGAATACGTCCTGATCCTCCAGGGAAATGCGGTCAATGCGGAAATCGGGCTGCACCTCCCGAACGGCCCGAACGGTGTGGTCGATGACCGAAAGGTTGCGGAGGCCAAGAAAATCCATTTTGAGCAGGCCAAGCTCCTCCAGGGTTGTCATGGGGAACTGGGTCACGACGGATTCGTCGCTTTTGGCCAGGGGAACGTATTCGTCCACCGGCTTGGCGGTAATAACCACCCCCGCCGCGTGGGTGGAGGCATGCCGCGGCATTCCCTCCACCTTCCGCGCCATATCCAGCAGCTCCCGGACCTGGGAGTCGCCGTCGTACAGCGCCTTCAGCGACGCTTCTTCCTCCAGGGCCTGGTCCAGCGTGATCTTCAGCCGGTTGGGGATGAGCTTCGCCACCCGGTCCACCGACTGGTAGCTCATTCCCAGCGCCCGGCCCACATCCCGAACCGCCGCTTTGGCCGCCATGGTGCCGAATGTGGTGATCTGCGCCACATGGTCCGCCCCATAGCGCCGCACCACATAATCAATCACTTCGCCGCGTCGTTCATCGCTGAAATCCACGTCAAAATCCGGCATGCTCACCCGCTCCGGATTTAAAAAGCGCTCGAAAATCAGCTGATACTTGATCGGGTCCACGCCGGTGATGCCCATGCAGTAGGCCAGCAGGCTCCCCGCGCCGGAACCGCGCCCCGGCCCCACCGGAATCTCCCGGCTCTTGGCGTAACGGATAAAATCGTAGACAATGAGGTAGTAGTCCACATACCCCATCTTTTTCACAACGCCCATTTCGTAATCAAAGCGCTCCCGCAGCTCCGGCGTTATGGTCCCGTAGCGTTTCTTCAGCCCGCGTTCGCACAGGTCGGTAAAATATTCCTCCGAGCTGCGCCCGTCCGGGGTCTCAAAATGCGGGAGCTGGGTCTTGCCGAAGGTGAATTCCACCCGGCACCGCTCTGCGATGGCGGCGGTGTTGTCCAGCGCATCGGAAAAGCCGGGCAGCGCTTCCTCCATTTCCTCCCGCGTCTTGAGATAAAATTCCTCGGTGGGAAATTCCATGTCATTCTGCTCGCCGTAGGTTTTTCCCGTCTGAATGCAGACCAGAATATTCTGCATCCGGGCGTCCTCCCGCCGCAGATAGTGGCAGTCGTTGGTGGCAGCCAGCGGGACGCCCGTCTCCTCCGACAGACGGCGCAGAAGGGGCAGAATCCGCCGCTGTTCCTCGATGCCGTGATCCTGAACCTCCAGGAAGTAATTCCCTTCACCGAAAATCTTCCGATACCGGAGAACGGCCTCCCTGGCGCCGGAATAATCCCCCGCCGCCAGCTTCCGGGGAATCTCCCCCGCCAGGCAGGCGGACAGGGCGATGAGCCCTTCGTGGTATTTCTCCAAAAGCTCCAGGTCCACCCGGGGCTTGCTGTAAAAGCCTTCGAGATAGCCGGCGGACACCAGCTTCATCAGGTTCTGATACCCCTGCTGGGTTTCGCAGAGCAGCACCAGATGATACGGCTTATTGTCCACCTGGAACACCTTGTCGAACCGGGTGCGGGGGGCCACATAGACCTCGCAGCCGATGATGGGCTTGATCCCTTCCTTGACGCAGGCCTTATAAAAGTCCACCACACCGTACATGCATCCGTGGTCGGTGATGGCCGCAGCGGTTTGGCCGGCCTCCTTCACCCTTTTGGGAAGCTCGGAAATCCGACAGGCCCCGTCCAGCAGGCTGTACTCTGTGTGAAGATGAAGATGGACAAACGGTTTCATGGCTTCCCTCCCTTTCTTTTTGCGGCTTCCCCGGCCCCGGGGCTGTCAGCTTTCCCGGGGACTCCGGTTCCGCCCTTTCCAAACGATTCCAAACACCACAATCGCCAGCAGCGGGAAAATGCAGGCCACCGCCAGCCCGGCCTTCATCCCAATCTGGTCGGCCGTGAGCCCCAGCCCTGCGGCCCAGGAGACAAGTGCCTTATTGTTCATGGCCGCATCGGTGACAAGTCCCACAACCTGGGGACCCACCGATCCGCCCAGGTCGCCGCCGGCCGCCATCAGGGCAAATACCGCCACGCCGCCCGCCGGGAACCGGTTGGAGGACGCGAGCAGGCTTCCGGGCCAGAGCATGGACACGCAAAGTCCCGTCAGCGCGCAGGCGATGAGTCCCACCAGCGGCTCATTGGAAAGCGCCGCCGTCAGGTAGCAGAGGAACGCGCCAATCGCCCCCAGAAGGAGCACCCGCTCCACATGCCTGCCGAATTTGGCGTAAAGGGAGCGTCCCAGCCCCAGCATCACCGCAAAGAGCGCTACGCCGAACACATCCCCATAAACCTTGGGAATGTTCAGCGCCATCTCCAGGTAGCTGGAACTCCACTGGGACATGGTGCATTCGCTGGCGCCGCCCAGGAAAATGCAGGCCACGAAGATGAAGAACGAAGGCTTGACCGCCATGCGGGCAACTGTGCCGCTTTTTTCCGGCGTGTGCATGGGCGGAAGGGGCTGCCCCCAGTACAAAACGGCGGCGGCAGCCGGCAGGATCATCCAGAGCAGCGCAAGAATCGGCCAGTTTTCTCCCCCGAACAGCTGAATAAAGGCCGTGCTGATGAGGACCACTCCCACAACGCCCCAGGCGTAAATGGAATGGAGCTTGCTCATTTCCCGGTCGGGGTTGTCCGAGGGGATAGCGGCAATGACCGGGCTGATGAGCACTTCCACCAGTCCGCCGGAGGCGGCAAAAATCACCGTGCCGATCACCAGCCCCACATAAGCCGTCTCCGGGAAGAGCATGGGGTAGACCGCGTAAATCAGCAGCCCCGCCGATGTAATCAGCGGAATCATCCGCACTGTTTTTTCCATATTGAATTTATGGGAGTAAAAGGAAAGGATCAGGTCCATCCCCAGCTGGGTGCAGAAATTGATAAGGACCAGCGTTCCCAGCAGGGAATAGGAAATCCCGTACAGCTCCCGGAAGGTCACAAACAGCAGCGACTGCATGCTCCCCACAATCGCCATCGAAAGGTTGGTGGCATAGCAGGCGCTTTTCAGCCGGCGGTAGCCCGTTTTCATCCTCGATTCCTCCCTATTTCGGCTGTACGACAAACCCCGTCCCGGCAACTTCTGCCACCGCGGTCCCCAGCTCGTCCTGAATTGAAACTGTGTAATAACCGGTGCTCCGGCCCTGCTTGACCCGTCTCGCTTCGGCAATCAGACGGTCCCCCTTCGCCGTTCCCAGGAAGGTAATCTGGCTCGTCAGGGTGACGACCCCCATTCCGCCGCAGTTTGCGGCAACGGCAAAGGCAAAATCCGCCAGGGTAAACAGCGCGCCGCCCATGACGGCGCCTCTCGCGTTGCGGTGAAGGGGCGTCAGCTCCATTGTACACCGGGCGTACCCGTCCTCCGCCGCTTCTATGACGGCTCCGGCCGCCTCCGTCGCAAACCGGTCCCCCGCAAAATACGCGCGAATCTCTTCCAGACTTTTCATTCAGCTTCTCCTTTCTCAGCGCCCTGTGCCCGCAGCGCAGCCGCAGCCTGCTGGATCCGTTTCAGGCGGTGGTTGACCCCCGACCGGCTCAGCGGCGGGTCCAGCATATCCGCCAGCTCCCGCAGGGAACACTCCGGATTGTCCAGCCGCAGCTGGGCCAGGGGGCGCAGCTCCTCATCCAGATAGGAAAGGCCGCAGCGGTCCCGGATATATGCAATATCCGCCACCTGGGCGCGGGATGCGCTCACCGTTTTGTCCAGGTTGGCGGTTTCGCAGTTGGTAGCGCGGTTGACCTTGTTGCGCATTTCCTTCATAATTTTAATGTCCATCAGCTTCAGGGTCGCTTTTGTCGCTCCGACCATGGTGAGGAAATCCTCCACCTGTTCGCTTTCCTTGACGTAGAGCAGCGCCGCGTCCCTTCTGCCGGTATTTTTCCGGTGGGAAACCCGCCAGTGGATTCCCCGCCCCTCCCCGAGCATGGCCACCGCTTCCGCGATGCCGGCATTGGGGGCGGCCAGCTCCAGGTGGTACTCCCGCTCCGGGTTGATTACCGAACCGTAAGGCAGAAAGAGCCCCCGAAAAAAGGCCCCGACGCAGCAGTCGTTTTCCAGAAAGGCGGGATTCAGCGCCGGAAAGCCCAGCCCAAACCGCTCCGCCGCCAGTTCCCGCTGGCCGGGGGCCTCCACCACTGCGCTGAAACGCCCTGTTTCGCGCTGCCTGGCGCGGGTGTCGGTGCGGACGGATGCGAAAGCGCCGGTGAGGCCCGCCATCAGCTGGGCAAAGGTCTCGGCGATGCGCAGGCTCTCCGTGGTGAAAGCCACGCCATCCTCCGAAAAGCTCCGGCTGAACAGCAGCATGCCGTAAAGCTGGGCCCAGGCGCAGCATTCCCGTTTCGGTTCCGCGCGGCAAAGCTCCCGCTTCACTTCCTGGCAAAAAGTCATCGTTTATCCCGGCTTTCCTTATTTTGAAATATCGCGGTGGAGCACCCGGACGTTGTGGTTATGCTCCGCAAGGAACTGATAAAGGAGCTCCGCGAAGGTGACGCTCCGATGCTTCCCGCCCGTGCAGCCCATGCCGATCATCAGCTGGGTTTTGCCCTCTTTCTGGTAGAGCGGAATCAGGAAGGAAATAAGGTCCTCCAGCTTATCCAGAAGCTGTCTGGAGGCCTCCGAATCCATCACATAGGTCCGCACGTCCTCATCCAGGCCCGTTTTCGGCTTCAGCTCGTCCACATAAAAGGGGTTCGGGAGGCACCGGACGTCAAAAATCAGGTCCGCCTCGGGCGGAACGCCGTATTTAAAACCGAAGGACATGACGTTAATCAGCATGCTGTTGCGGATGTTGTCCAGAAAGATATTGTTCATCCGCTGCTTGAGCTCGTTGGCCGACAGGTGCGTCGTGTCAATGATGTAATCCGCACGCTCCCGCGCGGGTTTCAGGAGGATCCGTTCGTTCCGGATGGCCTCTTCCAGCCCCCCTTTGACCATGCCGGCCAGGGGATGGCGGCGGCGGGTCTCCTTATACCGGCGCATCAGCTCGGCGTTGGAGGCGTCCAAAAAGAGCAGCTTGTATTCCAGGCCCTTTTTCCGCAGCTCATCCAGCTGTTCAAACAGCCCGTAAAACATATCGCCGCCCCGCATGTCGGTGACAATGGCAATCCGGCTGATCCGGCTGTTCCCCGCCAGACAGATTTCCGCCACCTTGGAAATCAGCTGCGGCGGCATATTGTCCACACAGTAAAAGCCGATATCTTCCAGCGCATCCACAGCCCGGGATTTTCCCGATCCGGAAAGCCCCGTCACAATCAAAAAGTCCATCAATCTGCCCCTTTCCGTCCTGCGTCAGCGGAGCAGCTGTACTTCCCGCTCCAGGCGGAACCCCGTCTGCTCCTCCACAACCTGCTGCACATGCGCAATCAGCGCCAGCACATCGGCGCAGGTTGCGCCGCCCGCGTTGACAATGAAGCCGCTGTGCTTGACGCTCACCACAGCGCCGCCCACCCGTGCGCCTTTCAGCCCGCACTGCTCGATGAGGGCGGCGGCATAAGCCCCCTCCGGACGCTTGAAGGTGCTGCCTGCGCTGGGGAATTCCAGCGGCTGCTTTTCTTTCCGGCGCGCCAACAGGTCGTCCATCCGCGCACGGATGGCGGCGGGGTCTCCTTTTGCAAGCCGCAGCGCCGCGCGGGTGATGAAATACCGCTTCCCGGTGTAGACGCTGCCGCGGTAGCGGTACTCCAGTTCTTCGCCGGAAAACCGCCCGATATCTCCGTTCTCGTCCACATGCTCGCACCAGGCGACGACGTCCCGGTATTCCCCGCCGTAAGCCCCGGCGTTCATATAAGCGCCCCCGCCGACGCTGCCCGGGATTCCCCAGGAGAACTCCAGGCCGGTCAGTCCGCGCTGCAAAGCGGCGGAGCAGGCCTGCGCCATGGTCGCGCCGGCGCCGCAGATCAGAGTTTCCCCCTCCGCTTCAATGGACGCCATGTTGGGGCCGGCCATCAGCACCGCGCCGTCCCAGCCCTCGTCCGCCGCCAGCAGATTGGACCCTTTTCCCATCACGAACAGGCGGCATTTCCCCCGCAGGGCCCGCACCGCCGCCGCGGCTTCCCCGGCGTTCCGCGGAAACAGCATCACCGCCGCCGGTCCGCCGATGCGGAAGCTGGTGTACTCACACAGGGGAACATTTTCCCGATATTCACAGCCGGTGCGGCTGCACAGCTCCAGAATTTCCTCGCGGTTTTCCATATTCCCTCCATAAACCGGAATCTGCCGTCCAAAACCGCCCGGGATGTTTCTCAGGCGGTTTTGGACGGCAGGGCGGCAGACGGCCGCCCAGATTCACTTTTTAATAATACTCAGTTTTCCCCGTAAATCTTCCACAGGAAGGCGGCGCCGATGGTGCCGGCGTCGTTGCCCAGGGCGCAGGTCTTGAGGGTGGTGGACTTCACGCCGCTGATTCCGTAGGTTTCCTTCTCCAGAATCTCCCGCAGGGGGGCCAGCAGGGTTTCGCCCTCCTTGCTGATGCCGCCGCCGATGAGCAGGACCTCCGGCTGGAAAATATTCACATAGTTGGACAGGCCGCAGCCGAGGTAGGCAACATAGTTGTCCACAACCGCCTTGCCGGAGGCGTCGTCCATCCGCATGGCGTCAAAGGCGGTTTTGCCGTTGACCTGTTCCAGGCTGCCGGCGATTTCCCACATCTTGGAATCCTTGTCGGCTTTCATGGCTTCCTGGGTCATTTTGATGAGGCCGGTGGCGGAGGCGTAGGCTTCCAGGCAGCCTTTGCGGCCGCAGGTGCACTGCCAGCCGTCCTTGACGATGACGGAATGGCCCAGCTCGCCGCCGAAATGGTTAAATCCGGAATAGATCTTGCCGTCGATGATGATGCCGCCGCCGACGCCGGTGCCCAGGGTGATGACAATCGCGTCGTTATAGCCCTTCGCCGCGCCGGCCAGAACCTCGCCGTAAGCCGCAACGTTGGCGTCGTTTTCCAGGTAAATCTTTTTGCCGGTGCGGGCTTCCAGGTAAGCGCGCATGGGGGTGTTGAGGAAGTTCAAGTTGTTCGCGTAAATAATCATGCCGGTATCGGGGTCAACGGAGCCGGGTGCGCCGATGCCGATGTTCTCCACGTCGTCCATGGTGAGATTCGCCTTTTCCAGAGCGGCCTTCGCGCACTCCGCCATCCGGTCCGCCACCTTTTCGGGCTGTCCCGAAACGTCCGCGGAATCCACGCTGGCTTTCGCGATGATATTGTAATTTTCGTCCACAACGCCGGCCTTTACAAACGTGCCGCCCAAGTCGATCCCAATGTAGTACTTCATGATAATGCCCTCACTTCAATGATATTTTTATTTTGCCCGGAAAATTCCTTTTCCGCAGGCTGCGGTTAAAAATCCAGCTCGTTTACAATGTCCCGGGAGGTGTCGGTGGGCATGCCGAGCTTCTGCATCAGTTCCTTTGCCGCGTTGTAGCCCATCTTTTTCTGGCGGTTGTTCATCGCCGCCACCTCCAGGATAATGGCCAGATTGCGCCCCGGCTTGACCGGGATGGTCAGGGACGGCACCAGGTTGCCCAGAATATCGGTGTATTCGTTGTCGATTCCCATGCGGTCGTAGGTTTTATTGGGGTCCCAGTGCTCCAGATTGATGACAATATCGATTTTTTCCGTCAGCTTGACGGCGCCCATACCGAACAGGCGGCGGGCGTTGATAATGCCGATGCCCCGGAGCTCCACAAAGTGCCGGATGTTTTCCGGAGAGGAGCCGACCAGGCTCTTGTTGGAAACGCGCCGGATTTCCACGGCGTCGTCGGCAATCAGGCGGTGGCCGCGCTTGACCAGCTCAATAGCAGTCTCGCTTTTGCCGACGCCGCTGTCGCCGACAATGAGCATGCCCTCGCCGTAAACCTCCACCAGCACGCCGTGACGGGTGATGCGGGGCGCAAGCTCCACGTTCAGAAAGGCGATCAGCGCCGCCATGAAGCTGGAAGTCGCCTCCTGGGTCCGCAGAAGGGGCAGCTGGTGCGCCTGGGCGGCCGCAATCAGCTCGGGAAAGACCTCCAGTCCCCGGGTCACGATGACGGCGGGGACGCCCATGGCGCACATCCGGTCCATCCGGTCGGCCAGTGTCGCGCTGTCCAGGTCGCTTAAAAAAGCGGTCTCCATCCGGCCCAGGAGCTGAATCCTGTCCGGGTCAAAGTAATCGTAAAATCCGGTGATAAACAGCCCCGGACGGTTCACGTCGCTGGATGCAATCTGGATGGACTCCGGGTCCTCCGGAAGATAAATGCTTTCCAGAGAGAACTCCCGGATCAGCTTTTCCAGCGTTACGTTAAATTTGGATGGCATAAAATTGGGTTCCTCCTCCCATGCGGGGGTATCAGGCCCGCCTGCTACTTTCTTTCATTCATTATAAACAATTTTCCGCCATTTTGCAATAGAATCTGAAAAAATCAGGATTTTCTCATCCGCTCCGCCCTCCGGGCCAGACGCCGGCGGCGCCGGGCGGTTTCCTCGCGGTCAATCCACAGCCCCTCCGGCCCCTCCCGGAGGACGTCCCCCTCGGCAGCCCCCTGCGGCAGAAGGTCCAGCGGGATCTCCCGCATGGCGCGGTCCTCCCCCTCGCAGACGGCGGCGCCGCCTTCAATCCGATCGATAACCAGCATGGCGCTTCCTCCTAATTTCCGGTGCTGACCGCCCAGTTCTGCCCATCCGTTTCAAAAACGACGGTTCCGTCCAGGTCGGTCCGGTAGATGGCGCAGCCGGCTTCCTCCAGCCGGCTTACAACCTCCTTGTGGGGATGGTTGTAGGAATTCCCTTCCCCCACCTCGATGACGCAGGCTTCCGGAGAGACGGCGTCCAGAAAATCCGCGCTGGTGGAGGTGCTGCTGCCGTGGTGGCCCGCCTTGAGAATGTCGGCGTCAAGGAAAGCGCCCGCCTCCATGAGGTCCGCCTCCGCGTCCGACTCCATATCCCCGGTAAAGAGGAAGGAAACCTCCCCGTAATCCAGCCGGCAGACCACCGAAAAGTCGTTGAGATTGTCGTATTCTGCCGAAACCGGGCCCAGAATGGTCAGCGCGCCCTCCCCGAAGGAATAGACGTCCCCCGGCTCCGGCTCGGTGACGGAAAGGCCCTGGGCTTCCACGGCGTCCAGCACATCCTCATAAGTCCGGGTGGTGGGGGTCAGGTCCTCCGGAATCGTGGGCAGAATCACCTGCGCCGCATCATAGGCCGAAAGAACCGTATCCAGCCCGCCGATGTGGTCGGAGTGGGGATGGGTGCCGACGACCAAGTCCAGGCTGTCCACCCCCACCTTGTCCAGGTAGGCGTTCACCGCCTCGCCCTGACCGTTTTCCCCGGCGTCGATGAGGATGTCATACCCGCCGCAGCGGATGAGGATGCTGTCCCCCTGCCCCACGTCGATGAAATGGACCTCCGCCCGTTCCTCTCCCGTCAGTTCGCCGGAGCCGCCGGAAAATGCCGGGCGGCTGTGCTGGGCGGTCAGCTCCCCCCAGATTTCCCGGGCGGCGGAAATTACGCCGTCCAGTTCGGGGAGATACCCGGAAAGCCCCGAGGACCCCAGCATCAGGTAAACCAGAGCCGCCGCGCTGGCCAGCACCGCTGCCGACAGGATGAGCGGCCAGTTAAGGGGTTTCTTTTTCTTCCGGCGGGTATAGCGTTTTCGTTTTGCCAAAAGCGATGCCTCCTTTGGGCGGATTTAGGGCCGTTTCCGGCGGGCGGGCGGCCGTTTTCGGGCGTTATCCTGTCCGCGCGGGCCGCTCCGATTGGCCGGGTTTTTCTGCTGCCCGGCCCTGGCCCCAGCCCCCCTGGCCGGCTGCTTTTCCCCGGCGGGCGGCGGGATCAGGCAGTTGGGTCCCGTCCCGATGAGGTCGCGGCGTCCCGCCATCCGCAGCGCCTTGGCCACGAGCTCCCGGTTTTTCGGCAGGAAATACTGGAGCAGCGCCCGCTGCATGGCCTTTTCCTCCGGCGTGCGGGGGACAAAGATGGGTTTCAGGGTGTAGGGGTCCATTCCGGTGTAAAACATACAGGTGGAAACAGTCCCCGGCGTGGGGTAAAAATCCTGCACCTGCTCGGGATGAATATGGTTTTCCTTTAAAAACAGGGCAAGCTCAACGGCGTCCTTCAACGTGCTTCCCGGATGGGAGGACATGAGGTAGGGCACCAGGAACTGTTTCCTGCCGAGCCGTTTGGTGATCCGGTAGAACTTTTCCGCAAACGCCTTGTAAACGTCGATGTGCGGCTTGCCCATGGCGTCCAGAACGTCGCTGGAGCAGTGCTCCGGGGCCACCTTCAGCTGGCCGGAAACGTGATATTCCACCAGCTCGTTGAAAAAGGTGTCGTCCGGGTCGGCCATCATATAGTCGTACCGGATGCCGGAGCGGATGAACACCCGCTTGACGCCGGGCAGCGCCCGGATTTTCCGGAGCATCTGCAAATACTGGCTGTGGTCCGCCTCCAGAGCCGGGCAAGGCTTGGGGGCCAGGCATTTTTTCCCCTTGCAGAGGCCCTGGGTCAGCTGTTTATGGCAGGAGGGCTGGCGGAAATTGGCGGTGGGGCCGCCGACGTCGTGGATATACCCCTTGAAATTCGGGAGCTTCGTCAAAAGCTCCGCCTCCCGCAGCACCGATTCCTCGCTGCGGACGGCAATTTTCCGCCCCTGGTGAAAGGCAATGGAACAGAAATTGCAGTTTCCGAAGCAGCCGCGGTTGTGGGCGATGGAAAATTCCACCTCCTCGATGCCGGGGACGCCTCCCGCTTTATCGTACATGGGGTGCCAGGTGCGGGCGTAGGGCAGCGCGTAAACCCGGTCCAGCTCCTCGGTGGTCAGCACCCGCATGGGCGGATTCTGGACCAGCATCCGGTCCCCGTGGCGCTGGAGGATAATTTTTCCGTACACCTCGTCCTGCTGGTCCATCTGGATTTTCGTGGCTTTGCAGTAGGCGGTCTTGTCCGCGCAGACCTGGGCATAGTCCGGGCACTGTGCGCCGCCGTAGGGGGTTTCCGACGGGGCGCAGAGGTAGCAGGTCCCCCGGATGTCCCGAAGGGAATGGATGTCCTCCCCCGCCGCCAGACGGTTGACGATGGCGATGGTCTGAAGCTCCCCCATGCCGTAGGTGAGCAGGTCCGCCCCGGAATCCGCCAGGATAGAGGGCCTGACGGCGTCGTCCCAGTAGTCATAATGGGCGAACCGCCGCAGGGACGCCTCCAGCCCGCCGATTATCAGGGGGATATCCCCGTAAATTTCCCGCAGCTTCCGGCAGTAGACAATCACCGCCCGGTCCGGGCGTTTCCCGGCGACGCCGCCGGGGGTATAGGCATCCTCGGAACGGCGCTTTTTGGCGGCCGTGTAATGCGCCACCATGGAATCGATGTTGCCGGAATTGACGAGAAAGGCGTACTTCGGCCGCCCGAACCGGGTAAAATCCCGGTCGGAGCGCCAGTCCGGCTGGGAAATGACCCCCACCGTATAGCCCTCCGCTTCAATGACCCGGGAAATGATGGCGGTCCCGAAGCTGGGGTGGTCCACATAGGCGTCCCCCGTCACAATGATAAAATCAAGCTGCTGAATCCCCAGGTCTGCCATATCCTCCCGGCAGACCGGCAAAAATTTATTCATGCTATCCCCCATATCGTAGGATTTTATTCGTTGAGCAGCCGGTCCAGCCGGAGCAGGGCCAGCACATAGATTTCCACCGCTTTTTTCAGGGTGGGCAGATGCAGCGCCTCGTCGGGGCTGTGGCCTTCTCCGTGGCCGGGCGGGAGCCCCAGCGGCGAAAAATCCGCCGCCATGCCGGGACCGTAGGCCACCGCGTTGGGAATTTTCCGGGCGTAGGTCCCGCCGCCCATGACATAGGCCTGTGCATCGCTGCCGGTCGCTTCCCGGTAAACCTCGCAGAGCGCTTCCACCAGCGGGGAATCCGGGTTAAAATAGTTGGGCGCGCTGTCCTGCAGGAGCACTGTCTCGAAGCCGTAAGCCCCGGCCGTCTGCCGGAGTTTTTCGAGCAGCGCGCCGCCCTTCAGCGTGACGGGATACCGGATATTCAGGGTGAGGACGGCGCGGTTCTGCTCCATCCGCAGAAGGCTTCCCACGCAGGTCAGCCTTCCGGAGGGCTCGTCTGCGCAGGCAATGCCCAGCGTTTCGCCGTAAAAGCAGCCGCAGACTTCCTTCAGGAAGGAAACCGTCTCCCGGTTCTTTTCCGGCAGAAGGCCGGATTTTTCCAGAAATCCGCAAAGCCTGCCGATGGCGTTGACGCCTCCCTCCGGCGCCGCCGTATGCCGGGCAAAGCCCCGGGCGCAAAGCCGCAGGCCGCCCTCCTCCGCAGCCGCCGAAATTCCCTCCGGCAGGGAGGCGGGCGCCTCGCCGCCGTCCAGCAGGAGCGTACAGGCGTCCGGTACAATGTTGGAGGCCGTCCCGCCGGACCACTCCCGCACGCCTTCCAGCGGCGGGGACCAGAGCTCCGCCTCCAGGATGCCCTTTTCCCCGTAGCAGACCGGGAAGCCGCTGTCCGTCACCAGGGAAAAGTCCGGCACGGGGTAACGGCTGACATAATATTCCACATCGCTCATGCCCTTCTCCTCGTCGCAGCCCGCCACCTGACGGATGCTGCTCCGGAAGGGAAGCCCCAGGTCCCGGATGCACCGCATGGCGTAAAGCCCGCCCACGGCGGGGCCTTTGTTGTCCCCGACGCCCCGGCCGATGAGGAAATCCCCCTTCCGGGTGCAGGAATAGGGCGGATAGAGCCACCCCTCCGCTTCGGGGACCACGTCCAGGTGGGCCCAAAGCCCGATGGTTTTCCCGCCGTTTTCCCAGGTGACGGAGCCGCAGCGGTTTTCCGCGTTGTGGGTTTCAAAGCCGTATTCCCGGCCCATATCAAGCATTTCCGCCAATGCGGCGGCGCATTCCGGGCCATAGGGCGCATCCTCCGTCCCGGGCCGGGAAACGCTGCGGTAACGCACCAGTCTCCCGATATCCCGGACCATTTCCTCCTCATGGGCGTCCAGCCACGCCCGAACCTGTTCGCGAAGCTCCATTTTTCCTTCCTCCTATTCCCGGAAATTGTGGGCCACTTCCACCGCCGCCCGGATATTGGCGACGGAAATTTTCCCCTGCACCGTGCAGTCGGCGCCCAGCATGAAGCCCGCCTGCCCGAAAAGAGCGGATCAGCCCCTCCGCTTCGGCCCTGACCTCCGCTTCCGTTCCGGAAATCAGGTTCCCCTTGTTGTTCATGCCGCCAAGGACCGGCCGCCGGAAAAGCGCGCGGCCATCCTCCAGGGAAAGGCCGTTGTCTTTGACCGACCAGTTGACAATGTCGCCGGGGTAGTCCCGGAACCGCTCCAAATGCACCCGGAACCGGTACTCCGGCTCCCCGCAGATGTGGAGGATGTTATACTTTCCGCCGCATTTTGCCGCTGCGTCCAGCATCATCAGATCGGAGGGCTTGACCAGCGTCTCCCATTCTTCGTCCGAAAAACGGCCAACCTCCCCAAACTGAGCGGTGTAGTACAGGCCGGAAGCGCCCGCCTCCAGGAAGCCCGCCGCCCACTCGGCCAGGGATTCCGCCACCGCGCGGACCCCCTCCGCAACCGCCGCCGGATTTTCCCGGGCGTGGGCCATCACCCTGGCGTCGCCGAACTGCATGACGGTGGATTTAAAGGGGCCGAACATGGTCTGGAACACCATGGCTTCCCCGTGGGAGCCGTCCAGAATCCGCTTCAGCACCTCCTCCAGCCGCCGGTATTCCGCCGATTCCCGGCCCGGCATCCGGAGCTTGTGCCAGTCGGAGGGCGTTTGGACCTCCGCCATCCGCGGATAGGGGTAATCCTGCATCACTTTGATGACGTCCATCCCCGTTTCCCGGTAGAGGGAAAGGTGGTTTTCCGCCATCTGCGCCGGGGAATCCGCCCCATTATAATGGAACCAGAAGCCCGCCGGGGTTACGTCGGGCTTCTCCCCGCGGAATACGGCTTTCATTCGTTCAATCTTGTCCATGCTGAAATCCCCTTTCTATTTCTCCGGAAATGTTTGGCAAAAACCGGTTTTCAAATCGTCGCGGTAGCCGGCCCGCCGGTAAAAGTCCAGAGTGGACTGCCTTTTGGAGCCGGTCAGCAGCATGATCTTGTAACAGCCCTCCCGGACCGCCAGGTCCCGGGCCGCGTTCAGGACGGCGGAACCCAGTCCCTGCCTGCGGTATTCGGGGCGGGTGACGACGTTTTCCACCAGCGCGTAGGGGCGGCCGCCGTGGGTGAGGTTCGGGACCACCAGCAGCGTGCAGCTGGACACGGCGCGCCCATCCCGTTCCGCCAGAAAAACGTGGCAGATGGGATTTTGCAGGAGCTTCTCCCAAACCGGGCGGAAAGACTCCGGGTCCGCCGGGAAGGGATTCTCCCCCAGATAGGTATACAGCTCCAGCAGGCTTTCCAAATCCGCCTCCTTCGCTTCGCGAATGCCTTCCATTTGACTGCTCTCCTTACTCCATATGATTGCGCAGCTGGAATTCAGACCACTGGGCCTTGGTAATCAGAACCTCCCGGGGTTTGGAGCCGTCCGGCTGCCCCACAATGCCGCGGTTTTCCATTTCGTCCACCAGGCGGGCCGCCCGCGCGTACCCGACCTTCAGGCGGCGCTGGACGTAGGTCGTGGAGCACTGGCCGGCGTCCAGGACGCATTTGACCGCATCCTCAAAGAGTTCGTCCACCTCGTCCCCCACATCGCCGGAGCCGCCTTTCTTCTTCCCGTCGGAAGCGGCCTGGCGCTCGATTTCATCCAGAATGCCGCTGTCGTAGACCACCGGTTCCCCGCCGCTCTTCAGGTAATCCACAACGGCTTCGATTTCGGAATCGCTGACATAGCATCCCTGCACCCGCACCGGCTTGGAAAAGCCCATGGGGGCGTAGAGCATATCGCCCCGTCCCAGCAGCTTTTCCGCGCCGCCGGTGTCCAGAATTGTTCTGGAATCCACCTGGGAGGAAACGGAAAGGGCAATGCGGGACGGAATATTCGCTTTGATAAGGCCGGTCACCACGTCCACCGAGGGCCGCTGGGTCGCGATGATGAGGTGCATCCCGGCGGCGCGGGCCATTTGGGCCAGGCGGCAGATGGCGTCCTCCACCTCATTGGGGGCAGCCATCATCAGGTCGGCCAGCTCGTCGATGATGATAACCACATGGGGCATATGCTGGAGGGTGTCGGAGTTTTCCGCCAGGCGGTTATAGCCCTTGATATCCCGGACCGAATTTTCCGCGAAGGCGGAATAGCGCTTGAGCATTTCGGTGACGGCCCAGTTGAGGGCGCCCGCCGCCTTTTTCGGGTCGGTGACCACGGGGATCAGCAGATGGGGGATGCCGTTGTAAATCCCCAGCTCCACCACCTTGGGGTCAATCATGATAAAGCGGACGTCCTTGGGAGAGGACTTGTAAATCATGGAGATAATCATGGAGTTGATGCAGACCGACTTGCCGGAGCCGGTGGTGCCGGCTACCAGCAGGTGCGGCATGGTTGCCACATCCCCCACCGCGACGTTTCCGGCAATGTCCTTGCCCAGGGCGATGGAAAGCCCGCTCTTGGCCGAGCGGAATTCCTCGGAGTCAATGATTTCCCGGATGGCGACCGACTCCGTCTTTTTATTGGGCACCTCGATGCCCACGGCGGGCTTGTTGGGGATGGGGGCTTCGATACGCACCCCCGCCGTCGCCAGGTTCAGGGCGATGTCGTCGGCAAGGCCGGTAATCTTGGAAATCTTTACGCCGGCCAGCGGCTGAAGCTCATACCGGGTGACGGTGGGGCCGCGGCTGTAGGCCACCAGACGGGTCTGGACGCCGAAGCTCTTGAGCGTCTCCACCAGCTTTTCCGCGTTGGCCCGCAGCTCCTCACTGACATCCACGTTGCCGGTGTTGGGGGGCATTTTCAAAAGCGTGACCGGCGGCGCATGGTAAACTTCTTCCTGGATCGGCTGCGTCAGGCTGGCCTCCGGCTCTGCGGCCGGCCGCGCCTTTCCGCCCTCCAGGCTGCTGATGGCCTGTTCCAGCCGCTCCTCCGGGCTGGCGGGCGCGTCCTGGTTCCGGGCTGCTCCCGCCGCAAAGGCGTCGTCGCTGAGCTGGGCGCCGTCCAGGACCGAACCCTTCAGTTCATCAAAGGCCGCAGTGTCCACATGGGACTCCTCCCCGTCCTCATCCAGCGCGCGAAGCTGGGAGGGCGACAGGGGCGCCGACCAGAGGGAATCGGGGTTCGTGGGCTTGGAAACAGGCTTTTCTGCGGGAGAATCCGGCTGTAAAGCCTTTCCGCTTTCCAGGGTAAAAACCGGTTTTTCCGCCGGTTTTGGAGCGGGAATGTGCTCCAGTTCCGGCTCCGCTTCCGGTTCTTCCGCAGCCGCGGGAGGTTCCTGCTCCGGCGGCGCAGACGGAGCGCCCCAAAGGTAGCGGGAATCCAGGTGCTGATCCGGGCGGAAGGGATTCCGGGGCTGTTCCGGCTCGGGAGAGGGCTGCGGCTGTTCCGGAGGCTGGCGGGTTCCCTCCTCCAGCACCTCTCCGGTGAGAGGGTCTACCTTGAGCCCCAGCTTCTCCGCTTCCTTTTTCCGGCGGCGCAGCTCCTTTGGGTCGATGCGGAAATTTTCCAGCGCCCGGTCGAAGTTCGCGTTAGGGGACATGACCGGATGCTCCGGCATGGCGGGCCCCTCCCCGCTCATGGGGATGTCAATGTTTACAGGCCGGCTCTGCTCTTCTTCCTCCTCCGCAATCCGCTCGCGGCGGGAAACATAGCCCCGTTCCAGCTGGCGGACCGGCTTGGCGCAGGTTTTGAAAAAGCCCAGAAGGGTGCTGCCGGAAATGAGCATTAAAAAGACAAAGATCAGAAGAATCTGGATGATTCCGGCTCCCAGCGCACCGCCGGCAAACCGCATCAGCGGCCAGCCGATCAGGGCGGCCAAAAGCCCGCCGCTTTTCAGGGTAATGCCGTCGATAAAAAGCCCCGCGGCCTTATCCCAGAAGCCTTCTCCCTCCGGGAGACCGTAAAAAAGCTGGGAGATGCCGCAAAGAAGGATGAGCAGGAAAAGAAGCTGCCACACCTTCCCTCCGGCCGACAGGCTGGTGCGGCCCAGGGTGACGATCACGGCAAGGTAGATTGTCACCGGACCCACCGCATAGCTGATGGGGCCGAACAGCGCCCGCAGCAGGTTATGTAGGACGAGCCAGCCCGATCCGCCCGGGATCAGGGCCAGCGCCGTCAGCAGGATGCCGGCGGCAAACAGCACCACCGCCCACATCTGGTTGCGGTGCTCGCGTTCCTGCGCCGCCAGCTCCGCCACTGTTTTCTTTTTCGCCGCGGATTTCGGCGCCGGCCTGCGCCCGCCCTTTCCGGCGGACTGGGCGGAGCTGCGTTTTGTACTGGATGTCTTGCGTTGTGCCATTTTCTCACCTTTACTGTCAAATTTGTTTCCCGTCGTCCAAAACCGGGCTGCCCGGCGCAAAGGCCGGGTTCAGATAATCCATGGGATCGGTGGAGATGAGCCGGGACACCACCCGTCCTTCCGCCCCGGCAATGCATTCACAGAGCCGGCCGTTCACCAGCCGCAGCTCCGTCTGCGGCTCCTCCAGCGGAAAGAGCGGCTCCCCCGGCAGCATCTGGTAAAGCAGCATCCTTTTCTCCCCCTTCCCGTTCTTCAATCAGGCTGTACAGGCACTCAATCGCGTCGGAAAGCCCTCCCAGCCGGTCGATCAGCCCTTCCTCCACCGCAGCCTCCCCGCCCAGCGTCGTGCCGACGTCCATGGCGAGCTCCCCGGTTTTCATCATCAGTTCCCGGAACCGGGCCTCGCTGATGTTGGAATTTTCCGTGACAAACCGGACGATGCGGTCCTGCATCTTGTCAAAATAGGAAAAACTCTGGGGCACCCCCAGCACCAGGCCGTTCATCCGCACCGGGTGGATGGTCATGGTGGCGGACGGCACAATAAAGGACCGGCTGGCCGAAACCGCCAGCGGCACCCCGATGGAATGCCCCCCGCCCAGCACCAGGGAAACCGTTGGAGTTTTCATCCCGGCAATGAGCTCGGCGATGGCGAGCCCGGCTTCCACGTCCCCGCCGACGGTGTTGAGAATGACCAGCAGCCCTTTGATGTCCTGGTTTTCCTCAATCGCCACCAGCTGGGGGATCACATGTTCATACTTGGTCGATTTGTTCTGGGGCGGCAGGATATAATGCCCCTCCACCTGGCCGATGATGGTCAGGCAGTGGATCAGGTGCTTTCCCCCCGTGGTCACGGAACCGGCGGCGGGGATATCCTTGGCGGGGTCGGTGTAAGGGATGTCCTCCGTTTCCTGCTCATCCTGATGGTTTTTTTCGTTCTGCTGCAAACAAAGCCCTCCTTTGGCGGGGTATTCCCCGTTTGGCTTTAGTTTGCACCTGCCTTCTTTATTATATACGCACCCGCACCCGCTGTCAAACCTTTTCGAAAATTTGTTCCGGATTATTGGACCGCACAGGCCGGCCTATTCCCGAAAATCCACCCCTGTGAGCAGGCGGATGGCCCGTTCGATGGAATCCCGGGAATTGCCCCAGTCCGCGCCTTCCCCGGCGTTGCGGTAATCGAACATTTTGCAGAAATGGGAAACGTCCTCCCCCACTTCCCGCAGAGGCTTCCGGGCAAGCTCCACCGCCGCTTCCCGGAACCGGGGCCAGAGCTTTTTCGGCAGATGGTCCGCCCCGGCGCAGAGCACCCGCTCCAGATGGGGCAGGCAGAGAAACTCCTGCTCCGCAAAGAGCTTTTGAAATTCCGGGTCCTTGGCGTACTGGTCGGCCACCGTCACCAGCATCCGGGAGAGGCCCCACTCAATTTTCTCGCAGACAAAGCAGGTGTGGTTGATGGTGGAAACGCTTTCGCGCTTTTTGGGCTTTGCCTCCGCACGGGCTTTGATGTCCTTAAAATCGGCGGCGGAAATCTCCTTCAGCTGGCTTTCCAGCATCAGCGCCAGGGAAAGGCGGTTTTTCTGGTGGAGCATCTGGTCAAAGTGCTTGACGCAGAATCCCAGGCGGTTGGTCTCGATGCGGACGTCCGGCTCCATCATGGCGGCGCCCATAATGTACTCCACGCAGCGCTGCTCCAGCGTGCGCTCCATGGCGCAGATGGGGCAGCCGCACCGCGGTTCGAACACTTCGTTCACGGGAATGGTATAAATACTGTCGCGCATGGCAAATTCCTCCGGTTAGATTCGTTAGATTCGTTATATTCAGTATACCACATCCGGCGGGCGCTGAAAAGGCGGCGGCGGAATTTTGTTCAAAAATCTTGTAAAACCGGCGCAGATACCTTGAAAAAATTGCGGAATTCCTCAAAATTCTTGATTTCATTCCCTTGCCTCTATATAATGAAGATACAGAATATGCAAAAGGAGCGAACCGCCATGAAATTTTCCGTTTTTACCGTCGGAATGCCGGAATATTCACCGGAGGAAGCCGTCCGCACGCTAAAGGAATGCGGCTACGACGGGGCCGAATTCCGCGTCTGCCCCCTGCCGGACGATCCGGAGGTTTTGAAGCAGGCCCCTTCCTACTGGGGCAACAACCGCTGCACGGTAAACGAGGACACCCTGCTGGAGGAAGGCCCCAAACTGCGGGCGCTCTGTGAACGCGAGGGTGTGGAAATCTGCGCGCTGGGCACCTACATGCGATGCAGCGAGACGGAACGGGCCGAGCGGGCCCTCAAAGCCGCCGCCAACATGGGCGTTTCCAAAATCCGCGTCAGCCCCTACGGCTACGACGGGAAGGAGAACTACCGCACGCTGTTCGACCGGGCTGTCTGCGATTACCGCGTACTGGAGCGGCTTGCCCGCCGGTACGGCGTCAAAATCAACCTGGAGATGCACATGGGCACCATCACTGCCTCCGCCAGCGCCGCCTACCGTCTGGTTTCCCATTTTGACCCCCGGTGGATCGGCGTCATCTACGACACCGGAAACATCGTGTACGAGGGGCTGGAGGATTATCAGGCCGCTCTGGAGATTCTGGGCGAATATCTGGACCATATCCACATCAAAAACGGCCGCTGGGAAATGACCGGCGAGGAAAACGGCGTGCAGAACTGGGCGCCCACCTGGGCTTCCTTCCGGAAAGGGTACACGGACTTTGACAAGATGTTCCGGGCCATCCGGTCGGCGGGATACGACGGCTGGATCAGCTTTGAGGACTTCTCCGCCGAGGAAAGCACCGAAGAAAAGCTGCGCCGCAATCTGGAATTCATCCAAGGCTTTGCAAAGTAAATACAAGACCGGGAGCAGTCTGCCGACAGGCCGCTCCCGGTTTTTGCATATATTCTCAGTTTTCCGGCCCGAACAGCGCTTCAAAAAGCCCGTCCTGCTCCGGCAGATGAACCACATATCCCACCGGGATCTTCCCTCCGGCGGCTTCTATGACCTTCCGGGCCCCTTTTTCGCCGAAAGCTCCGCACAGCTCGATGCAGTCGATCCCCTCCGCCGCCAGCTCCCCGGCGATACGGCAGGCTTCCTCCAGACCGGACACGCCGATCATCCGGACGCTCTCCCCCGCCATGGAGGCCCGGTCGCGGAGCGGGCTGTAATCCCCCATAATCAAAAACGCATAGTTCATATACCTTTCTCCTTTCCGGCCGCACAGCCGTTGCAGCTTTCGGCAAAATCCGCTATAATAGGGGTAAAAACTTCCGAAAGGACCACTGCCATGCTGACTTCTCAATCAAACGGAGTGGAGATTTCCCTCCCCGGCTTCTCTTTATCCGACACCCTGGACTGCGGCCAGGCTTTCCGCTGGGAGCAGACGGCGGAAAACGCCTTTTCCGGCATCCACCGCGGCAAAAATCTGACCGTTTCCCAGAACGGGGACACCGTCCGGTTTTGGGGCGTGACGGAGGAAGAATTTTCCGACGTCTGGGCCGTTTATTTCGACCTGGACACCGACTACAACGCCATGAAAGCCGTCTTTTCCGCCGACCCTACATTAAAAAAAGCCTGCCGCTTCTGCGGGGGCATCCGCCTGCTGCGCCAGGACCCCTGGGAGGCGCTCTGCTCCTTCATCATCAGTCAGAACAACAACATTCCCCGCATCAAAGGCATCGTCGGGCGGCTCTGCGCGGAATTCGGCGACCCCTGCGGCGAAGGGTTTTCCTTCCCCGGGCCGGAGCGTCTTGCGGCATGCTCCGCGGAGGAACTTGCCCCCCTGCGGGCCGGGTTCCGGGCAAAGTATATTCTGGACGCCGCCCGGAAGGTGTCGGACGGGACGGTGCGGCTGGACAAAATTCCCGCGCTCCCGATGGAGGAAGCGCGGGCGGAGCTGCAGAAAATCAGCGGCGTGGGGCCGAAGGTGGCGGAGTGCGCGCTTCTCTACGGCTTTCACCGGCTGGAAGCCTTCCCTGTGGACACCTGGATCAAAAAGGCGCTGGCGGAATTTTATCCGCAGGGGTTTCCGGCCTTCGCCGAACCCCGGGGAGTTGCCCAGCAGTATTTATTCCACTACATCCGGCGAGGCAATCCCGCTGTTATGCCGCCGCGGCAGGATACCTCGCAATAGGCTTCGATTGGCGCAGCCACAGCCCCACACCAACCGCTGGATGGCAAAGATTTTCGCCGCTCAATAAATTCGCCGTATTGATCGGATTCATTAAACGGAACAGAAAACGGCGGCCCGCCGGTTAACCGAGAAGCTCCCGCAGCATTTTGCGGACTTCCTGTTCATGGGATTCCGGCACAAAAAGCCCAACGTCCTCCACCGGGCCGATATAATCCTTCCGGCCGCCGCCCTGCAGCGGATCCCGGGAGTTTCCGTGTCCTCCCCACTCGTGGAATACCCGCAGGGTGAATTTGCTTTTCACCCGGTACTGGATTCCCCGCTCCTTCAGGGTTTCGATGACTGGCTTGATTTTCAGGGGCTGGCCTTTATAGACGCACACATTTTTCATCAAAAGCCCTCCTTCCGTTATCTGGAAAAATGGTCCTCTTTCCCCTGCTCCTCCAGGAGACGGCGGACCGTTTTCTCGTCCTCCTCCCGGACCAGCAGGTCAATATCGTCCTCCGGGTTGAAGTGGTCCTTTAACACGCTGTTCTGCAGCGGGGTGCGGGAATAGACGGTGCCGAAATCATGCATGGCCTGAGGAATCAGGGGCTTTTTTAACCCGGTACGGGATTCCCTTTTCCTCAAGCAGTTCCAGCAAAGGCTGGATTGCCGATGGGACGCCGCGGTAAACACAGACTTTTTTCATCAGGGTTCCCTCCTTTGTGAATGCTGCCGGAATCTATTCTTCCACTTTCAGGATACCGCTTTATCCGGACTTTTGCAAGGCTTATCCCCCCAATTGTCGCAAAAAGGCCCCCAACCGTCCAAATTCCGGCCTAAGAAAGCGCCGCCAAAAACATTTCGTAGGCGTCGTCCCACCCCTCCATGGGGTATTCCGCGCCGCCGTTGACGCTTTTGAGGAGATTGGAGGCGTATTCCTCCCCGGCGGCCACCAGTTCCCCGACGGTGATGGAGAATCCGGCCTTCCCCGCCTCCGCGCAGAAGGCGGAAAGCGGGTCCGCAGCCTCCCTGCTTTTCAGCAGGGAAGCCCGCAGGGCATTGTCCTGCCGGGCAGCGGCCAAAAGATTCGATAAAACATCTTCCATGAAACAGATTCCTCCTTTATATGCGGGCAGTGCCCAGCCGGCGGGCGATATCCATCAGATGGGCCACATCCCCCTCCACCAGACGGCCGTTGACATCCGGCGGCAGATTGATGGCCGCCAGGTTGTCCGCGGCAAACAGAGCCCGGCATTGGGCGGCGGTCTCCTCCGCAGGGAGGAAGGGCTTGCGCTCGTAAATGTTCGAGTAAAACCAGCTGAAGCCTTCCCGGGAGCAGAGGGCCGTTTCAAAAGGCAGGTAGTAGGTCTCCCCGCCGAGGGTGTAGAGCTTCGGGTCGTCCTCCCGGCACATGCGGGAATCCCACAGCCGGAAATCGGAGGGGAACCGCCCCAGGAGGTCCTCCTCCTGGCTGGTTTGGGGAAGAAGCCGCTCCTCCTGACCAACCGGCCTGTCGCCGGGCGTCCCCATGGTGTGGTTGACGCCGATTTGGCAGGACGGCTGGAGCCGCTTGACCAGGTCGTAAACAAGCTCTAGCCGCCAATCGGCGCCGGGCCTGTCCCAGAAGCCGTCCAGCCAAAGCTCCGCCACCTCGCCGTACCGTCCGTCCAGCAGTTCGGCAAGCTGGTCCAGCATATAGGGGATGTATTTCCCTGAAAAGTCCTCCCGGTAGGCGGGCGCGCTCCGGTCCCAGAGGGAATAGGAAAGCCCCAGCTTCAGGCCGTATTTTTCGCAGGCCGCCGCCACCGCCCGAACCACGTCGGTGCGGTTCCCGGAATTGCGAACGCAGTAGCCGGTGTGCCGGCTGTTCCATAAGCAGAATCCATCGTGGTGCTTGGCCACAAGGACAACGTAATTCATCCCCGCTTCCCAGGCCGTTTTGACCCAGCCCTCGGCGTCAATTTCCCGCGGCTGGTAGGAAAGGGCCTGTATCATGCCGTCGGACCACTCCACGTTGCCGAAGGTATTGACGCCGAAATGGAGGAGCATGCCGAATCTGCGGGCAATCTGCGCCTTTTGGCCGGGACTCGGCTCTTCGGACGGAACCGGCCGGATCAGTTCTCTGGTTTTCACAAAAATCTCCCCTCTCACTCTTTGATACTATCAGTATACCACATCCGCGCTCCCGGGAAAAGAGCTTTTCCGGCAAAAAGCGTCTGAATCCGACAGGATTCTCATTTTATTTATTTTCCCCAGTTTATCGAATTTCGTTGACAAATATACCAAATAATTGTACAATAAAAGCAGGACAAACCCACTTGGAAAGGAGAATCTCCATGTCTGATCAAAACGCCACGAATATGCCGCGCCTGAAAATCCTGGAAACGGACCCGGGGCTTGCGCCCTTTGCGGGGGATCTGGAGCTGCGGATGGAGCTCTACCGGAAAACCCGGCAGCGCCTTGTCGGAGACGGGAGCCTGACGGATTTTGCCAACGGCAGCCTGTATTATGGCTTTCATCTGGGGAAAACCGGCTGGTACTATCGGGAATGGGCTCCCGCCGCCGAAAAAATGTCCCTGGTGGGTGATTTTAACGGCTGGGACCCGGAAAAAAATCCCATGAAAAAGGTGGGAAACGGCAACTGGCAGGTCTTTGTCCGGGGAAAGAAGTCCATCCCGCACGGCTCCTTTGTCAAGGTGCGGGTCACTTCCGGCGGGCGGACCTTCGACCGCATCCCCCTGTACATCCACCGCATCCATCAGTTCCCCGACGGCGCCTGCACGGGGCAGGTCTGGAATCCGCCGGAGCCTTACCAGTTCCGCAATGCCTTTTCCCTGCCGGCGGACCGGCCGCTGTTCATCTATGAAGCCCATGTGGGCATGGCAACCGAGGAAGAAAAGGTGGGGACCTACCGTGAATTCACCCAAAACGTCCTCCCCCGCATCCGGAAGGAGGGCTACAACGCCATTCAGCTTATGGCCATCATGGAGCACCCCTATTATGCCTCCTTCGGCTACCAGGTGACCAACTTTTTCGCCGCCTCCTCCCGGTTCGGCACGCCGGAGGAGCTCAAGGAGCTCATCGACACCGCTCACGGCATGGGCATCGCGGTGCTGCTGGACCTGGTCCACTCCCACGCGAGCCCCAACACCAACGAGGGAATCAACGAATTTGACGGCACGGATTACCAGTTTTTCCATGCGGGCGGCAAGGGCAATCACCCCGCCTGGGGAACCAAGCTGTTCAATTACGGCAAAAACGAAGTGCTGCATTTCCTGCTGTCCAACCTCAAATACTGGCTGGACGAATACCGTTTCGACGGTTTCCGCTTCGACGGGGTTACCTCCATGCTCTATCACCATCACGGCCTGGGGGTCGCCTTTGACAGCTATGACAAGTATTTTTCCATGGACACCGACACCGAGGCGGTCACCTATCTCCAGCTGGCCAACGCCCTGATCCGGGAGGTCAATCCCGCCGCCGTCACCATCGCCGAGGACATGTCCGCCATGCCGGGAATGTGCCGCCCCATCGAGGAAGGGGGCATCGGCTTCGACTACCGGCTGGCCATGGGGGTGCCGGATTATTGGGTCAAGACTCTCAAGACAAAGCGGGACGAGGACTGGGATCTGGGCAAAATGTGGAGCGAGCTCACCATCCGCCGCCCGGGGGAAATGAACATCGGCTACTGCGAATCCCACGACCAGGCGCTGGTGGGGGACAAGACCATCATGTTCTGGCTCGCGGACAAGGAAATGTACTGGCACATGGACAACGCCTCCCAGAGCCCCGCCATCGACCGGGCCATTGCCTGCCACAAGCTCATCCGGCTGGTGACCGCCTCCCTGGCGGGCGAGGGGTATCTGAACTTTATGGGAAACGAATTCGGCCATCCGGAGTGGATCGATTTCCCGCGAGAGGGAAACGGCTGGAGCTATCAATACGCCCGGCGGCAGTGGAGCCTGGCGGACAACGGATTCCTGCGCTATCGAAATCTCCTGTGGTTTGACGAAGCGATGGTGGAACTGCTGGAAAAGCTCAATATCAAGGAAAACAGCCAGCCCTTCCTCCAGTTCATTAACCATCAGAGCAAGGTGATGGTCTTTGACAAGGGCGGCTGCACCTTCGCCTTCAACTTCAACCCCACCGCCCCCCAGCGCCTTTCCCTGGCTACCCGGTGCGAGCAGGTCTGCCCGATTCTGCTCAACAGCGAATGGCAGCGGTTCGGCGGGCATCTCCCGGACGGTCCGGAATCCCGCACGGTGCAGAGCGGGGTGCTCGGGCGGTATATCGACATCACGCTGCCGCCGCGGTCGGCAGTTGTGTTCCGGTGATTTGCAGCAAAACTGAGGTTTGTGACAAGCGGCCGCGGAACCGAAAAATCGACGCATCAGTTTCCGGCAAATAGAATGCATCTGGGCGGGGCCTTCCCCGCCCTGTTTTTCTGTAACCGGGCGGTTCATCCCGCCGTCTGCGGATTTGCCGCGGGGTTCCTGCCGCGGCGGCAGCAAAAAAGCGTCCCCTGCGGGGCAACTTCTCCGTAAACGGCGGTTCATCCCGCCGTCTGCGGATTTATCGCGGGGTTCCTGCCGCGGCGGCAATAAAAAGACTTGCATTTTCTCTCGTAAGCCTTTACAATAGAAAGTGAAAAAACAGCGAACATCCCGCTAATATTTTATTAAGAAAGGAAGCGCTGCACCATGAAAGAAAAGTTCCCTCCCCTTGTCCCTTCCGCCCCCGGACTCATCCACGGAGGCGACTATAACCCGGACCAGTGGCTCGGCTATCCGGATGTTCTGAAAGAGGATGTGCGGCTGATGAACCTGGCCGGCGTCAACAGCGCGTCGGTGGCCATCTTCGCCTGGGCCGCTTTGGAGCCCGAGGAAGGCAAGTACAATTTCGGCTGGCTGGACGAGACCTTCGACCGCCTGTGGAAGGGCGGCGTCCGGATTGTGCTGGCCACTCCCTCCGGCGCCCGCCCCGCCTGGATGGATGAAAAGCATCCCGAGGTGCTGCGGACCAATGCCGACCGCACCAAGCGTCTCCACGGCCTGCGGCACAACCACTGCTTCACCTCCCCCTATTACCGGGAAAAGGTGCGGGAAATGAACCGGATGCTGGCGGAACGCTACGGCAAGCACCCCGCCCTGATGATGTGGCATATTTCCAACGAATACAGCGGCGAATGCCACTGCCCCCTCTGCCAGGAGGCCTTCCGGAACTGGCTGCGGAAAAAGTACGATAACGACATTGAAAAGCTCAACCACGAGTGGTGGACCTATTTCTGGAGCCACCGCTACACCTCCTTCGACCAGATCGAATCCCCCTCCCCGCTGGGCGAAACCGCCGTTCACGGCATGAATCTGGACTGGAAGCGGTTTGTCACCGACCAGACCATCGATTTTTACCGCAACGAGATTGCCGCCCTGCGGGAAATCACCCCCGACATCCCCGTCACCACCAACCTCATGGGCTTCTTTGACGGCCTCGATTACTGGAAATTCTCTCAGGAGCTGGATGTGGCTTCCTGGGACAACTACCCGCTTTGGGGAAACGATTCTGAAAAAACCTGGGAAACGGCGTCCCATGTGGCCTTTATCCACGACATGAACCGTTCCTTCTTAAAGGGCAAGCCCTTTATGCTCATGGAAAGCGTCCCCACCAAAACCAACTGGCAGCCCTCCTGCAAGATCAAACGCCCGGGGATGCATCTGCTCTCCTCCATGCAGGCTGTGGCCCACGGTTCCGACTCGGTGCAGTATTTCCAATGGCGGAAGGGCCGGGGCGCATCGGAAAAATTCCACGGCGCGGTGGTGGACCACTGCGGCCGCTCCGACACCATGGAGTTCCAGGGGGTCAAAGCGGTGGGCGACCTGTTAAAGAAGCTCCCCGGTGTGGCCGGAACCACGACGGAATCCAAGGCCGCCGTGCTCTACGACTGGGAAAACCGCTGGGCCATCGAGGACTTTCAGGGGACGGTCAACCGGGAATCCCGCCGGTATGTGGAAACCTGCGTCGAACACTACCGCCCGCTGTGGAAAAAGGGCGTCTCCACCGACATTGTCTGCGAGGAAAGCGATTTCTCCGGATACAAACTGCTGGCAGCGCCCATGCTCTACATGCTCCGCCCCGGCATCGCCAAAAAGCTCCGGGATTTTGCGGAAAACGGCGGGACGCTCATCCTGACCCATCTCACCGGTTATGTCAATGAAAACGACCTCTGCTTCCTGGGTGGATTCCCCGGCGACGGGATGATGGACACCGCCGGCATCTGGTGCGAGGACATCGACACCGTTTATCCCACCGACGAAAACTTTGCCGTCTCCCGGGAAAACCGCCTGGGCTTTGCCGGGCGGTACGCGCTGGGGCGGATGCGGGAAATTGTCCATCCGGCGGAGGGCACCGAGGTGCTGGCCGTCTACGAAGGGGACTTTTACGCCGGAATGCCGGTCCTCACCTGCCATCCTGTGGGGAAAGGCCGGGTGTATTACATCGCTTCTGCCGTGGGGCAGGATTTCCTGGATGAATTCTATGAAAAGGTCCTCCCCGAAGCGGGCGTTTCCCCCTGCCTGGACGTTTCCCTGCCGGAAGGGGTCAGCATGACCCTGCGGGAAGGCGGCGGCGAGCGGTATTTCTTCTTCATGAATTTTACGGAACAAGAACAGCGCGTTTCCCTTCCCGCCGGCGCCCTCTTTACCGACATGGACAGCGGCGAGACGGCGCGGGACCTGCTGGTTCTGCCCGCATATGCCGTGCGGATTTTGAAAGCCTAGAAAGGATGTGGCGGAATTGCTGGATCATGAAAAGCACCTGATTCCTTCCACCCCGGAAGCGGAAGGAATTCCCTCCGCGGCCATCCGGAAATTCATCGGGGATTGTCTGGCGGCCGGCAGCGACCTCCACGGCGTTCTGCTGGTCCGCCACGGACGGGCGGCTTTCTCCGCCTTTTTCGACCCCTACCGCCCGGAGGACAAGCGGCATGTGTATTCGGTGAGCAAAAGCTGGACCGCAACCGCCGTGGGACTCGCTGCGGCGGAGGGAAAACTCTCCCTGACGGACAAGGTCACCTCCTTTTTCCCGGAGGACTGCCCGGACAAAATCAGCGGAAACCTTGCCGGAATGGAGGTGCGCCATCTTTTATCAATGAGCTGCGGCCATGAGACGGAGCCGAAGGCCCCGGACGGCGGCATGACCTGGGTGCAGGCGTTCCTCCGGCACCCGGTCCCCTTCCAGCCCGGAACGCACTTCCTTTATAATTCCATGGGAAGCTATATGCTTTCCGCCATTTTACAGAAGGCGACGGGGGAAAAGGTGGTAGATTACTTAAAGCCCCGCCTGTTTGAACCTCTGGGAATCACCGGCGTAACCTGGGACTGCTCCCCCGAAGGCATCTGCTGCGGCGGATGGGGCATCCACGTTTCGGCGGAGGATGTGGCCAAGCTGGGGATGGTCTACTTAAACGGCGGCGTCTTTGAAGGGCGGCGCATTCTTTCCGCGGAATGGGTCCGGGAAGCAACCTCCATGCAGATTGACAACAGCCCCAATGTGCAGAAGGACTGGGAGCAGGGCTACTGCTATCAGATCTGGCGGTGCCAGCACAACTGTTTCCGGTTTGACGGCGCTTACGGGCAGTATATGGCGGCGATGCCGGAAAAGGACGCAGTGCTGGTCGTATTCAGCAGCACCGCCTGCATGCAGGTGGTGCTGGACAGCCTTTGGGAAAATCTCCTCCCCGCCATGGGGGACGCCCCCCTGCCGGAGGACGCGGAGGGGTTCCCGGAATACCGCTGCCGCCTGCCGGAACTGGAAGGCCGGGATTTTGCGGCGGACTATTCCTGTGGGGAAAACGAGGAGGACTTCCGGGCCCTTTCGGTGCGCACCGGCCAGAACGGCGGGGAGCTGCGCATTGAAACGGCGGGCGGAGAACTGACGATCCCCTTTGCCCGGAACAGATGGCAGCGCGCCGCCCTTCGGACCGAAAACGGACATCTGGAGGGCCTTTACGGCATCGCCGGCGGCTGGGATGGCGGCGGGCTGACGGTCATCCTGCGCCATCGGGAAAGCCCGCACACTTACCAGTTCCGGCTGCGGACCTCCGCGCCCGCTTCCCTTACCGTTACTTTCCGGGAAAGCGACGGAGAAGTGCGCATCCCGCTCTCCTGATCCCGGCGGCAATTGACACTGAAGAAAGGACTGCAAACACCAAAATGGCACGACGAAACTATGAAATCGACATGTGCAATGGGCCCCTTTTGGGCAAGATCCTGCGCTTTTCCATCCCGCTGATGCTCTCCGGCATCCTGCAGCTTCTTTTTAACGCTGCGGACATTATTGTCGTAGGGCGTTTTACCGGCAAGGAGGCGCTGGCTGCGGTAGGGTCCACCGGCTCGCTCATCAACCTGCTCATCAACCTCTTTATGGGGCTGTCCATCGGGGCCAACGTCCTGGCCGCCCAATACATCGGGGCGCGGGACACCCGGAACGTCAGCGAAACCATCCACACCTCCATCCTTTTGAGCGTCATCTGCGGAACGGTGATGATCTTTGTGGGGCTGGCGCTGGCGGAGCCGCTGCTGACCCTGATGGGGACGCCGGACGACGTTTTGAGCCAGGCTGCGCTGTATATGCGCATTTATTTTGTGGGAATGCCGGTTATCATGCTTTATAACTTCGGCTCCGCCATCCTCCGGGCCATGGGGGATACCCAGCGGCCGCTGATCTTCCTGCTGATTGCGGGAGTTGTCAACGTCATCCTGAACCTTATTTTTGTCATCGTTTTTCACATGGGAGTGGCCGGGGTTGCCATCGCCACGGTAATTTCCCAGGCAATTTCGGCTGCGCTGATTGTCATCTGCCTCATCCGTTCGGACGGCATGTTCCAGCTCCACCTGAAACGGCTGCATATCCATCGGGACAAACTGTTTGCCATGATGCGCATCGGACTCCCCGCCGGAATGCAGGGGGCGATTTTCTCCATCTCCAACGTCCTCATCCAGTCGTCCATCAACTCCTTCGGCTCTGTGGTCATGGCGGGTTCCACCGCGGCTTCCAACATTGAAGGCTTCGTTTACAATGCCATGAACGCGGTTTACCAGGCCAACCTGAGCTTTACCAGCCAGAATATGGGCGCCCGGAAATACAGCCGCATCAACCGCATCCTGTTTCTCTGCCTGGCGGTTGTTACCGTTATCGGCCTGGTGATGGGCGTGGGCGCGACGCTGCTCGGAAACCAGCTGCTGCGCATCTACAACACCGACCCGGAAGTCATCGGGTACGGCCTGGAACGGATGGCTTTTGTCTGCATGCCCTACTTCCTCTGCGGCCTGATGGACGTGATGGTGGGCAGCATGCGGGGAATGGGCTACTCCATCGTCCCCATGATCGTCTCCCTCACCGGCGCCTGCGGGCTGCGGATTTTGTGGATCTTTACGGTTTTTGCCGCGGAGCACACGCTGCCGGCCCTCTTTATCTCCTATCCGATCTCCTGGGCGGTTACATTCCTGGCGCATCTGATCTGCTTTGCGGTGGTGCGGCGCAAATTCCCCAAAGAGGACGCCGCCGAATCCGAGCCTGTTCTGGAGGAAAAGCCGGTGATGGAGAATGAGCCGGCATGAAGGTAGAGATTCTGCGCCGTGAGGAAGAATACCTCCCCTTCTTTGAAACAATGCGGCGGAAGGAGGGCTTTTCCTCCATGCTGGAAACGCCGGAACAGCTGCGGAAAAATCTAGCCGGCTGCCTTTCCCACCCGGACGACTTTGTGCTGGGCTGCCTGGACGGCGGGGAAATGGCGGGACTGTTTTCCTTTCTCGCAGAACCGGAAAAGCGCTACCTGGAGATGCTTGCCGGCATTACCGAAAAAGAGGCTGTCTGCGCCGGCGTGATTGCCTTTCTGCGGGAAGCGTATCCCGGCTTCCGGCTGGACGCGGTGTTTCATCCGGCAAATAGGGCGGTGCGAAACGCTCTGGAAAAAGCCGGGGCGGCGTTTGAACCGGTGCAGGCGCTTTTCCGGCTGGCCGAAGCCGCCCCTTTGCCGCAGGATTCCCCCGCCGTCCCGCTTTCCGGGGAAAGCCGGGAAGAATACCTGGCCCTGCACGGAAAGAACTGCTACTGGACCGGGGAGCGGGTTCTGGCCGCGCCGGAGCTTTTCCGGGTGTTCGCCGTTTATGACGGCGGGCGGCTGGCAGGATATGCCGACGTGACCCGCGGCATGGAGCAAAACGAAATTTACGACCTGTATGTCCAGCCGGAAAGCCGGGGAATGGGCCTTGGAAAAGCGCTTTTGGCCGCTGTATGCGCCGGAAACGGGCAAAGCGGCCTTACCGCTCTGGCGGAAAGCGCCGGCACGGCAGCCGGGCTTCTGGTCCGGATGGGGTTTGAAAAGGTCCCGGGCAGGGAGAGCGTCACCGCCTCCCTCACATTATAGCAGTATGGAAAGGAAGAATCGTCCTTGGGCAAAAAACTGAGCACCGCCAATCTGGAAGCCGGCTATCCCACCGTGGAAGCCGCGCTGAAGCACCTGTCTTTTGAAATCCGCCACGCCCGTTCCGTGGGCTGTCCCGTCTTAAAAGTAATCCACGGCTACGGTTCCACCGGCACCGGCGGGAAAATCCGGACGGCCGTCCGCAGGCGGCTTTGGGAAATGCAGGTGAAAAAGCAGGTGAAAGCGGTAATCGCCGGGGAGGATTTTTCCATTTTCGATGAAAACACCCGTCTCGCTTTCCAGCTCTGCGGAGAACTCCGCCGGGACAGCGACCTGGAGAGGCGAAACCAGGGAATCACCCTCATTGTCCTCTGAACAGCAGCAATGCGGCGCCGCCTATCGTATGGCAGCGCCGCATTGCTTATTTTCTGATTTTACTTAATGCTCCACAACAGCGGAAAGGACTTCCTCCATGTCCACATAATAATGCCGGAAGGAGTCATCCTCCACATAAATTTTCACCTGGCTTCCCAAAAGCGACGGGTCCGGATAGCGGTAGATGCTTCCGCTTTTGAAAACATGGGCTGTGCCGTTCCAATCGGTGTACCGGACGATGGCGATATAGGGGTGCCGGTTGTTGAGGGACACGCTGTAATTGAGCTGAAGATCGGCAATCTCCCCCACGATATACCGCCCCGCCTCCACAAGCCGGCGGTTCCGCACTGCTTTCCGGCGTTCAGCCAGCAGAAAAATCACGCCCAGCACAAAGAAAATGCCGCCGATGCCGGCAAAAATGCCTCCAATCATGAGCCCGTTTTCACGGACCGCCAGGCCCAGCACCAATCCCAGAACCAGAAACAGGCCGCCCAGCAGCGTATAAATCAGCCCGATGATCCAAACCGCGCCTTTTCCCATGGCAATCCTCCCCTACCTTAGCAGTCCACCGGAAGTACCGTCCCTTCCCGCAGCGCTTTCCAGCCGATCAGGGCGATGCGGAAGGCTTTGTAGGCGTCGTCCAGAGTGGGCGAACCCTCGCTCCGGCCCTCGATCATGTCAATGAGGCACCGGAGCTGCGCCCACATATTTTTATAAACGCTGGGGCTGTTGATGGTGTGGTAGACCTTGTTCACCGCGTCGTAATACTGGATGAGGTCTCCCTCTTCCCGGTCCTCGTGGCGGAAATCCCGCAGAACGATCCGGATGCGGCCCTTGTCCCCGATGAATTCTTTCAGGTTTTCGGCGGCAAGGCTCTCGGTCCAGCCGGCTTCGTAGTAAACAGAGGCTCCGTTTTCCAGCCGCATGGTCAAAATGCCGTGGTCAAAATCCCCCGGCGCGGCCAAATCGCCCACGCGGCTCCCGATTCCGCCGATGGAAACCACCTCCAGGCCGGTGAACCAGCGCGCCACATCGATATAATGGACGCCGCAGTCCACAAAGGGCGGGCAGTCCCGCAGCAGACGGCTGTAGCGGGACGGGCTCATGACGTGGTGGTTCTGGACCATCCGGATGAGCCGCACGTCCCCGATTTTCCCTTCCCGGATCATCTCCCGCACCCGTTTATAGGTGTCGTTATGGCGGAGAATGTGGGCGATGAGCACCTTGCTGGAGGAATTGCGGGCCAGCTTATAAAAGGCGGCGGCATCCTCCTCGTTGCATTCCGTCATGGGCTTTTCGCAGAGCACATGCTTGCCCGCGGCCAGGCAGGCGCGCAGGATCGGCAAATGGGAATCCGCATAGGTGGCGATAATCACGATGTCCACATCGTCCCTTTCCAGGTAGGGCCGGTAATCGGTCCCCCAGGATTCCGCCCCGTATTTGCGGGCAAAAAGCCGGGCGTTTTCCTCGGCAATGTCGACCACGCCCACAATGCGCACCTCGTCCCGATAATATATTTCCTCAATGTGCGACTGACCGATGTGCCCGCATCCGACCAGCACGATCCCGTATTGCCTTTTTTCCATGGCGGCAAGGCCCCTTTCGACTAATGTTCCGCCTATATTCTACAGGATTTTTCAAATTTTTGCAACAGCCAATTCACGATTCTCCCCGCCATTCCGTTATTTTCTACATAACGCTTAAATTTTAAAAAAATCTTCCCTGATTCATCAAAGTATGCTATAATACTTTCTATGGCATTGGGATGCCAGTGAAGAGAACTGGAGGGATCAAAAATGTTGGAGAAAACAATGATTGTGGAAGAGCATCCTCATGTAGAACTCGCAAAGCTGCTGAAAGCGGTGCGTCTGGACCCGGAATCCGCGCCGGAGGAGGCGGCGGAAATCGAAAAAATGCTGGAAGGCGCCCTGGCTGTCGCGCGGCCGAAGGCGATTTACGGCCTGGCGCAGGTGGAAAGCCGGGATGAAAACGGCGTAACCGTGGACGGCGTGCGCTTCCGCTCGGCGCTGGTCAGCCGGAACCTGGCCAAAACCAGCCGCATTGTGCCGCATGTTTCCACCTGCGGCGTGGAGGCGGAGGAATGGTCCCTCCAATACAAGGACGACCCGCTTTACGAATTCTGGGCGGACGCCATCAAGCTCCAGCTGCTGGGCGTCATCGGCACAAAACTTAGGGAGGAAGTCCGCCGCCGGTATTTCCCGGAAGGGGACATGTCCGCCATGGGCCCCGGCTCCCTGGCCGCCTGGCCGCTGACCGAACAGCGTCCGCTTTTCGCGCTTTTGGGCGGCGTGACGCCGGATATCGGCGCGCGGCTGACCGATTCCTGCCTGATTCTGCCGTCCAAGTCGAACTCCGGCTTCTTTTTCTCGGCGGAAAGCCATTACGAAAACTGCCGCTACTGCCCCCTCATCAAGTGCCCCAACCGGCGCGCACCCTTTGAACACGAATTGGAAGGAGCTCCAAAAGATGAATGACGCCAACCGCCCTGCAAAAACCGTCGCCGAATCCCGCACCGAACAGAGCCATCTCATCATGCCGCGGGACGCCAACAGCTACAACCGCCTGTTCGGCGGGCAGCTGATGGAATGGATTGATATTGTGGCGGGAATCGTGGCGCGGCGTCACAGTGAAACCAACATTACCACCGCTTCCATCGACAACCTCCAGTTCAAAGCCCCGGCTCATCTGGGCGACCTGGTGGTCCTCAAGGGACAGGTCACTTATGTGGGGAATACCTCCATGGAGGTGCGGGTCCAGACCTATGTGGAGGACCTCCACGGGATGCGCAAGCTCATCAACCGGGCCTATCTGGTGATGGTGGCGCTGGACAACGAGGAGCGCCCGGTCCAGGTGCCGCAGATTATCCCGGAAACCATGGAGGAACAGTATGAGTACGAATGCGCCGTCAAGCGCAATGCCCTCCGGAAGCAGCGCCGCATCGAATCCTTTTAAGCAAAAAATTTCCCGCCCCAAAAAAGCGGTTTTTGCGGTCTGTGGAGCATTTTTGACGGCGTTTTCTCCCGAAAGCTCGTCTTTTCCTTTCCTTGACAATCGCCGCGGCGCCGTGTTATAATGAGGACAGTCTTTTGCAGTTTGCCCGTGTATTTTTTGGCAGATTTTATGTTTTTGTAAGATCTGCCAAAAAATTTTAAAACGAAATCTTGACGGAAGGGGTACACTTCATGATTACCACAATTCGGAAACGCGACGGCCGGGAGGTTCCGTTCAACATTGAGAAAATCGCAAACGCGATTTTCAAAGCCGCCCAGAGCTGCGGCGGCAAGGACTACGGTACGGCCTTTGCGCTGGCGCAGCAGGTGGCCCAGTATCTGGATTCCCGCCGGCTTTCCGAAGTACCCACAGTGGAAATCGTCCAGGACGCGGTAGAAAAGATTCTGGTGGAAAATGGCCACGCCCGCACCGCCAAGGAGTATATCCTCTACCGGGCGGAGCGCAACCGCATTCGGGAGATGGACACCCGCCTGATGCAGCTTTACGAGGACATGACCTTTCATTCGGCGGCGGAAAACGACGTCAAGCGGGAAAACGCCAACATCAACGGCGACACCGCCATGGGCACCATGTACCGTTACGGTTCCGAAGGGGCCAAGCGGTTCAACGAACTGTTCATCCTCTCCCCCGACCATGCCCGGGCCCATATCAACGGGGATATCCACATTCACGACATGGATTTCTACACCCTCACCACCACCTGCTGCCAAATCGACCTGAAAAAGCTGTTCCGGGGCGGTTTTGAAAATGCCCATGGCCAGGTGCGGGAGCCGGAAACCATTACCAGCTACGCGGCCCTGGCTCAGATTGCCATTGAGTGCAACCAAAACGACCAGCACGGCGGCCAGAGCATCCCGAACTTTGACTATTACATGGCCGAAGGGGTGGCCAAGAGCTTCGCCCGGCATTACCAGGAGAATTTGCAGAAGGCGCTGGAGCTTGTGGGCGGCGCGGACGGCGCCATCGGCATTATCAGCTCCCAGCCGCTTTCCATGCAGAACCTTTCCGCCTATCAGGACAGCGAACGGAAGGCCCTGCTTTCCCTGGGGATTTCTCCGGAAGATACTGCGCGCGTCCAGAAATTCGCCGCCTGCCATGCGGAAGAGGAAACCGAAAAAGAAACCTATCAGGCCATGGAGGCATTCCTCCACAATATGAACCTCATCAACTCCCGGGCCGGCGCCCAGGTGCCCTTTTCCTCCATCAATTACGGGACGGACGTTTCCCCGGAGGGGCGGCTGGCGACGGCGTGCCTTCTGAAAGCCACAGAAGCCGGCATCGGCAGCGGGAAAACCTCCATTTTTCCCGTCCAGATTTTCAAGGTAAAGGAAGGCGTCAATTTTAACCCCGGCGACCCCAACTACGACCTGTTCCAGCTGGCCATGAAAGTTTCGGCCAAACGGCTGTTCCCCAATTTCAGCTTCCTGGACGCCCCGTTTAACCTGCAATACTATAAGCCGGGCAATCCGGACACCGAGTGCGCCTACATGGGCTGCCGCACCCGGGTCATCGCCAACAACTACGACCCGGAACACGAAATTGTCACCGGCCGCGGCAACCTGAGCTTTACTTCCATCAACCTCCCCCGCCTGGCCATCAAGGCGGCGGGGAATGTGGACGCTTTCTTTGAATCCCTGGACCAAATGATGGACCTGGTCATCGAGCAGCTGCTGGAACGCTTCAAAATCCAGTCGGAAAAGCTGGCCCGGAATTACCCCTTCCTGATGGGGCAGGGCGTCTGGCTGGGGTCCGAAAAGCTGGGGCCTGATGATCCGGTGGGAGAAGTGCTGAAACAGGGCACTTTGTCTGTCGGATTCATCGGCCTGGCGGAAACGCTCAAGTCCCTCACGGGCAAGCATCACGGCGAAAGCCAGGAGGCCCAGAATCTGGGCTTGGAAATCATCGGATTCATGCGGAACCGGGTGGATGAAGCTGCCCAGCGGACAGGACTCAACTTCTCCCTCATCGGCACGCCGGCGGAGGGGCTCTCGGGGCGGTTTGTGAAAATCGACCGGAAGAAATACGGCGTGATCCCCGGCGTCACGGACCGGGAATATTACACCAACGCATTCCATGTGCCGGTGTATTACGAAATCTCCGCATTTGACAAAATCCGGCGGGAAGCGCCTTACCACGCCCTGACCAACGGCGGCCACATCACCTACATCGAACTGGACGGCGACCCCTGCGAAAATCTGGACGCCTTTGAACAGGTCATCCGCTGCATGAAGGAATCCGGCATCGGCTACGGTTCCATCAACCACCCGGTGGACCGGGACCCGGTCTGCGGATTTACCGGCATCATCGGGGAAGAATGCCCCCAGTGCCATCGGAAAGAAACGCCGGACGCTCCCTTTGAGCGCATCCGGCGGATCACCGGCTATCTGGTGGGAACTCTGGACCGTTTCAACGACGCCAAGCGGGCGGAGGTTGAGGACCGGGTGAAGCACAGCGTGGGAAAAATGGAAGAAATTTGACAGGAGGACAGTATCGCGATGACGGACAGCATTCGCATTGCCGGAATCATCCGGGAGTCCATCGTGGACGGAAAGGGGCTGCGCTTTGTGGTGTTCGGCCAGGGCTGCCCCCACCGGTGTCGGGGCTGCCACAATCCGCAGACCCACGATTTTGAGGGCGGCAGGCTGGTCTCCATTGCCCGGCTGACGGAAGAAATCAAAAAGAATCCCCTTTTGCAGGGCGTCACCTTTTCCGGCGGGGAGCCTTTCGCCCAAACGGCAGCCTTTGCGGAACTGGCGCGGGAGGTAAAGGCCCTCCCCGGCAGGCTGGACCTCACCGTCTATTCCGGCTACACCTACGAAGAGCTTCAGAATCTTCCCGGCGCAAAGGAGCTTCTGGACCTGTGCGATTACCTCATTGACGGTCCGTTTCTCCTGGAGCAGCGGGACATCACCCTCAAATTTCGCGGCAGCCGCAACCAGCGGTATATCGATCTTGTCCGCACCCGGCAGCTGGGGCGTCTCGTGCCGGCAGCGGAAAGCGGAGTGCCGGCGCGGAAACGGTATCAGACGGCATAAAACCATGCCGCAAGAACCTGCAGCAAGGAGTGAATGGCATGAAACGGCTTCTCTCTTTGCTGGCAGTGCTGCTCCTGCCGCCTGCGCCCATACACGGCAGAGGAAGCGGAAATCATCACCTATCCGGTCAGGGTCCGGGACGGTGTAACGGCGGTGATCCGGGACGAAGAAGTCTCTTCCGAAACGCTGCCGGAGGCAAGGGTCCGTTCCCGCACCGAAACGGAGATCACGCTGGACTGGGCGGGCGGCAATTCCTGCACCCTCCCCCTTTCGGATGTGCTGGTTCCGGATCCGGAAAAAGTGAGCCGGGCCGCAGCGCCTGCCGGGGACTGGGCCGCGCTGTTCGCACCCTGAATACAAAAACAAACGCCAAAAACGGCATACGGAACATTTCCATGTCTCCGTATGCCGTTTTTCCTTTTATTTCTCCCCTGCGCTTGCCATGCGGCGGAGGGTTTCGTCATAAAAGACGTTCAGTTTCCCCAAGTAACCGGGCTTCCACGGCTTATTCCGCCCGCAGTAATGAATGATGGCGGAATTTTCCCGGACCCAGTCCAGATTGTGCCAGGCGTCGCTCTTGACCCGGAGGGCAAAGAGCTTTTCCGTCATATTGTAGCGGAAAGGGTCCAGCTCCAGGATGCGCCCGGCGTAAAGGCCGCTGATAATATCCTGATCCGGGAGAACCAGGTATTTCTTGTGGGAGTCTATATAGCGGAAAACCTCCTCGTAATCCTGCTCCTGCCGCAGCAGCGGGAGGTTCAGCAGCATGACGCCGGAATTGATGTAAACGCCGCCCTCCTCCATGTCCAGCCGCAGTTCGTTGAGCTTGCGGAAAGCCTCCTGCACATGGGTAGCCGCCGCGAAAAGGCAGTTTCCCATGTCGGTGCGGTACAGCTCCTCCAGCGGGAGATTGACAATCAGGTCCGGGTCCAGATACAGGACGCGGTCCAGCTCCTGCGGCAGATATTTTGCGGCGAAAATACGGTAATACATCTCCTTGGGGTACCGGTCGGTGGTGGGAGCGTCCTCCAGGCGCGGGTCGGAGGCTTCAACGCCGGTCACCTTCCATCGTCCGGCGTCCGCAAGAGAAGCCAGCATGGAAAGATCCTCCTCCGTCAGGGAGGAGTGAAGCACATAAAGGTGAAATGCGGCGTCCGGATTGGACTCCAGCAGCGAAAAGAGCATCACCCGCAGCGGGGAAAGGTATCCGCGGTCCAGGGTGACAAGGATGTTCATCGTCTGCAAAGGGCTCACCTCATTTCAGATTTTTTGCAGCTTGGCGAAATTGGCCATGATCTTTTTGGTCCCCACCCGGTCGAAAGCGGTCTCCACCAGATGGTCGTTGCCCATGGGGGTGACGGAAAGGACGGTTCCCTCCCCGAACACCCGGTGACGGACCCGGTCCCCTGCCCGGAATCCGGCTGCGGCGGCCGGCGCAGGCTTCCGGGTGCTGCCCGCCACCGACGGGGCGTGGGCCGGCGGCGGTTCCGGCGCGCGGCGCTCCCGTTTCCCGAAGGGCCGGAAGCTCTGAATGGTGTCGTCCTCTACCTCCAGGGTCTCCTTGGGGATCTCTTCGGCAAAACGGGAAAGGCGGTTGCGGTTGGTGGAGCCGAACACCATGCGGGTGGCCGCATGGGTCAGATAAAGGCGCTTTTTGGCTCGGGTGATGCCCACATAAGCGAGACGGCGCTCCTCCTCCATTTCCTCCTGGTCGTAGAGGACCCGGACAGAGGGAAAAATGCCGTCCTCCATCCCGGGGAGGAAAACCACGGGAAATTCCAGGCCCTTGGAGGAGTGCATGGTCATCAGGACGACGCAGTCCTCCGCTTCGTTGAGGTTGTCCAAATCGGTGTAGAGGGCGATTTCCTCCAGAAAGCCGGAGAGGGTCCCTTCAGGGTTCTGCTGCTCATATTTGACCATGGTGGACTTGAGCTCGCCGATGTTTTCCATGCGGGTCTTGCCCTCTTCCCCCAAAGCGTTCAGCATCGCGCCGTAGCCGCTCATTTCCATCAGCTGATCCAGAAGGACATCCAGCGGCTGATTCAACGCCACGTCCCGCAGGGTGTCGATCATCCCGGCAAAACCGGTGAGGATGGAGGCTTTCCGCGCCAGCGCCGTATAACTGCCGGCGTCCTGGAGGACGTCGAAGATGCTGCGGCCGGACTGGGCGGCAATCTGCTCGGCGGCGGCCATGGTCGCGTCGCCGATGGAGCGCTTGGGCTCGTTGATGATGCGGCGCAGGCGGACGGTGTCGCTGGGGTTATTGATAACGCTCAGGTAGGCCACCATGTCCCGGATTTCCTTGCGCTCGAAGAACTTGATGCCGCCGAAAAGGCGGTAAGGGATGCCCGCCTTGATGAAATGCTGCTCGATAACGCCGGACTGGGCGTTCATCCGGTACAGGACGGCATGGTCGGAATACTTCATCCCCGCAGCCACGTCCTCCTCCACCGTATCGGCGATGAACTGGGCCTCCGCCCGCTCGTCGGAGAGCTTGCGCAGCTGGATTTTCTCCCCCTCCCCGTTTTCGGTCCAGAGGTTTTTGCCCTTTCGGCCCTGATTGTTCTGAATGACGCCGTTGGCAGCCTCCAGAATGTTCTGGGTGGAGCGGTAATTCTGTTCCAGACGGATGACGGCGGCGCCGGGGAACTGCTCCTCAAAGCCCAGGATATTTTCGATGGTGGCGCCCCGGAATTTGTAAATGCTCTGGTCGTCGTCGCCCACGACGCAGAGATTCTGATGCTTCCGGGCCAGCAGGCTCACCAGGCGGAACTGGGCGTGGTTGGTGTCCTGATATTCGTCCACCAGGATGTAGCGCCAGCGGTCCTGGTAATACTCCAGAACGTCGGGATACTGCTCGAAAAGCTCCACCGTCTTGCAGATGATGTCGTCAAAATCCAGCGCGTTGGCACGGAGTAGCTTCGCCTGGTACCGCCGGTAGATCTTCGCGATCTCCTGGCGGCGGTAATCGCTCCCCGCGGTCTGGAGGTATGCGTCCGGGGAAATCATGGAGTCCTTGGCGCGGCTGATTTCGCCCAGAACGACCTTGGGTTTGAACAGTTTCTCGTCGATCTTCAGCTCGCTCATGGCGTCCTTGAGGAGACGCTGGCTGTCGTCGGTGTCGTAAATCGTAAAGCTCCGGGAGTAGCCCAGCCGCTCAATGTCCCGCCGCAGGATGCGCACGCAGCAGGAATGGAAGGTGGACGCCGCCACATCCCGGGTCTCCTCCCCCAGCATTGCTTCCAGGCGGTCCTTCATCTCGTTGGCGGCCTTGTTGGTAAAGGTGATGGCAAGGATGCGCCAGGGCCGCACCGGGTAACTGCCCAAAAGCTGACCCAAAACCTCATTCGGAACCTCGGCCCCGTCCAGATAGCTCTGAAGGACGGCCAGATGGTCCTCGGTGATCTCCTCGGGCATCCAGGAGGATGCCTTGGCGTTTCCGAACTGGACCATATAGGCGATGCGGTTGATAATGACGGTAGTTTTGCCGCTGCCGGCTCCCGCCAGGATGAGGACGGGGCCGTCCATTTGATAAACGGCCTTTTTCTGCATGGGATTCAGCGCGGAAAAACGCTTTTCCAGGACCTGGTCCTTGAGCGCCAGGTATTGTTCTTTGAGTTCCAGCATAGTCATTTCCTTTTCTTTATGGTGATAGGACTATTATACACCAATTCTTCCTCCATTTCAACCGGCCGGAGAAACCCCGTTCTTGATTCGACGCGGCCGTTTTCAGTGCGGATTCCCCGAAACGGCACAGCCTCCGGATTGCAGGGGCGCGCAATGCGCGCCCGCGATTCCTGTATCATGCTCCGGAAACCAACGGGGCGTCGAGGACGCCGCCCCCTGCAATTTATCCAAATGATTACATTTAATTTTACAACGACGGCTGATTCTGTCGTTTAGAGGTTACACTCATTTTGCGAATGTGATGGCCTTATCAATTATTTCCTTTGACTTTATGATTTCTTCGTCCGTTCCGTCAATTTCAAGAATCACTCTTCCGTGGAAACCATGTAAGATTTTTGAAAATACGAAATGATAGTCAATGTCGCCTTGTGTTAAAGGAAGGTGTTCATGCTTTACATTAAAGTGCTTCCCGGCAACATGTAAACACTTTGGGAATTTAACATCAACGATCTGCTTCAAATGCTGATAATTGTCAATATGCGCAACATCCAAAAGCTGCTCCGCATAACGGTCAGCCTCAAAAACAGTTTTGATATCAGCGGGTTGATAGTGGAATAAATCGATCACACTGTTATTTTCCAGATACCAAGTAATATTCTTGGATTTTGCTTTTTTTGAAAACGACTTTGCCTTTTCTGCCAATAAGTGCTCCACATTGCTTGGGACATTCGTTTTATCACAAACGGGGTGAATAATCACTTCATTCATGCCCAAAAACTCAACGATCTCAAGAAGTCTGTCACCATATGCATCAAAATCATCTGGAGAAAACACGGCATGTAATATAACGGGAAATCCAATATCCTTTATAAATTGCTCTTTTGGTTCTGGAATATCGTTGATGCATATATCTCCGTCCTTGAACCAAATCTGCATAAAGTCAAAACCACATTTTTTACAAAAATCCACTTCGCTTTGGTAATCGTTATACCATCTGATTCCACGGCCTATTGAAATCATCTTACACACCACCTATATAAAGACGAACCCCCGCCCACGTAAAATGCAAAAATATTCCGAAAAAAAACAGCGGGCGCGCGAATGCGCGCCCCACAAATACGTTTCCTGTTCCGTTTTACAAAAACGATAGAAGATGAAACCTTTCAAATCGGCGAGTTTATCGAGCCGTCCAGCGGTTTAACAGGAATTGAAACGCCGCGTCGAATGAACAGCCCGGTTACCGGGTGCCGAAAATGCGGTCGCCGGCGTCGCCCAGGCCGGGGACGATGTATTTGTGCTCGTTCAAGCATTCATCCTTGGCGGCGGCATAAATCTGCACGTCGGGGTGCGCCTTGGACAGGGCTTCCAGACCCTCGGGGGCGGCGATGATGCACAGGAACTTGATGTTCTGGACGCCCTTGCTCTTCAGCTGGCTGATGGCGTCGATGGCGCTGCCGCCGGTGGCCAGCATGGGGTCCAGGACGATGACCTCCCGCCGGGTAATGTCGGAGGGCAGCTTGCAGTAATACTCATGGGGTTCAAAGGTTTCGGGGTCGCGGTACATTCCGATATGGCCGATCTTGGCGGCGGGGACCAGGCTGAGCATCCCCTCCACCATCCCGAGGCCTGCCCGCAGAATGGGCACAAAGGCGACCTTCCGGCCGCTGATTACCTTGGTTTTGGCAATGGCGACGGGGGTTTCGATCTCCACTTCCTTCAGGGGGAGATCCCGGGTAGCTTCGTAGCACATGAGCATGGCGATCTCGGAAACGAGCTCGCGGAAATCCTTGGAGCCGGTGTTCTTGTCGCGGAGAAGGGAGATTTTGTGCTGGATCAGAGGGTGATCCAAAATAATGGGAGCAGGCATTGGCAATGACCTCCTAAAACTGTAAATTTATAAGATGCCGGGCAGGGCGGCCCGGACGCGCTTACTTTTCCAGCGCCATGATCTTGTCCACCCGGAGCTGGTGGCGCCCTCCCTCAAAGGGGGTTTCCAGGAAAATGTCCACCAGTTCTGCCGCAAGGCCGGGTCCGACAACCCTTCCGCCCAGGCAGAGGACGTTTGCATCGTTGTGGAGCCGCGTATATTTCGCGGAAAACGCATCGGAGCAGGCGCAGGCACGGATTCCCTTCACCTTGTTGGCCGCCATGGAAATGCCGATGCCGGTGCCGCAGAAAAGCAGCGCCTTCTCGCACTGTCCGGAGACAACCGCCTCGCAGGCGGGCTTCGCCAGGTCCGGGTAGTCGCAGGACTCCGGGCCGAAGCAGCCGAAATCCTCGTAGGCGACGCCTTTTTCGTCCAAATGCTTCTTGATTTCTTCCTTTAAGGCGAATCCGCCGTGGTCGCTTGCAAGTGCTATCATGATTCTGATTCCTTTCTTTGCGCTTGATTTTGGAGCTTTTTGTTCAGCTCCCGCTCCGCCTGGGGCAGCCGGAGATACTCGGGCATCAGCTCCGCCGCCGAAATGGGAGAAACGCCCTTTCGGAGGGCCTGTTCCGCCGCAAGACCCACGCAGGCGGCCCGCTGGAGCCGCAGCTGCGGAGGGGCCAGCGTCAGCCCCGGAAGCGCGGCGGAAAGCTCCCGGAAGCAGAGCTCCGCTCCGTCCCCCGTGAGAATTGCCGGCCTTCCCAGCGCCGCCAGCTTTTCGCCCAGCTCCCGCACCGGGAGAGCGTCGTCCGGCCAAAGGCGGGAAAGCCCCTCCGGGCAGCCTTCAAACAGCGCCGCGTACACCTGGCCGCAGCGGGCGTCCATCACGGGGCACACAACCCCCGCCAAACCCCAGAAATTGGCGGCAATCCCCTCCAGGGTGGAAACGCCGAGACAGGGTTTCCCCGTTCCCTGGGCCATGCCCTTCAGGGCGCCGATGCCGATGCGGATGCCGGTAAAGGAGCCCGGTCCCCGGCTGACGGCGAAAAGGTCCATATCCGTCAGGGAAAGCTGCGCCGTCCGACGCAGCGCCTCCACCGCCGGGAGCAGGGTCTGGGAGTGGGTGAGCCCCGCCGTCACGCTGACCTCCGCCAAAATGCACCCCTCCCCCGTAATGGCGGCGGATGCGGTTTTTGCGGAAGTTTCCAAACTGAGTATCTTCAAAATCTGCCTCCTTCTACCGTAATGGCGCGGGAATCCGGTCCCTCCGGGCCGGGGGCAAGCGTAATGAACACCGTTTCCTCCGGCAGGGCGTCCCCGATATTCTCGCTCCACTCGATGGCCAGAATGCCGCCGCTTTCCAGATAATCGAAAAAGCCGGTAAAATACAGATCCTCCAAAGAGGCGATGCGG
>DVFM01000069.1 GCA_018713245.1 Candidatus Merdivicinus intestinavium
TGAGGAAGAAGATGAGGTCATCTTCACCGATATCGGTTCTCAGGAAAAGCCCGTGGCGCCTCCCTCTTCCAAAGGAGGGCAGGGAAAAGGACGGGTGATCCGGTAAACCGGGCCCCTTTGCTTCCAACAAAAAAGCTCTGCGGAATCGTTCCGCAGAGCTTTTGCCGTTTTATTCCGCATCCGCCGTCAAGCGGGAAAGGAGCAGGATGGCCGCAAAGCCGGCCGCCAGCATAATCGGGCAGATGAGCCAGTTGATGCCGGAAGGGATGCCGGGGAACACCTCCGGCAGGGAACCCAGCAGGAACCCGATAATGAGGGGATAGGTCACCTGGGGAGCCTTGGTCATGGCTTTTTCCAGCAGCTTGACCATCAGCAGAATGCCTGCAATCAGGCCGAGACCGATGGGGAAGAGGAATCCGAAATCCAGCGTGTGAATGGCCGTCATGGCGGGTTCGTACAGGCCGAAAATCAGCAGCATGTAGGAAATGCTGATGCCGGGAAGAATCAGGGCAACGGCGCACAGGACACCGGCCACGAACAGGATTGCCAGGGCGTCCAGGCCGCTGGAATCCGTTTGGAAGATTTTGCTCGGCCCCATGGAGATGCCGACCACCACCGCGATGCCGATGAGCACATACAAAAGCTGCCGCAGCTGGAACCGCCCGTCCTTTTTGGCGTGGCCCACCAACGCCGGGAGCCCGCCCAGAATTGCGCCCATAAAGAAGAACATCATGGGGAAGGGGAAAGCGTTGGTGATGCTCAGGATGACATTGGAAAACAAAAAGACACCCAAAAGCCCCCCGATGAGGAAGGTCAACAGAAAATCCGCGTTCTTTTTCGGATTCTGAAAGAAATGGCTGACTGCCGAAAGCAGCTTGTCGTAAACATTGAGGATGATCGCCATGGTTCCCCCGCTTACGCCGGGAATCAGCATGGACGCTCCGATCAGAAGGGCCTTTAAAGCCGTGATGAGACGTTGTTTCATTTCGTTATTACTCCGTAAAAAACGGCTCCTTTCCAGACGATTTTGGCGTGCACTACACCATTATCTTTCTATTATACAGAAAAAACGCAGCGTGTACAAGGGGGGATTGTAAAAAGAAAGTAAAATATTTCCGCCCTACTTGTGAAAAAATGCAAAACATGGTATGATAAAGGTGTTGCAGCGGCTGGTAAAACAGCGCCTCCTTGTCCCGCCCGGCGGGGCGGCCAGTGTGAGAAAGGAACGATGTATGGGAATTCGCAAACGAAGCTACTATTTTGAAGAACTGGTGCGGGGGGTAGACTATGCCTGCCAGTCGGCTGAAATCCTTTACACATCCCTGAAGCGGTTTGAGCCGGAGCATCTGAAGGAAATGATGAGCACCCTTCATAATATTGAGCATACGGCCGATGAAGCGAAGCACGATTTTATCTATACGCTGTCTCAGGCTTTGTTCCCGCCGCTGGCGCGGGAGGATATCCATCATTTGATCCAGACCATCGACGATGTGACCGACAATGTGGAGGACGTCCTGATGCGGGTGTTCATGTTCAACATCCAGGTGATCCGTCCGGAAGCGATTCAATTTGCGGCGCTGATTGTCAGCTGCTGCGGAAAGCTCAAGGAAGTGATGAAGGAGCTGCGCCATTTCCGCCGCTCTTCCCGCATTTACGGCCTGATTGTGGAAATCAACACTCTGGAGGAAGAGGCGGACCGGCTTTATGTGGACACCATGCGGGAGCTGTACTGCAACCGCCTGGACCCGGTGGAAACCCTTGCCTGGACCGAAACCTTCGACCGGATGGAAAAGTGCTGCGACTGCTGCGAGCATGCCGCCAACGCCGTCGAAAAGATATTGATGAAAAATTCCTTCCGCCTGCTGACGCCAAGCCAGAACTGAGCGGCGGACATGAAAAATCCCCGGAGATTCCGGGGATTCATTCATTCGTGGGAAACTGCTCCAACGGTTCCCGGCCGGACAGCCTGCTCAGGATGCAGAACGGGGCGGAGAACGCTTCGCCGTTGTATTCCGAAACCAGCTGGTTATAATGCTCAATGGATTCCTGAAGCTGCTCCTCCGTATAGGCCAGACGGTCGGAAAGCTCCTGGTAGGAGGCCTCCTCCTCCTGGCTGCCGGGCTGGTCGGAGAGAAAATCCAGCGTCTGCGACAGCGCGTCGCGGCTGGAGGCCAGCATTTGAACGCTGGAATCCGCGCGGGACAGCTGCGTCTCCCAGCTTGCCATTTTAAAGCAGTATTGCAGCCCGAACACTGCCAGCACAGCCGTCAGAACCACGGTGCAGACAATCAGGCGGGCGCGTTTACTCAAGGCAGACAACCCCCTTTTTATGTCACCAACGACATTGATTTCATTATAGAACAAATCACACAAAAAATCAATAGTTTCAGAACAAAAAACATGAGAATTATGGAAGGAGAGGAGTCGTATGGAGGAGTTTGAACGCCTTTTGAAGAAGCAGCAGGGCTTTTTCCGCAGCGGACGCACCTTCCCGACAGAATTCCGTCTGGAGCAGCTGGACCGGCTGTCGGCCATGCTGCGGGCGTGGGAGCCGCACCTGCTGGCGGCGCTGAACGAGGACCTGGGGAAATCCATGTTTGAGGGTTATGCGGCGGAGCTGGGGCTTTTGCACGGAGAAATCGGCGAGGCCCGGCGCCATCTGAAAAGCTGGGCGCGCCCGAAGCGGGTCCCCGGGCCGATGCATCAGTTCCCCTCGGCGGGGAGGCGGTATCCGGAGCCGAAAGGGGCGGTTCTGATCGTCTCTCCGTGGAATTATCCGGTGCAGCTCACGCTGGCGCCCCTTATTTCCGCAATGGCGGCGGGATGCTGCGCCGTGCTGTCCCTTCCGCCCGACGCGCCGGCGGTTTCCCGGGTGCTGGGCGATATGCTGCGGGAGGGCTTTCCGGAAGAATACATCGCCGCCCGGATGGGGACGATTGAAAACAACACGGCGCTGTTTGCCCTGCCCTTTGACCACATTTTCTTTACGGGCAGCCCCCGGGTGGGAAAGATTGTCATGGCCGCCGCGGCCCAAAACCTGACGCCGGTGACGCTGGAGCTGGGCGGCAAGAGCCCCTGCATTGTGGAGGAAAGCGCCGACCTGGCCCTGGCAGCCCGCCGCATTGTGTGGGGGAAATGCCTCAACGCCGGCCAGACCTGCGTCGCGCCCGACTATCTGCTGGTGCAGGAGAGCGTCAAGGCGGAGCTGGCCGCCCGCATCGCGGAGGAGGTGCGGCGGCAGTACCCCGGCGGGATGCTGAAAAGCCCGGACTACCCGCGCATTGTCAGCGACCGGCATTTTGCGCGGCTGTGCGGGCTGATGGAGGGGCAGCGGATTATGGCCGGGGGCGGGACCGACCCGGACACCCGGCGGATGGAGCTGACCCTTCTGGACGCGCCGGATTTCCAGAGCCCCGTTATGAGGGAGGAGATTTTCGGGCCGCTGCTGCCGGTGATCGGCTGGCGGCGGCTGGAGGACGCGCTCGCCATGGCGGCGGCCCTGCCGAAGCCCCTGGCCTTTTACCTGTTTACGGGAAACCGGAAAAAGGCGCGGTATATCTTTTCCCGGTTCTCCTTCGGAGGAGGATGCTTAAACGACACCGTCGTCCACCTCACCTCGCCCAAGCTCCCCTTCGGCGGCATCGGGAACTCCGGCATGGGCAGCTGCCACGGGAAGGCGGGCTTCGAGACCTTTACCCACTGGAAATCCGTGCTGGAGCGGTCCGATAAGCTGGACATCCCGGTGCGCTACCCGCCCTACGGGGAAAAATTTTCACTAATTAAAAAAATCATGCGATAAATGCGGCCGGCATCGGTACCTGATAGGTGAGATGCCGGCCTTCTGCATGCACTGGGGATACTTAAGGATAAATTAAGCATTTGTAATCAGATTTCAATTGATTTTACCAAATCAGATGTGCTATACTGGACTCGGCGGCAAGAAGAATGCAGCGCGGCAAATCTGTGGACAGGAGGGGAGACGCAAATATGACAAAACTGACGATAGGAGTTGCAACATGAGCCTGATTGAAGTCAAAGACATCCGGAAGGTGTACCGGGTGGATAAGGAGCGGGTGATTGCCCTGGGGCGGATCAACCTCTCCATCGAGCAGGGGGAAATCTGCTGCATCCTTGGAACCTCCGGTTCGGGAAAATCCACCCTGCTGAACATTATGGCCGGCCTGGAAAAGCCGACCAAAGGGGCGGTCCTGATTGAGGGGAAGGACATTGCCAAAATGAGCGAGAAGGAGCTGGCCCTGTTCCGGCAGCTCAACATCGGCTTTATCTTCCAGTCCTATAACCTGATGCCCACCATGACGGCAGCGGAAAATGTGGCGCTGCCCCTGATGTTCAAGGGCGTGGGGCGGAAGGAGCGGACCCGGGAGGCAAAGAAAATGCTCAAGCGGGTGAAGCTGGGCAGCCGGATGCTCCACAAGCCCACCCAGATGTCCGGCGGCCAGCAGCAGCGGGTCGGCATCGCCCGCGCTTTCGTGGCAAAGCCGAAAATCGTCTTTGCCGACGAGCCCACCGGGAACCTGGATTCCCACACCACCCAGGAAGTGATGGAAATGATTGTGGGAATGGCCCGGAAGTACCACGAAACCCTCATCCTGGTTACCCATGACCAGGATATTGCCCGGTATGCCGACCGGATTATCCACCTTGTGGACGGGTGCATCGTCAGCGACGAGCCCAATCAGTCGATTATGGTGCAGGCGCCGCCGGACCCGCCCGCCAGGCGGGAGAAAAATATAGATCTGGCGCCGGAAAAACAGAAGGGGCAGCCCGCCCCGAACGGAGTGTGAGTTATGAAAAAAGTATTGACAAAACGCGCAGCCGCCCTGCTGGCGGCGTTCGGCATGATGATTTGGATTGCGGCATCCGTGATGCCCGCGATGCCGGTTATGGCGGCGGGGACGCTGTCCGCGGAGGCGACGGCGTCTACGGGAAGCATCGAATTCGGTTCTTCTCCGGCGATTCAAGTAGTATTTACACAAAGTGACTGGACGAGCGATGTTCCTACCTCCATATCAATTAAAGCGAATGGAAACGGTGGGTTAAGTAATAACGATACCAGTAAACTTTCTGTATCAGGACGTTCCATCACACTCAATGCAGGGACACTTACCTATTCCGCAACGATTTCCGCAGGAGCTTTCACTTATGATGGCACCCACAATGCAGGAATAACTTTTGATGTGGATTATAAAAACGGTGAAACCGTTTTAGAATCCACTTCGGCAGTCGCGACGGTTGCCACAACCAAGGACCCGGTAGACGATGACACCGGCGGCGACACCCCCACCCCTCCCGTCATTGCGGGCAACATTTTCAGCATCGGCGAAAACGCCCGGGTCCCCTCCATCGACGCGGGCAAGGGCGCTGTGATCTCCTACCCGGTTACCAGCGGCTCCAAGCGGATTTCCGGCGACGTTCAGATTACCGCCAAGCTGCCGGATAAGGTGTACTTCAACACCGCTTCCTCCACCCAGACCTTTACCTTCTCCCGGGAACGGACCCACGATGTGGAACTGGACATCAGCGCCGATTCCTCCCTGGAGAGCGGCACCTACCCCGTTACCCTGACCGTTTCCTACAAATACGGCGGCGCAGCCCGGGAAGAAACCATCGAAACCTATCTCAAGGTCAACGGCAAAACCCCGGAGGAAGAAGGCGCGGGCCAGCTCAGCGTTGTGAACTACTCGGTGAACCCCGCCTCGGTCAATGCGGGCCGGAACTTTAAGGTGAGCCTCACCGTGCAGAACACCGGCACGGCGGACTTTGAGAATATCCAGGTGGCCCTGGGCGGCCTGGCGACCGAAGGCTTCACCATGAACGGCACTGTGGATTCCCAGCGCATCAGCTCCCTGAAGGCAGGGGCTTCCACCACACTCTCTTTCTCCCTCTGCTCCAGCGAGAAAATGGCCTCCGGAAACTACAATCTGGACGTTACCATGACCTCCGGCGAAAGCAGCTACACCTCCAAAATCTTTGTCCCCGTGGTGGGCAATCCGGCGGTGGACGACGAGGATGCGCCCAAAACCGAGAGCACCCCGCAGCTGATGATTGAGAGCTACAGCTACGGCGAGGGCGTCACCGCCGTCACCGGCGGCGAGGTCTTTACCCTCTCCGCAGTAATCCGCAACACCGGCAAAACGGCGGTTCGGAACGTCAAGCTCACTATTTCCTCCACCATGGATGAACAGACCGGCGGCGCGTTCTCTCCCGCCAATTCCTCCAATACCTTCTACATCGACAGCATCCCGGCGGGCGGCTCGGTCACCGAAACCATCGACCTCCTGCCCAAGGCTGACGCCAGCCCCAAGTCCTACGGCGTGGACTTTGCCTTCAGCTATGAAGCCATTGTCAACGACGAGCTGGTCACCAAGGAAGTCACCCAGACAGTGGCCATCCCGCTGATCCAGCCCGACCGGTTTGAAGTGACCGACATCCAGATGTACGGGCCGGTGATGTTCGGCGAAAGCCTCAACGGCTACGTTTCCTATGTCAACAAGGGCAAATCCACCATTTTCAACCTTTCCATGAAGGTGGCGGGCGACGGTTTTACCACTGCTGAGACGGAAACCTATATCGGCAACGTGGAATCCGGCTCCAGCGACGGCTACGACCTCACCCTGAATCCCACCCAGGCCGGGCCTCTCTCCGGCACCGTCACCTTTACCTACGAGGACGCCAACGGCGACACCAAGGAGATTGTCAAGGAGTTCCAGACCGAGGTAATGGAGTATGTGGAGCCGGAAATCCCGGACGATATGCTGGATCCCGACATGCCCGTGGAAGCGGAAGGCGGCATGCCCGTCTGGGGCTGGGCTGCCATCGCGGCCGGCGGCGTTGTGGTTCTGATTGTGGTCATCGTCGTGGTGCGGAAGGTTGTGAAAAAGAAGAAACAAGCGGCTTTGGACGCGGAAGACGATTATGACGACGAAGGAGAGCAGCAATGAGAATCGGAGATATGGCCCGTATGAGCCTCTCCAACCTCTGGAAGCGGAAGGTGCGGACCCTGCTCACCGTTATGGGCGTGGTCATCGGCACCTGCGCCATCGTGGTCATGATCTCCCTGGGCCTGGGAATGCAGAAAACCATGCAGGATTCCCTGGCCCAGATGGGGGATCTGACGGTGATCCAGATCTATAACTACAACTCGACGCCGGACAGCGAACCGCTGGACGACAGCATGCTGGAGCAGATCCGGGCCATTGACCACGTTACGGCGCTGACCCCCTCTTACGACCCCACCTACTGGGGCGCTTTCCAGATCGAGAGCGGCAAATACGTTTACAGCAGCAATATTACCGGCGTCGATATGGACGCGCTGGAAGCATTCGGGTATCAGGTGCAGGAGGGGGCGCTGCCCACTTCCGAAAACGGGAATTACGAGGGGATTGTCCTTTTCGGCTCCGATGCCCTTTATAATTTCTATAACCCCAAAAAGAGCCAGAACACCTGGGTTATGCAGCAGGCGGGGGAGGACCCGCCCGTGAACGTGATGGAGGATAAGCTCACCGCCGTCATTCAGAAGGACGACAGCGAAAACAGCAAAAAGGCGCCTACCCACAAATTGACCTGCTCCGGCATTCTGGTCAGCGACTGGAACAAGAACCCCACGCCCTATGGCGTGTTTATGGACGTGGATTACATGCGCAAACTGGAACAGGAGTATGTGAAGCTCAACAACATCAAGGAGGATAAAAATAAAAAATTCTCCTACAGCACCGTGGTGGTGAAGGTGGACGACATGGACAATGTGGCCGAAGTGGAAGAAGCCATTCACGCGCTGGGCTTTTCCGATACCAATTCCATGGAAACCATCCGCAAACCGCTGGAGGAACAGTCCCGCCAGCAGCAGATGATTTTCGGCGGACTGGGGGCCATCTCGCTGTTCGTTGCGGCGCTGGGCATCACCAACACCATGATTATGTCCATTTATGAGCGCACCCGGGAAATCGGCGTGATGAAGGTGCTGGGCTGCGTGGTGGGCAACATCCGCGCCATGTTCCTGATGGAAGCCGGGACCATCGGATTTATCGGCGGCGTTATCGGTCTGGGGCTCAGCTATCTCATTTCCTTCCTGATTAACACCTTTGGAGGGGGCGCAACCGGCAGTATTTACGATGTGGGCGGCATCGGCATCGGCGGGGTGTCCATCATTCCGTGGTGGCTTGCCCTCGGCGCGCTGGCGTTCGCCACGCTGGTGGGGCTGGTGTCCGGGTTCTCTCCGGCCAACCGCGCAGTGAAAATCAGCGCCCTCACCGCCATCCGCCAAGAATAGCCCGGTAACCGGGCCGTTAAGCTGACGCAGTCGTTGTACCTCGCGAAACGCTTTGGCCGGCGCGCGACAAGCTGCGCGCCAGGAACCGCTCGCTAAAAATCCGCATAAAAATTACCGGGGCGGCCCTTTGGGGCCGTCCCGATTGCTTATTCTCAAAAACCGGAAAAACCGCGGCAGGATGGATGTTCCGCGGTCATCCCGAGGAAAAAGGCGGCTGGCGGGCTGCCGTCAGCAAAAAAGGGTTTTCCAGATCCAAAGGGTCATTTCGCGGTTAACTTTGGCGATGGGGGCGAGCTTTTCCCGTTCGGCAGTCCAGGCGATGAAAACAAATTGGTTGGCCAGGATGACCAGCGGCGCCGCTTCCCGTTCCGCGGAGGACAGGGGGGCAACGCTGTCATAGCCGTCCAGGATGGCGGCAAGCATTCCCTTCCAGCCGTCCGGCTCCATCTTCCCCCAGGTTTCGGATAAGACGGCGGCAGCAAAGCAGCAGGGGTCGAAGATGCGGGCTTCCCGGGTGCTCAGGTTCCATTCCTGAAAGCCGATGACCCGTTCTCCGTCGAACAGGACGTTCCCGGGGTTCAGCCCCCGATGCACCGGCTGGCGGGGAAGCGTCCGGTGCAGCGCCGGGAATTCCCGCTCCCACCGGCTGCAAAGCTCCAGGGGGAGGATCCCCTCCCGTTTGACCGCTGTCAGGGCCCATTCTCCCGCTTCTTTTTCCAGGTCCCGCTCCTCAAGCGGCAGGCCGCAGCCGCCAATCGCCCGATGCATCCCGGCGATGGCTGCGCCCACCCGGCGCGCCAGTGTTTCCCCGCCCGGTTTCATCAGTTCTGCCGCCATCAGCGGCACAGTTTCCGGAAGGGTATAAAGGCTGAACCAGCGCCCTTCCTCCTCCGCAATCGTGGAGCCGGAACTGTCCGGCAGGTAATGGGGGGCGGCAAACCCGCCTTTTCGGAGCAGCTGCGCCATTTCCCGTTCTTTTTCCAGCACGCCGGGCGCGGCTCCTTCCTGGAGCAGATATGTTTTGTCCACCCACAGGCGGCTTTCGCAGGGATAGCCGCTGGAAGGGTAGCGGTACTCCTCCAGGGACGCCTGCTCCATTCCCCAGCGGCGCAGGACCTTTCGGGCTGTCTCGTGTGTCAGCATTCTGTATGCCTCCTTTTCCAGTTGGAAACGCGCCGGCGGCCGGGCCGGCGTTTTCTGAAGATAGGCGGAAGGGGAACACCCGAATTCCCGGAGGAACGCCTTATAAAAACCGGCATAGCTGTCAAAGCCGTATGCCAGCGCCGCGTCCAGCAGGCTTTGGCCCCGCTGGGCCGCGTAAATGGCATACTGGAGCCGCCGCAGGGTCCGGTAATGGGCCGGGGAAATGCCGACTGTCTCCTCAAAAATGCGGCTGAAATGCCAGCGGGAGAAGCCCGCTTCCCCTGCAATCTGCCCAATCGCCAGTTCCTCCCCAAGGTTTTCGTCCATGGAGTCCAGGACCTTTTGCAGGATGTTTCGGTAATCCATCCGGTTCCCTCCTTTCGCAGCTTTATTATAGCACATGGCGCACGGCGGCGGATTTCCCCAGGTGCTTTTGTCCAAAGCCGCGCGGGGGTCCCGGCGGGATGACATCCGGCGGGCTACAGCGTCCAGCTGAACTCGAACTCATGCTTTAACGGAATCCCTTCATTGCCGAGCAGCGGAATGGATGGTTTCAGCTTCCGGGATTCCTCCAGGGCGTTGAGGAAAACGCCCTTCAGCTCAAACCCGAACCTTTGATAAAAGCGGATTGCATGGATGTTGTCATTGGTGGTAATCAGCCAGACCCGGGTGCAGCGGCGGCTCTTTGCGGTTTCAATCACCGCCCGAATCAGGCCGGAACCGATCCCGCGGTTTTCCAGCAGGCTTTGCAGGGCCAATATCTCGCATTCCCCTCCGTTTACGGCATAGAGGATGTAGCCCGTCAATTCCCCGCCGTCAACGGAAACGAATCCATCCGCGCCGGATGTGTCGTGCACAATGCCTTTGGTAACAATCATGGGGCCCGCCCATTCGTCGGCAATCAGCTGGTTTACTTTTGGCCGGATTTCGCTGTTCATTGGCAGAATCACAAAGCAGCCCTCCTGAAAAGTATAAAGTGGGAATAACATTCCGGAAAAACGTATTGTAGGGGCGAACTGTGTTCGCCCGCATAAAAGGGAAAAACATTCCGGAAAATCCGGTGGGCGGGGAACCCCTGACCCTACAGCACCCATGCGATGATCCGAACGGCAGGGGCGGATGCATGTATTGTTGGAAGAAAATCCTTCCCGGAATAAATTCATTATATCATCCGCGAAGCCGGCTTTCAATGCGTTTTCCGCCGAATGCAAAACAGGGATAGAAAAAACTTGCTTTCAGGAGTATAATAAGCAGGATAGGAGGTTTTTGCATGGAACATCTGGAAGATATGCGCCGGGATGCGGCGGAAATCGTCCGGGAGGCGGTCCGCACCTGCCTGCCGGATGAGGCGGTGCGCCGGGCGCTGGCGGGGATGCGCTTCCCCAGGCCCGTGATTCTGGCGGCGGTGGGAAAAGCTGCCTGGCGGATGGCGGAATCCGCTTACGGCGTCCTGGGGCCGGAGGGGATTTCCCGGGGAATCGTGATTACCAAAACCGGCCACAGCGAAGGCCCCATCGGCAGTCTCCTCATCCGGGAGGCGCCCCATCCGGTTCTGGGTGAGGCCGCCGTCCGGGCGGCAGAGGAGCTGTTGGAGATGGTTTCCGGCCTGACCGCGGAGGACACCGTACTGTTTCTGGTTTCCGGCGGCGGGTCGGCCCTGCTGGAGTACCCCCTCATCCCTTTGGAGGAGCTGGCCGATGTCAATCGGCAGCTTCTGGCCTGCGGCGCCTCCATCGAGGAGATCAACGCCGTGCGGAAGCGCCTGTCCGGGGTGAAGGGCGGGCGGTTCGCCCGGCGGTGCGCGCCGGCAAAGGTGGTTTCGGTGCTGCTGTCCGACGTTTTGGGCGACCGACCCGACATCATCGCTTCCGGCCCTGCCTGCCCGGACCCCTCCACCTGCCGGGAAGCGGAGGAAGTTGCCCGCCGGTATGGCCTGCGGCTTTCCGAAGCGGCGCGGGAATGTCTCAGAAAGGAGACGCCGAAGGTCCTGGAAAACGCGGAATATCAGGTCATCGGCAGCGTCTCCCGCCTTTGCCGGGCTGCCGCCGCGGCGGCAGAAAAGCGCGGCTACGGGGCGGAGCTTCTGACCGACCGCCTTTCCTGCCAGGCGAAGGAGGCCGGGCGGCTGCTGGCGTCCGAGGCCCGCGCCCGGCTCCCCTGTCTTACCCGTCCCGCGGCGCTGATTGCCGGAGGGGAGACGGTGGTGGAGCTCCGCGGAAAGGGGCTGGGCGGGAGATGCCAGGAGCTCGCACTGGCGGCGGCCGAGGGGCTTTGCGGGCTCCCGGCCGTCCTGCTTGCCGCGGGTTCGGACGGAACGGACGGCCCGACCGACGCTGCGGGCGGGTTCGCCGACGGCTGCACGGCGGAGGCTCTTGCCGGGGCGGGGGTGTCAATCCCGGCGGCGCTGGCGGAGAACGACGCCTACCACGCCCTCCAAAAGGTGGGGAATCTGTGGATTACAGGGCCCACCGGGACCAATGTAAATGACGTTTGCGTCCTGCTTTTATGGCCATAATTTGTTCTAAATGTGAATATTTTACAAATTATACAGTGTAAGGCGAAAATCCCCCTTTTTTTTTGACTGTTTTTGTGATATACTAATACCAAGAGAATCTTCCTGTGAGGAGTACCCAATGAAAGGAGTGGGGGATTTTTCCCTGCAAGACCATGGAAATTAACAAATCTACTTCAAATCCCGCCGCAGTTGCGGCAATGGAGGCGTTTATTAAGGAACAGACTCCCCGACATGAGCTGGATATGATTTCCACCCTGATGCGGGCGCGTTTCCTGTCTCCGGTTATTTTTTCCGAACCGGTGATTGACGGCCAGGTTCCCAAGGGCACCCAAATCCAGCAGTATGTTATCAATAACCCTCAGGGAGACCGCTTTTTCCTGGCTTTTACCGACGATGAGGCTATGAAAAAGTGGGCCAAGGAGGAGAAGCGGGATTTTGTCCTGCTGAATCTGGCAGAATGCCTGGCGCTGATTAAGCACGCGGATGCGGACAAAATCAAAGGGCTGGTTGTCAACCCCTTTTCTCATAACGTGACGCTGACCACCGAAATGCTGGAGGGCCTGCCCAAGCGGCTTCAGGCCCTGCGGAAAGCTGTTCCGCCCCGTTTCCTGCTGGGACGGCCCAAGAACGAGCCGGTGGAGATGGAAGAAGCCCTTCAGAAATTCTTCAAGAAGAAACAGAAAGAGGTCCAGGAAGCCTGGATGCTGATGGCGTTGCGGGAAGGCACCAAGAAGCCCCGCTATATGCTCGTAATTGATTACGAGGGAGAGCCGGAGGACGCCAAAACCATGTTCCCCGCCATCGCCGAAGAGGCGAAACCCTATTTGAAGGAAGGGGACGGCTTGGACATTGTCCGCCGCAACGAAAAATTCGCGGAAGATATTCTCCAAAAGACCGAACCCTTCTACCGCAAGAAGGCAGGTCTGCTTTGGTAATCCCGCCAAAGAGCAGCCCCCGGAACGTTGGCAGGCGTTCCGGGGGCTTTGCGCTGTCCGATTGTCAGAAAGGCAGGAGTTCGAGGTGCTCCAGCAGGATTTTCAGGCCGATGAGGATGAGGATGACGCCGCCTGCGATTTCGGCTTTGGCTTTCCAGCGGCTGCCGAAAAGGTTGCCGATTTTGACGCCCGCCATGGACAGGAGGAAAGTAATGACGCCGATAAAGGAAACGGCCGGCACAATGTCCACCTGAAGGAAGGCCAGCGTCACCCCCACTGCCAGGGCGTCGATGCTGGTGGCCAGCGCCAGGACGCTCATTTCCTTAAAGCCCACCGATTCGCTGCCGCCGCCCTCTTCTTCCCCGGACAGGGCTTCGCGGATCATGTTGCCGCCGATTACCGCCAGCAGGATAAAGGCGATCCAGTGGTCAAAGGCCGTGATGTAATTGCGGAACTGGACGCCGAGAAAATAGCCGATGAGCGGCATTCCCGCCTGGAATCCGCCGAAATACAGCCCCACAATGCAGGCCTTTTTCCAGCTCATCTGCCGCAGCGAAAGCCCCTTGCAGATGGCGACGGCGAAAGCGTCCATGGAAAGGCCGACGGCCAGGATGAAAAGTTCTGTCAGTGTCATGATGGTTCTCCTTTTCCTTGATGAATTCGGCCCTGGGGCCATATTTTGCGCGTCAGAATCTTGGCGGAGATGAAAAAAGACTTATCCGCAGCGCAACGTAAGTGCGCGTTCTGCTCCAGACTAAGCCTGATAAAAGTTAACGATTCATTTTTACACCACACAAGTTATTCGTTAAAACTTATACACGGTATCAACTTATCAGTATTAAGCAAGAATGATCTCATAACGTTGAATTACACGCTCATCATCAACAAATTCTTCTAATAAGTATCCGCCGTTCTTTAAAATAACATGTATAGCGGACACATTATCTTTGCTGTTTGGGCAAATATGCACTTTTCGGATACCCTTTTTTTGACACTCCTTTAAGGCAAGAGCAAGCATAGCAGTACCGTAACCTTTTCCTCTGCACCAAGGAACAATGCCCGCATGAAGATGCCCCCGTTTCGTGTCCATATGATTTATTATGATACTGCCGACAATTTCTCTTTGCTCGTTCAGTGCAAAATACAAAGTGCATGGAACATGAGTAGATAACATTGATCCTGTCGTACGGTCATCCTCGCAATATTCCAGCCACTTTTCAAAAGGAGTATTACCCCTACGCATTAATTCGGGCTGAATATTTTCTTCTAACTGTTCCCATCTGTCCATAACACGATTATATTCCGTTTGATGTATTAGGCTCGGTATTTCCAGAACTAAAGAAGTCATTCGATTCCTCCCTTTCTGTTTTCAATAAAAAACGGACACCTATTATATCACAATTGGTGTCCGTTTCTGGCGGAGATGAAGGGATTTGAACCCTTGCACCGGCAGAACCGGCCTACCGGATTTCGAATCCGGACCCTTCAACCGCTTGGGTACATCTCCGTATTCAATTTTCAGGCACCGTTCGCAAGACATTCGGAAAAATGCGAGAATTCGATGCAAGATAACAGGAATTTAGGGGGATTCCTACCCCGAAAAAAGCCCGCCGTTACGCGGTTTGATGCGGACGAAACGGCCAGTCCAGAACAACCTTTCGAGTCGTTCTCGTTACGACCACTTCGATACATCTGCATATTTAATTTCTCGCCGCCCGCATTTAGCCGGCTGAACGGCCTTTGCTGCGGAACCTCTGAGAGCTTTTTTATTATATCATAACCCGCGCGAATTGTCAAAGGTTTTTTCAGTCCGTTTTATATGAGAGGGATTTCGTTTCCGCCTGCACACGCGCCGCATATCATTTTTTGACATGTTTTTGCTTGTGATGCGGGAAAAAGGAGGCTATAATAGGCTTATCAAAATGGAAGGAGCAACACGGGAATGATGCTGCAAAGCGAACGAATTGACTGGATTATCAAGCAGATACAGCTGCGGGGAGTCGTAAAGGTGGGGGAGGTTAGCGAGCTCCTCCGCGTATCCCCGGATACCGTCCGGCGGGATTTTAAGCTGATGGAGCAGAATGGGATGGTAAAGTGCGTCCATGGCGGCGCATGCCTCCCGGCATCGCACCTGTCCGCCGCCAATTTTACTGCCCGGGAGGTGGTCAACGAGGACAAAAAGCGGGAGGCTTCCCGGAAGGCGCTGCGCTATATCCAGCGGGGGAACGTCGTCGCCCTGAATTCCGGAACGACCAACACCGTTTTGGCGCAGGAAATCGCCCGAAGCTGCGAGGGTATTACCGTCGTCACCAATAACCTGGCCGCCGCGGATGAGCTGCGCAAAAACTCCCTGATCCGCCTGATTATTATCGGCGGGGAACTGGACCACGTGGAACGCTCCACCTACGGCGCAGCCTGCGAGCGGGAATTCCGCAGCTTCTTTCCGGATGTCTGCTTCCTGTCCATCAACGCGGTCAATGAGACGGACGGTTATACGGATTTCCGCCTTTCGGAAATCGGCGTCATTCAGATCCTGGCGGAGTGCTCCGGCCAGGTGGTCGCTGTTATGGACTCCAGCAAGCTGGGGATGCGCTCCAAAAAACTTGCCCTGTCCGCCTGCCAGGTGGACCACCTGATTATGGACGGGGATATTCACGAGGATACACGCCGCCTTTACCGTCAGAGCGGCATTGAAATCGAATAGCGAAAAAAAAACAGACAGGACGCCGTGCGCATACGGCGTCCTGTCTGCTTTCCCCGGTTTTTAGCGGGAATTTGTCCGAATTTGAGACAAGTAAAAGTTTCCTATACGGATGGAAAAGCGGGGAATGAGGTTTCTGCACAGAAATGGCGGGAAAAACGCCGAATTTCATGTGAAACTGCCGGTATTTACCGGATTTTGCCGTTCGACCGTAAAGTTTCCTCTGATTTCTGCGGCATTCCGCGCCCGGATTTATACGTAGTTGTTACAGCCGCTTGCTGGTATCCCGCGGGAAATCCCGTTATAATTGGGCTTGTAAAAACCAGTGAAGGAGGAGACTCATGTATAAGCTGCTGACCCCCGGACCGCTGACAACCACCGAAACGGTCAAAAAAGAGATGATGGTGGACCACTGTACGTGGGACGATGACTATAAACAGATCACCCAGGAGATTCGCAGCAAGCTGCTGAAGGTTGCCGGCGCGTCGGAGGAGCGTTATACCGCGGTGCTGATGCAGGGGAGCGGGACCTTTGGAGTGGAATCCGTGCTGACCAGCGCGGTGGACCCGGACGATAAGCTGCTGGTCGCCGCCAACGGCTCCTACGGCCGCAGAATGTGCAGCATCGCGGAGCATGCGGCGCTGAATTACGCGCTTTATGAAACTCCCTACAGCGTCAGGCCCGATGGGGAGGAGATTCGCCGCCGCCTGGAGGAGGACCCTTCCGTTACCCATGCGGCCATCGTCCATTGCGAAACAACCTCCGGCATCCTGAACGACCTGGAATCCGTGTCCCGGGCGGTAAAGGGGGCCGGCAAAACCCTGATTGTGGACGCCATGTCCAGCTTCGGGGGGATTGAAATCCCGGTGGAGGAACTGGGAATCGACTTCCTCATCAGCTCCGCCAATAAATGCATCCAGGGCGTTCCGGGCTTTTCCTTCATCATCGCCCGCCGGGAAGCGCTGGAACAGTGCCGCGGCCGGGCCCGGAGCCTTTCCCTGGACCTCTACGACCAGTGGCAGGCGATGGAAAAGGACGGCAAATGGCGCTTCACTTCCCCCACGCATACCGTGCTCGCCTTTGCCCAGGCGCTGCGTGAACTGGAGCGGGAAGGCGGCGTCGCAGCCCGCCAGAAACGCTATACGGAAAACAACCGCCTGCTGGTCGAAGGGATGAAGCAGATGGGCTTCCGCCCCTATGTTCCGGCGGAGGTTCAAAGCCCCATCATCACCACCTTCCATTACCCGGACAATTTCCCCGGCAATTTTGACACCATGTACCGCTACATCAAGGAGCGGGGCTACGCCATCTATCCCGGAAAGGTCACCGACGCGGAAACCTTCCGCATCGGAAACATCGGCGAAATCTATCCGGAGGACATCCGGCGGGTTCTGGAGATTTTTGACGGCTACCTCCGCCAGTCCGCCGGCTGCTGACCCGCCCGGCCCGCAATTTCAGCAAAACAGATAAGCAGAAGGGCGGGAACATCCGCCCCTGCGGCCCCGGCCGGACGCCGTTTCGGAAATTGATTCGGAAACCAGAGGGCGTCCCGCCGTTTTCAAAGCCGCAGCCGCACCGTTTTAAACCGTTTTAAGTAAAAGGAGAATTGTGATGAAAATTCAGAAACTGTTCGCTTCCGCTCTCGCCGCCGCCCTCTTTGCCACCATGCTGGCGGGCTGCAATTCCGGAACAGACGGCTCGTCCCAGTCCGCCGATTCCGGCAGCGAGACCGCTTCCTCCGGCGCGGAATCCAGCGCCGCCGCTTCCGGCGGCAGCTATGCCGACACCATCACCCTGGTCTGGTATCCCAATGAGTCGGCGGAGGATTACGACGTCGCCCGCGAGGAATATGCCCGCCTGTTTAAGCAGGCTACCGGCAAAGAGGTGGAGCAGCGCCTGACCACCGACTATGCCATCGCCATCGAATCCCTGGCCAGCGGCACCGCGCAGATCTGCTTTATGGGCGCTCAGGGCTACATTGAAGCCAAAGAAGCCAACGATGCGGTGGAACCCCTCTTTGTCAACTCCGGCGCTTCCGGCACCCTGGACGACGCCCTCTACTACAGCTTCCTTGCCGTCAATAAAGGCGACGAAGGGGAATATACCGACGGCGACGGCTACTCCATCGACAACATCGCCGGAAAACGGATTTCCTTCGTTTCCAACAGTTCCACTTCCGGCTTTGCGGTGCCCACCAGCTCCATCATCAGCCATTTCAGCCAGATAGAGGGGTGGGAGGACCTGACCGAGGACGACCTGATTGAGGGCGGCAGCGATATGCTCTTCTCTCAGGTGCTGTTCGGCGGCTCTCACCAGGGTTCCGCGTTCAACCTGCTGGCCGGCAACGCCGATGTGGCGGCCTTCTGCGATACGGAAATCGCCCCCTACGCTGCCTGCACGGAAGGCGAGGAAAACGCGGAAGGTTCGGTCTATACCATCAATGACGACGCCAACGCCCCCTTTGACACCGTAACCGGCGCGCAGTTTGTCATCATTGAATCCACCCCTGTCCTGAACGGGCCCTTTGCCTACAATTCCGACGCGCTGGACCCCGCCGACGTGGAGGCCATTCAGGAGCTGTTCACCTCGGACGAGGTGGCCAACAACGAGCTGATCTTTGTGCCGGAGGATTCCGACGGCGTGGGCATGTTTGAAAAGACCGACAGCGAACGGTTTGTCCTGGTGGAAGATTCCTGGTTCGACCCCATCCGCAATCTGGGCGAGTAAGGCAGAAACTGACAAAAAGGAGCGGCACGGAATGGCACTGCTTGAATTTCAAAACGTAAGCAAAACCTACAACAATGTGACCCAGGCGCTGCAGGACGTTACATTTTCGTTGGAAGAGGGGGAGTTCGTGTCCATCATCGGCCCCTCCGGAGCCGGAAAATCCACCCTGATGCGCTGCGCCAACCGCCTGGTTGACGCCACCCGGGGCGCGATTCTGTTCGACGGCCAGGACATTACGAAAATGGGAAAGAAGGACCTGCGGAAAGTGCGGACCAAAACCGGCATGATCTTCCAACACTACAACCTGGTGGACCGGCTGAGCGTCGTGGAGAACGTGCTCCACGGCCTTCTGGGGCAGAAATCCACGCTGAGCGGAATGGCCGGCCGGTACACGGAGGAGGAAAAAGCGGGGGCTTTCCGCATTATTCAGGAAATGGGGCTGGCGGAGCAGGCGTACAAACGCTGCGACGAGCTTTCCGGCGGACAGAAGCAGCGGGTGGGCATTGCCCGCGCCATCATGCAGAAGCCGAAGCTCATCCTCTGCGACGAGCCCATCGCCTCCCTGGACCCCAAGTCCTCCAAGGTCATCATGGACCACCTCAAGGAGATCAACCGGACCAAGAAGATCACCTGCCTGGTCAACCTTCATCAGGTGGATGTGGCCATCCGCTATTCTGAACGCATAATCGGCGTGTCGGGCGGCCGGATTGTCTACGACGGGCCGTCCAGCCGGCTGACGGGGGAGGTCATCCACGAAATTTACCAGTCGGGCGCCAATGACCTGATTATGGATAAGCTGGGGTGAGGATATGGAAAAAAACGCAGATATTTTCCGCAGGCGGAAGCTCATCTATACGGCGGTGTTCCTGGCGGTCATCGTAATTTTTGCCGCAACTTCGTGGGTGACGGAATTCAGCCTGGTAAAAGGGGCGGCCTCATTCCCGGACGCCGCCGCGTGGATTGCCGAAAACCTTATCCCGGACCAGGAGGCGCTGGAACGCCTGCCGCGGATTCTGGACCGGCTTCTGGAAACGGCGCTTCTGTCGGTGGCGGTGACGGTTGTGGCCGCGGTGTTCGCCTTCTTTTTCAGCCTTCTGGGGTCCGGCATCACCCGCATCAACGGCGTGGTCAAGCGGTTGGTCCGGATTGTGGCGGCGTTTTTCCGGAATGTGCCGGATGTGGTGTGGGCCATGCTGTTGATGTTCTCCTTTGGACAGAACATCCTCACCGGCTTTTTCGCCCTGTTCTTCACCACCTTCGGCCTGCTCACCCGGGCTTTTATCGAAACGGTTGACGAGGTGAGCGCCAGCTGCGTGGAGGCGCTGGAAGCCACGGGCGCCAATTTTATCCAGCTCGTGTTCCAGGGGATCATCCCGTCCTCCCTGGCCGGAATCACCACCTGGGTGCTCTACATGATTGAAACCAATATCCGCAGCTCCACCCTGATCGGCATCCTGACGGCGACCGGCATCGGGTATCTCTTTGACCTTTATTACAAACGGCTGGATTTTTCGTCGGCGAGCCTTGTCATCCTCTCCATCGTCGTGCTGGTTCTGGTGATTGAAACGGCGTCCAACCGAATCCGAAAGGTGGTATTATCATGACCGATATGGCTGCGGTCCGCCCCCTGCTCCCGGTGGAGCTGGAGAAGGCGGTTTCCCGTTCCCGCAGCGGAAAAATCCGCATTGCGGCGAAAAATAAAAGCAGGCTGGCCGTAAACCTTCTGATTGCAGTGCTGCTTATTTTGACGGCTGCGGCATTCCTGACCTTTGATTACCAGAATATTGACTTTGCCGAGGCGGTGCTGGAAACCCTTCACAACATTAAAACAGTGTTCCTGGAGCCGGAGCTTTCCCGGGATACGGTGGGAGGCGTTCTGTACCAGCTGCTGGTGACCTTCTGCCTGGGGACGCTGTCCACCATTCTGGGGGCGGTGCTGGCCTTCTTCTGCTCGCTGCTCTGCGCCCGGAACCTGGCGGGGCCGGTGTCGGTCAATGTGGTCAAAAGCATCATCGCGGTGGTCCGCGCCGTGCCGACGGTGCTGTGGGTGCTGATTTTCGCGGTGTCGGCAGGGCTCGGGAGCGTCGCCGCCGTGGTGGGGCTCACCTTCCACAGCTTTGCCTACTTAACCAAAGCCTACGCGGAATCCATCGAGGAGATCGATCCGGGCGTCATTGAGGCGCTCAAAGCCAACGGCGCCAATTACTGGCAGATTGTCTGCCAGGCGGTTGTCCCGGCCGCCATCACCTCCATGGTCGCCTGGACCTTCATGCGCTTTGAAATCAACTTCGCAAACGCTGTGGCCATGGGCGCTGCGGCAGGGGCCGGCGGCATCGGCTTCAACCTCTTTATGGCGGGCAGCTTCTATTTTGACCTTCACGAAATGGGAATGCTCACCTATATCGTCGTGATCGCCGTCGTCATATTGGAAGCGATTTCCACCAAAATCAAGGCAAAAGTGAAATGAGGGCAGCATGCATATGAACAAAAGGACAATTTCCAAAATTCTCGCCCGGGCGGACGCGGCCCGGGTCAGGGAACTGGCGGACGAAATCAAGGCGGAGCATGAAGCGGTTGTGGTCAAGGCTCCGGAAAAATCCCTGGCGATGATTAAGATGCGCGACCCGGTGCAGGGCGTCCTCTTTTACCTGGGGGAGGTCGTTGTCTGCGAAGCCATCGTGGAACTGGAGGGCGTCAAGGGAACGGCGGTCATGGTGGGGGACGATTTTGACAAGGTGCTGGACATGGCCGTCATCGACGCCGCGTGCAGCAAGGGCGTGTTCCGGCGGTACGCGGAGCTGGAAGCGCTTCAGACGGAGCAGGATGCGTCCGCCGCCCGGGAAAACGCCATGTTCCTCAAAACGATGGTCAACTTTACATCCATGGATTCGGAGGCCGCCCAATGAAAAAGCTGCATACTTTTGACGAAGTTTTCGATTCCCAAAAGACCTTCCGCGCCATTCTGGAAGCCATGGCCAATCCCGGCCGGCGGGTGTCGGCTGCGGAGGCCGCGGGGAAGCTCTACGGCGAGAAGCCCGCGATGCTGGCGGCAGCCATGACGCTGCTGGACAACAGCGTCTGCTTCTGCTGCCCGGGGGACCGGGCGCTGGAGGAGCAGATTCACCTCCTGACCCATTCCGCCGCGGCGGACCTTTCCCGGGCGGACTACCTTTTCGTCACCAGTCCTTCCCGGCTCCCGGAGGCGGTATCCGCCGCGAAATGCGGGACGCTGGAAAATCCCCACCTGTCGGCCACCCTGATTATTGCCGACAGCCGGGAAGGGGAGGAGGACGCCGTGCTTTTCGGGCCGGGAATTGCCGGGCGGATGCATGTCCCGATTTCCCGGACGGCCGCCGAAGCCGTCCGCCTGCGGGACGCCCGGCGCGACGAGTACCCGGAGGGGATTGACCTGTTGCTGCTTTCCCCCGACGGAACCTTCTACTGCATCCCGAGACTGGTAAAAAGGGAGGAAGCGTAAATGGCATATGTTGCAGTTTCCGGCGGCGAGGAGGCCATTGAGGCCAGCATCCGCCTGCTGGAGTATTACCGCAGCGGCACCGGCAAGGACCTGGAGCTGGAAGTCATTGAGGAGAAGATGGGGCTTTTGGTGGACCGGGTCATGAGCGAGGCGGGGCTTTATTCCCGGCGGTATGCCGCCTTGGCTCTTAAGCAGTGCGAGGGCAGCGCCGAGGAGGCGGTTTTCCTTCTGCGCGCTTACCGCTCCACCCTGAAGCGCAGCTACGATACCCGGACCGCCGATACCGCCGGGATGCGGGTTGTCCGCCGCATTTCCGCCGCCTTTAAGGACATCCGGGGCGGCCAGATTCTGGGCGCTACCTACGACTACACCCACCGCCTGATGAATTTTGACCTGGAACACGAGGACGCCGCCGCTCTCCGCAGCCGGATGCAGGATGAAATCGCGGCGCAGGAGCCGGTTTCGCCGGAACCCTGTGCGCGGGTATCGGACGGGCTCAAGGAAGAAGGGCTCATCGACCGCTTCCCCGCAGACGAGACGCCGCCCTTTGACGTGACCCAGAACCTTCTGGAATTCCCTGCCCCCCGGAGCGCCCGGCTCCAAACCCTTACCCGGGCGGATATGGGCTTTATTTCCGGCCTGGCTTACTCGGTCCTGCGCGGCTTCGGGCAGGTCCATCCCACCGTCGGGGAGCTGCGCACCGGGTATCTGGAAATCGAGGTGCCCTATCTCCAGGATGAGTCCGAAAGCCTGTGGCTGGGGGAGGTCCTGATTACCGAGGTGGAGGTCTTTAACGAGGCCGACGACAAGGACCGCCTGAAACTGGCCAGCGGCTACGGCGTAATTTTCGGCCGCAACGAAAACAAGGCCATCGCCATGGCCGTTTTGGACCATGAGCTGAACCAGGGCGGGGATTACCCCAGCCAGGACGAGGAATTCGTCCTGATGCACGGGGACAGCCTGGAAATGAACGGCTTTATTTCCCACCTGAAGCTGCCTCATTACGTCACCTTCCAGTCCAAACTGGATGCAGTCCGCAAAACCCGGAGGGAAAACCATGAATGACAATTATAACTACGCATTTTTAGACGAGGGCTCCAAGCGGGAAATCCGCCGCAGCGTCCTCAAGGCGGTGGCCATCCCCGGCTACCAGGTCCCCTTCGGATCCCGGGAACTGCCCATCGGCCGCGGCTGGGGCACCGGCGGCATCCAGCTCACCCTCTCCCTCATCGGGCCGGAGGACACCTTAAAGGTCATCGACCAGGGGAGCGACGAGAGCGTCAACGCCGTCAATATCAAGAAATTCGTGAAAATGTGCACCGGCGTCCCCTGCACCACCCGCACCCAGGACGCCACCATCATCCAGACCCGCCACCGCGTTCCGGAAATCCCCCTGAGAAACGATCAGATTCTGGTCCTGCAGGTCCCCACGCCGGAACCCCTGCGGATTGTCGAGCCCAAGGAGGAGGTCACCAAGAAGATGCACGCCGAGATGGACTACGCCGGCATCTGGCTCCAGCTTTACGAGAGCTTAGTCAAATACGGCAAGGTCACCATCGGCAGCGAATACCCCTGCACGGTGGAAAACCGCTACATCATGAACCCCAGCCCCATCCCCAAGTTCGACAACCCGAAGCTCCACGAGGCGGAGTGCCTCTACCTCTTCGGCGCGGGGCGGGAGAAAAAGATTTACGCCGTCCCGCCGCACACCAGGGTCGTCTCCCTCGCCTTTGACGACGTCCCCTTTGAGAAAGAGGATTTTACCGGCAAGAAGTGCCGGCTCTGCGGCAGCACCGATACCTATTTGGATGAAATTTACGATTCCGCCACAGGCGAACGGTATTACCAGTGCTCCGACACATCCTACTGCAAGGAGGTGCGTTCCAGATGAGACTTGAGGAAACGCCCGTTTTGAGCGTCCGCAACCTGACGGTGCGCTACGGGGAGGGCTGCCCCCACTGCAAAGAGAGCCTGGAAAAGAACCGCTGCCCCCGCTGCGGGACGGTCTGGGCCGCCAACGACCTCTCTCTCGATGTCTTTCCCGGCGAGGTGCTGGGCATCGTAGGGGAGAGCGGATCGGGGAAATCCACCCTGATGCAGAGCCTCTACTTCGACCTCACCCCCACCTCCGGGAGCGCCTTCCTGAAGCTCTATGAGGACGGGAAAAAGAGCATCTGGGAGGCGAGCGCCGCCGAAAAGCGGCAGATCAAGAATACCATGATGGGGATGGTCTACCAGAACCCCATCCGGGGGCTGCGGATGGATTACTCCGCCGCCTCCAACATCGCCGAAAAGATTATTGCCGCCGGCAGCCGCAACGCAGGCCAGATGACAGCGCGGGCCAAGGAGCTTCTGGAGGCGGTGGAAATCCTCACCTCCCGCATGAGCGAGGCGCCGAAGAACTTTTCCGGCGGCATGCAGCAGCGGGTGCAGATTTCCAAAGCGCTGGCCAACAACCCCTCGCTTCTGCTGCTCGACGAGGTGACGACCGGCCTGGACCTGTCGGTGCAGGCCAGGGTCCTCGACCTTATCCGCAGGATCCGGGCCAAGTACGGCATCTCCATCCTGCTGGTTTCCCACGACCTGGCGGTCATCCGAATGCTCGCCGACCGCACCATCGTCATGCTGGACGGAAAGATCATCGAGAGCGGCCTGACCGACCAGATTCTGGAGGACCCCCAGCACGCATACACCCAGCAGCTTGTTCACTCTCTGCTGTAAGGAGGCTTTCTTTCTGTGATTGCAATCAAGAACGGCCGCATCGTCCAGCCGGACCGCATCCTGGACGGCAAGGTCCTGGTCATCGACGGCGACCGCATCCACTCCATTGCCGACGAAATCCCCCCGGCCGATCGGGTCATCGACGCCCACGGCCGCTACATCACCCCGGGCTTTTTTGACATCCATTCGGACAAAATCGAGCAGTTCATTCTCCCGCGCCCCACCGCCCAGTTCGACTTTGAGCTGGCCCTCAAGGAGTGCGAACGGGAGCTGCTCCACCTGGGGATCACCACCATCTATCATTCCTTCTCCCTCCTCAAGGACGAGCTTTTCGGAAAATCTCCCCTCCGCACCCGGGAGAATGTGGAAAAGATGGCCGCCCTCATCCGGGATATTCACGACCGGAACCACCTGATCCACCACCGCTTCCACCTGCGCATCGAGATTGACAATCTGGCGGCGTTTGAGATTGCAAAGGCCATGATTGCCGGGGGGATGGTGCATGAAATTTCCTTTATGGACCATTCGCCGGGACAGGGCCAGTACCGGAACCTGGAAATTTACCAGGCGACCATCCGCAAATATCACGGCCGGGAGATTGAGGAGCTGGGCTTTGAGAAGGTGCTGGAGATGCAGCGGAACAAAGAAATGATGTCCTTTGCGCAGCTCCGGGAGCTCTGCGTCCTGGCCCATGAAAAGGGAATCGCCGTCGCTTCCCACGACGACGATACGCCGGAAAAGCTGGAAATCAACCGGGAAATCGGCGTGGACATCAGCGAATTCCCCATCCACATCGAAACGGCCCGCCGCGCCCGGGAAATGGGCTTTGCCACCGTTGTGGGCGCGCCCAACATCCTGCTCGGCGGCTCCCACTCCGGCAATATGTCGGCGGCCGAGGCGATCAAGGCCGGCTGCGCGGACATCCTCTGCTCCGATTACTACCCGCCCGCCATCCTCCACAGCATCTTCGCCATGCACCGGGACTGCGGCGTGCCGCTGCCCGAGATGGTGAGCAAGGCCACCCTGAATCCCGCCCGCGCGATGGGGCTGGAGGCGGATTACGGCTCGGTGGAGCCCGGCAAGAAGGCGGACCTGCTGGTCATTGACATCCTGGACGGATATCCGGTCATCACCCACGTCCTGGTGGACGGCCGCACCACATCCCGCGTCGAATACAGGAGGTAGCTATGGAAATTCTGACCATCGACGGCCTTTGCAAGAACTTTTTCCTGCACAACGCCCAAAAGGAAATCCGCTCCTGCCAGAATATCCGCCTCACCTTGGAGGAGGGGGAATTCATCGGCATCGTCGGGCTCTCCGGCGCGGGAAAATCCACTGTCTTAAAGTGCATCAACCGCACCTATCTCGCCTCTCAGGGGCACATCTATTACAACAGCGCGGCATTCGGGCGCATCGACCTGACCGAAGCCTCGGAGCGGGAGATTCTCTACCTGCGCCGCAACGAAATCGGCTATGTCTCCCAGTTTTTGAGCGTCATGCCCCGCACCACCGCCCGGGAGCATGTGATGAACGCCCTGCTCGAAACCGGCGTCCCGGAAGGGGAGGCGCGGGCGCGGGCCGAGGAGATGCTCGCCTATTTCCGCCTGCCGGAAAACCTGTGGGACATCTACCCCAACACCTTTTCGGGCGGCGAGCGGCTGCGCTTAAACCTCGCCCACACCATGGTCCGCCAGCCGCGGCTGATGCTGCTCGACGAGCCCACCGCCTCGCTGGACAACAAGACCAAGGTGCTGGTCCGGGATATGCTGATGCGGCTCAAAAACCAGGGCGCCAGCATTGTGGGCATCTTCCACGACCTGGAGTTCATGGACGGCCTCTGCGACCGGGTGTTCAACATCTCGGAGGGGACGATTGTATGAGAAAAGCGGACCTTCACCTCCACTCCCGGGTGTCGGACGGGAGCTTCACCATCGCACAGCTGGCCGAAGAGGCGGCCCGCAGGGGCTTGGACGCCATCGCCGTCACCGACCATGACACCCTCTCCCACCTGCGGCAGATCCCCGCGGGGCTGCCGGTGCAGGTGGCCGGCGGAATCGAAATTTCGGCCATGGACCCCGAAAGCGGCAAAAAGGCGCACATCCTGGGCTACCGCATCCGGGATATCGAGGCAGTCGAACAGTTCGTCCGGCCGCTTCTGGAGGCCCGGCACCGCAACTCGATGCGGCAGATCGAAATTCTCAACCGGAACGGATACCGGGTCGACCCGGACGCTCTCCGGAAGGCGGACGGCAAGTACATCTACAAGCAGCACATCATGGAATACCTGGTAAAAACCGGCCAGGCCCCCGATATGTTCGGGGAGTTTTACCACCGTGTTTTCAAAAACGGCGGCATCTGTGCCTTTGACATCACCTACCTCGATCCCTTCGAGGCGGTGCAGGTCATCCGGGAGGCCGGCGGGCTGGCGGTGCTGGCCCACAGCGGGCAGCAGAAGAACTTTTCCCTGATCCCTTCCCTGGTCTCCTGCGGGCTGGCGGGGCTGGAGCTAAACCATCCCTCCCACTCGGAACAGGACCGGGCCGAAATCCGGGAATATGCTTCGGAATACGGCCTCTTCCTCACCGGCGGCAGCGATTTTCACGGGGAATACGAGCCGGACGCGCCGGGAATCGGCAGCTTCCTGGCGGAAGAAAGCGGGGCGGAAGCGATATGCTCGGAATAGAACCCACCGTCGGCGAGGATGTGCTGCTCCTGGAAGCGGAGCTGGGCGCTTACACCGAGGTAAAGGCGCACAGCGAGCTGGAGGATGTGCGGATGGGGGATTTCTCCTACTGCGCCGGCTATAACCAGATTTTTGCGGCGGATATCGGGAAATTTTGCTCCATCGCCACCTTTGTCCGCATCAATCCCGGCAACCACCCCCTTTACACCCGGGCGGCGCAGCACCACTTCACTTATCGCCGGGACCTGTTCGGCTTCGGAGAAGAGGACGCGGCGTTTTTTGAGGCGCGCCGGGCGAAGCGCGTGACCATTGGCCATGACGTCTGGCTGGGGCACGGCGTGACGGTGATGCCGGGCGTGACCATCGGAAACGGTGCGGCGGTGGGGAGCGGCGCGGTCGTCACCCACGACGTCGAGCCATACGCCGTCATGGCCGGCGTCCCGGCCCGCAAGCTCCGGATGCGGTTTGACCCCCTCACCATCCGGCGAATGGAGTCGACCCGCTGGTGGGATTGGGATTACGAGACCATCAAGGCGCGCCTTTCCGATTTCCTGGACGTGCCTCTCTTCCTTGAAAAATATGCGGACCCTTCCGTCCGATAAAAGCCGTCCCGGCGCGGAATTTTTCCGAGCCGGGACCTTGACTTTTGGCGCTGTTTTGGGTATATTGATAATGATTGGGGGAGGGGCCTTTATGAGCAAGCTCTATGAATTTGACGCGGAAATCCGCAAAAACCCTGAGATGGACGCCGCTTATGTGGAAATCCCTTTCGATGTTCGGAAGGAATTCGGAAAAGGGCGGGTGGCGGTCCGCGTTGCCTTCGACGGGGAGCCCTACGACGGCCAGCTGGTCCGGATGGGGACGCCCGGCCACATTCTCGGGCTGCGGAAGGATATCCGGCGGAAAATCGGCAAGCAGCCCGGAGACACGGTCCATGTAACCCTGACCGAGAGAACTGCAAACACAGGAGGGAAGAGCCCCATGGCGAAACTGCGCAAGATGCTGGGCGATGCAAACGGCCCCGAGGCCGCCGCCCTGATGCGGAGAATTGAGACACAGAGCCGGGAAACCCTGGCGGGATGGGCGGCGGCCTATGTGGAAGAAAACTGCCTGCCCGTATATGAAAGCGCCTTTCCCGGGGACCGGCGGCTGCGCGCTGCGGTTTCGGCGGCAAAGGAGCTGGCGGCAGGAAAACGGAAGCCGGGAGAGCTGAAGCCGCTGCTGCGGGATGCGCGGGAGGCTTCCCGGGAAGCGGAGGGAAATCCCGCCGCCCAGGCCGCTGCGCGGGCGGTGGCAACGGCCTGCGCCGTCTATCAGACGCCCACCGGCGCTCTGGGCTTTTCCTTTTATGCGGCCGCAGCCGCCGCATACCGTCAGGCGGGGCTGTCCGCGCCGCAGGAGGAGTACGACCGCCTGGCTGCGGAGGAAATGGGGCGCATCGGCGCTTCTCTGGAGCGTGCGATGGTTCCCGACGAGCCGAACCCCGTCCGGGTGGACTGGAATTGCTGACGCCCTGCCCGGAACCTGTTTGGGGGTGGACCGGGCAGAAAAATATAATACGGGAAGGTGCGGATCAAAAATCAGGGCCCCAAAAGCCTGCCGGGCGGGCAGGCTTTTCCTTTCTGTGCGGGAAGCCTTGATTTTTTTCTGCAAAACCGTGAAAAATTGTGGAAATATTGACGGAACCTTTATAAAACCGTCATATTTCTATGGTTTAATAAAAAAGGAATTTGTCTGAGGACTGGGAGGATCGCCGGTATGGCCAAAAAGAAGAAGGATGCTTACATTGACCCGCAGCAAAAGGAGCTGCGCGAACTGATTGAACTGAAAAAGCTGCAGCAGCAGGCGGCGGAGCACCCGGAGGAGGTCAGGGAGGAACTGACCAAGGAAGAGAAAATCGTCCCCAAAACCTTTAAGGAAAAATGGAACAATTACTGGTACCATTACAAAGGGGCTACCTGGGGAACGGTGATCGTGGTCGTCCTGATTTCGTGGATGATAAAGGATATCTTTTTTGGGCCGGAATATGACCTGACTGTCACATCGGCTACAAAATACGCCCTGTCTGCGCTGAACAGCGAGCTGACCGAGGACCTGACGGCGTATGCCGAGGATTACAACGGGGACGGCAAGACGGATATCACCTTTGACGAAATTATGGTGAGTTTTTCAGCGGATGACGAAAATACCGATATGCAGACCAACGCCATCAATATGCAGAAGCTGATGGCGGTGTTTGCCGGGGGAGAGGACCTGCTGTTTATCATGGATCAGGATGCCTACGATTACATCTGCGGCGATGAAGAGGGAATATTTGTCGACCTTTCGGAAGTGTTTCCGAATATTGACATCATTGAGGGCGACAAGCTGATCCTGAACGAGACGTCCCTGGGCCAAAAGACATACATGAACGTTCTGGACGAGGACATCTTCCTCTGCGTGCGGGATATCGGCGGCACCGTGAACAACGATGAGGAATCCAACAGCGATTTGGAGAACAGCCTGGATTATGTGGAGAATCTCCTGCGGGAGGAATATCCCGACCAATTCCCGGCGGAAGAATAAAAAAGGGGCCTTCTGCCGCGAGGCAGAAGGCTTTCCGGTTTACAGGTTTACAGCCGCTCCAGTTCGGCGGGGGAATCGGCCAGGAAGCACGCGCCGGCTTTTTCCAGCTCCTCCCGTCCGCGGAACCCCCAGCATGCGCCGGCGCTTTGAAGCCCGGCGTTCCGGGCGGTTTGAATATCCACGTTGGAATCGCCGATGAAAAGCGTTTCCTCCGGCTTGGCCGCCAGCTCTTTCAGGATGGCGAATACGCCGTCGGGGGCAGGTTTTTTGGCAATCCCGTCCCGCTGGCCGCAGACGGCGTCGAAGAAGCCTTCCCCGAAAATCTGCGCGCAGAGCTTCTGCACAAAAACATCCGGCTTGTTGGACAGCACCGCCAGCCGGGCGCCCTGCCCCCTCAGATGATCCAGAAGCTCCAAAATGCCGGGGTAGGGGCGGGTCTTGTCCAGGTAATGCCCGTTGTACCGCTGGTCAAAGCGGGCCTTATAGTCCGCTACAACGCCGCTTTCCCGCATGTTTTCGGGAAGCATGCGCTCCGCCAGCTTGTAGGCCCCGTCGCCCACAAAATAGCGGTAGGCGTCCGTGGGGTGGGTGGGAAGACCGCTCTGCCGGAGCACCCAGTTGGAGGCGTCCGCCAGGTCCTCCAGCGAGTCGATCAGCGTGCCGTCCAGGTCAAAAATATAACAGCGAAACATCCGCATCATCCTTACTTTTGAATTTCACTCTTTTATGATAACACATTTTTGCCGGGAGGGCAAGGGGCGGCCGGAGAGGGACTCCGCCCGGCAGACCCGGAAAGAACATCGCAGGGAGGCGCTGACGCATGGATTATCAAAAATCAAAGGAACATTTTCGCAGCGCGGACGGCCGCACCGACGCCGCCTGCTATTTTTACGAACCCGCATTTCCGCCGGTGGGGGTGGTGCAGATTTCCCACGGGATGTGCGAATATCTGGAGCGGTACGAGGATTTCGCCGCTTTCCTCTGCCAAAAGGGCTTTGTGGTCTGCGGCAGCGACCATCTGGGCCACGGCGCAACCGCCTCCGGTCCGGAGGAGCTGGGGTATTTCGGCGAAAAGCCCGGCGGCGCTGTTTTGCTCCCGGAGGATTTGCACGCCGTCACGCGGCTTGCGAAGGAACGCTTTCCCGGCCTGCCGTTTTTCCTGCTGGGGCACAGCATGGGTTCCTTTGCCGCACGGCGCTACCTGGCGCTTTACGGGGATGAGCTGGACGGCGCGGTAATCTGCGGGACGGCGGGGCCGAATCCCGCGGCAGGGGCGGGAAGGCGCATCGCTGCCCTGCTGACGGCGGCGGGCCGCGGGAAGCGCCGCAGCCATTTCCTGAATAACCTCGCTTTCAGCAGCTACAACCGCCGTTTTGACGCCCCCAAGAGCCGGTATGCCTGGCTCAGCCGGGACGAAGCCATCGTTCGGAAATACGAACAGGACCCCCTCTGCACCTTCATTTTTACCACAGCCGGATTCCGGGACCTGTTCGCCCTTCTGGAATCGGTATCCTCCCCCAAATGGGCGGCTTCGGTGCCCAAGGACCTGCCGGTGCTCCTGATTTCCGGGGAGGACGATCCGGTGGGGGATTACGGAAAAGGGGTGCGCCGGGTGGCCTGTATGCTGGAAAAGGCGGGGCTCCGGGACCTCTGCTGCCGCCTGTATCCCGGCTGCCGCCATGAGATTTTGAATGAAACAAACCGCTCGGAAGTCTACCGCGACGTCTGGCAGTGGCTGCGGCGGGCGGCGGAAAATACAGCGCCGCGGTAATTGTTTGTGGTAAATATACAATCATCCGTGGCAGATGTACAATTGCTCCAAAAAAAGAAGAAAAATCCTGCGGAATCTCGTAAGGCCGAAGGCTTGCAAAATCCGCAAAAATTCGGTATACTGATAAGCAGGATTTGTTATTTTTGAGAAGAAACAGCAGTGATGCAGAAAGAAGGAGTCTCCCATGTACGAAAACCTGATGGATACTATCGGCTTTGTCAGCCATACTGACCCGGAGGTCGCCGAGGCCATGGGCCTTGAGCTCAAGCGCCAGCGCCGGAATATCGAGCTGATTGCCAGCGAAAACATCGTTTCTCCCGCTGTGATGGCGGCGATGGGCACGGTCCTGACCAACAAATATGCGGAAGGCTACCCCGGCAAGCGGTATTACGGCGGCTGCCAGGACGTGGACATTGTGGAGGACATTGCCCGGAAGCGCGCCTGCGAGCTGTTCGGCGCGGAGCATGCCAATGTGCAGCCTCACTCCGGCGCACAGGCCAACCTGGCGGTGTATTTCGCCCTCTTGAAGCCCGGCGATACGGTGCTGGGCATGAATCTGGCCCACGGCGGCCATCTGACCCACGGCTCCCCGGTGAACCTCTCCGGCAGCTACTATCACTTCGTCGCCTACGGCATCAACGACGAGGGCTTCATTGACTATGAAAAGCTGATGGAGCAGGCCATGGAAGTGAAGCCGAAGCTCATCGTCGCCGGCGCGTCCGCCTATCCCCGCGCCATCGATTTCGCGAAATTCCGCGAAATCGCCGACGCCTGCGGCGCTTATCTGATGGTGGACATGGCCCATATTGCCGGGCTCGTGGCGGGCGGCCAGCACCAGAACCCCGTGCCTTATGCCGATGTCGTCACCACCACCACCCACAAGACCCTCCGCGGCCCCAGAGGCGGCATGATCCTCTGTAAGGAAGGGTTGGCCAAAGCCATCGACAAAGCCGTGTTCCCGGGCACCCAGGGCGGCCCGCTGATGCATATCATTGCGGCCAAAGCGGTCTGCCTGGGCGAGGCGCTGAAGCCCGAGTTCCGGGACTACGCCAGGCGGATTGTGGACAATGCCCAGGCTCTGGCCGCCGGGCTTGCAAAACGCGGTTTCCAGCTGGTTTCCGGCGGCACGGACAACCACCTGATGCTGGTGGACCTGCGCAGCTTCAATCTCACCGGCAAGGACTTTGAAAAGAAACTGGACGAAGTTTATATCACGGTCAACAAGAACGCCATCCCCAACGACCCGCAGAGCCCCTTTATCACCAGCGGCATCCGGGTGGGAACGCCCGCCGTCACCACCCGCGGCTTTGATACCGCCGATATGGACGTCATCGCCGAGTGCATGTACCGCACCGCGACAGACTTTGAAGGCAGCCTGGAAACGGTCCGCGGCATGGTGGAGGGCCTGTGCGCCAAGCATCCGCTTTACGAGTAACGGCATCCTCACATTCGCTTATCCCCGGAAGGTTTTTCCGGGGATATTTTTTGTGCGGATAAAAGGACCCCCCGCCCGGCGGACCGGGCGGGGGGCAGGGGAAGAGGCAGGTTAGCAGCAGCAGTTGCTGTTGTCGCAGCTGCAGCCGTTATTGCAGCTGCAGTTGTTGTTGCAGCCGCAGTTATTGCTGCAGCAGCACCCACAGTTGTTGCTGCTTCCGCATCCGCCGCAGCAGATGAGGAGAAGAATGATGATAATGATCCAGCTGCTGTTGTTTCCGCCAAAACAGTTCATAGAAGAGAACCTCCTTTGTTTGATGTATCCTATACTATGTGGGGGCCCTCCAAAGTGTTACAGCGGAAAAACAAAAGGGACAGCCGCACGAAACGGGCTGTCCCTGAAAAGGGGTTTTCGGTTATACATTTTCCTCAATGTATTTTACGATATCCCCGACGGTCTTGATGTTCTCCACCTGCTCGTCGGGAATTTCCACGCCAAACTCATCTTCCAGAGACATGACCAGGTCGACGACGTCCAGGGAATCGGCCCCCAGATCATCAATAATGGACGCCTCCATGCTGATTTTGTCTTCCTCGACATCCAGCTGCTCAACGAGAATATCGCGGACTTTCTCAAATACCATGAGATTTTCCTCCTTCAAAGATTCGACAGATTTTATTATAACGCATTCGCTGTTATAACCTTCAAATTAAAAATTGGAAAGATCTTCAAATTCTCCGATTTTTCTGAATTTATTATACCGTGCTTCCAGCAAATTTGCAACACTTTTTTGCATGAAATTTTGAATGCTTTCCAATAAGACATCGGCGATGTTCTCCGCCGTCATTGCGTGGTTGGTGTGGGCGCCTCCGGGAGGCTCCGGAATGATGCCGTCGCATACGCCCAGGGCGACCAGATCCTCCGCCGTAATGCGCAGCTTCTCCGCCGCTTCCTTTTCCCGGGAAGCGTCCTTCCAGAGGATACTGGCGCATCCCCGGGGGGAAATGGCGCTGTAAACGGCGTTTTGGAGCATATAGAGCGCGTCGCAGACCCCCAGGGCCAGCGCGCCGCCGGAGCCGCCTTCTCCCAGCACCACCGAAATGACGGGGGTTTTCAGCCGGGAAAACTCCAGCAGATTGCGGGCGATGGCCTCTCCCTGGCCCCGTTCCTCGGCTGCCACGCCGCAGAAAGCGCCGGGCGTATCGATAAAGCAGATTACCGGCCGATGGAATTTTTCCGCCTGCTTGGCCAGGCGCAGGGCCTTGCGGTAGCCCTCCGGGTAGGGGGAGCCGAAGTTGGTCTTTTTGTTTTCCTCCAGGTCGCGCCCCTTGACCTCCCCGATGACCGTCACCGGGATGCCGCTCAGCCGCCCGATGCCGCCGATAACGGCCGGGTCGTCGCCGAAGCACCTGTCCCCGTGCATCTCGTAGAATTCATCGAAAATCAGGGGGATGTAATCGTGGACGGTGGGACGGTTCTTGTGGCGGATCAGTTCAATCCGCTCCCATGCGGTCAGTTCATTCATGGTGTGATCCCTCCGTTGCCTCAAGATGGAGCTTTAAGAGCTTCGAGATGGTGCGCCGCATGTTGACGCGGCTGACAATCATGTCCACAAAGCCGTGCTCCAGCAGGAATTCCGCCGACTGGAAATCATCCGGCAGCCGCTGCTTAATGGTGCCCTCAATGACCCGCCGCCCGGCAAAGCCGATGAGCGCTTTGGGCTCCGCGATGATAATGTCGCCTAACGAGGCGAAGGAAGCCGTCACGCCGCCTGTGGTGGGGTCGGTGAGGACGGTGATATAGAGGAGCCCCGCGTCGGAGTGGCGGGCCACCGCCGCCGAGGTTTTGGCCATCTGCATCAGGGAAAGGATGCCCTCCTGCATCCGCGCGCCGCCGGATGCGGCGAACAGGACGACCGGCAGCCTTTTTTCGGTGGCGCGCTCAAAGGCGCGGGTGATTTTCTCTCCCACCGCTGAGCCCATGGAGGCCATCATGAAGTGGGAATCCATCACCGCGATGACGCATTTCCGGGTGCGGATGGTGCATTCGCCGGTGATAACGGCTTCGGTCAGGCCGGTGGCCTGACGGGCCGCCTCCAGTTTTTCCGGATACCCCTCGAATTCCAGGGGATTGACGGAGGCAAGGCCGGCGTCATATTCCACAAAGCTGTCCTTATCCACCGTGATTTCCAGCCGCTCCCGCGCGGAAATGCGGGCGTGATAGGAACAGGCGGAACAGACCTTCATGGCGGACTTGAAATCGTCCATAAACATGACGTTCTGGCAGCGGGGGCATTTGAACAGCAGGTCGCTGGGGATTTGAGAGCGCACCGGGCCGCTGCCCTTGTTGTCGTAGTCCAGCCGGGACTTGACTACTTTAAAAAGATCTTCCAGCATAAACGTTTCTCAGGCCTTTCCATAAAATTCAAGTGCGGCCGTCAGGGCTTCCGGGGCAGAAGGTCCTTCCGCCGGGCCAGAAAGCCGATATCGTACCGCGCCGCTTCTACATCGGCGTCTTTTATTAAGTTTAACTGAAAATCTATGTTGGTGTCAACCCCCTCGACCAAAAACTCCGCCAGGGCCCACTTCATTTTCATCAGGGCTTCCTCCCGGGTGGGGGCGTAGGCGATGAGTTTGGCGATCATGCTGTCATACCAGGGGGAGATTTCGCAGCCCTGATAGACGGCGGAGTCGATGCGGATGCCGGGGCCTCCGGGCATGTGCAGGCTGACAATGCGCCCCGGGCAGGGCCGGAAATCTTCCGCGGGGTTTTCCGCGTTGATGCGGCATTCAATGGCGTGGCCGGTCATGCGGACATCCCCCTGGCGGAACTTCAGCGGCTCCCGGGCGGCGATGCGGATCTGGGTTTTGACCAGATCAATGCCGGTGACCAGCTCGGTGATGGGGTGTTCCACCTGGATGCGGGTGTTCATTTCCATGAAGTAGAAGTTTTCCCCGTCCAGCAGGAATTCCACGGTCCCGACGTTGCGGTAGCCGCAGGCTTCGGCGGCCTTTTTCGCGGCTTCACCCATTTTTTCCCGCAGCGCGGGAGTCAGGACGGGACAGGGGCATTCCTCGATCATCTTCTGGTTGCGGCGCTGCAAAGAGCAGTCACGCTCGCCCAAATGGACGATGTTGCCGTAATTGTCCGCCACCACCTGAATTTCCACGTGGCGGGGATTGACGATGAATTTTTCCAGGTAAATGCCGTCGTTTCCGAAAAAGCTCTTGGCTTCCTGCTTGGCGGTGAGAATGGCGTCCTCCAGCTGGGCTTCGTTCTCCACCCGCCGGATGCCCCGGCCGCCGCCGCCGGCAGAGGCTTTGACCATCACCGGATAACCGATCTCGGCGGCAATGCTTTTGGCCTCCTCCAGGGAGGAAATTTCCCCGTCGGAGCCCGGAACCACCGGAACCCCGGCGGCCTTCATGGTGGCTTTGGCCACCGCTTTGTCCCCCATGCGCTCCATGGCGGAGGGGGGCGGCCCGATGAAGGTGATGCCGCACTTTTCACACATCCGGGCGAAATTCGCGTTTTCGGAGAGGAAACCGAAGCCGGGGTGAATGGCCTCCGCGCCGGTCAGCTCGCAGGCCGCCAGAATGGACTTCATGTTGAGGTAGCTGTCGGCGGTCTTGGCAGGCCCGATGCAGACTGCTTCGTCGGCAATCTGGGCGTGGAGGGCGGAGCGGTCCGCCTCGGAAAAGACCGCGACCGTGGCGATGCCCATTTCCCGGCAGGCGCGGATTACCCGCACCGCGATTTCTCCCCGGTTGGCGATCAGGATTTTATGAAACATAGGCGGTTAGTCCCCCAGTACCGAAGAAAATTCCGCGGTGGCGATTTTTTTGCCGTCCACCGTGGCGACGCCTTTGCAGAAGCTGACGCCGTGGACGGTTTTGACAACCTCCACCGAGAGGGTCAGGGTGTCGCCGGGGCCGGCTTTGCCGCGGAAGCGGGCTTTGTCAATGCCGGCAAAAAAGGCGATTTTCCCCTTGTTTTCCGGCAGACAGAGGGCGCAGACGGCGCCGGTCTGGGCCAGCATCTCGATGGTGAGGACGCCGGGCTGCACCGGTTCCTGGGGGAAATGCCCCTTGAACCAGAACTCGTCGGGCTTCAGGTATTTTTTCGCCACAGCCCGGACGCCGGGCTCCAGCTCCACAACCTCGTCGATCAGGAGGAAGGGGTCGCGGTGGGGGATGATCTCTTTAATCTGCTCCAGATTGAGGACAGGCATGGAAAAACCCCTTTCTTATTCAATAATCAGGATCGGCTGGCCGTACTCCACGCCCTGGCCGTCCTGGACCAGAATCTTTTTGACGGTTCCGTCATATTCGCTCTGGATCTCGTTCATGAGTTTCATGGATTCGATGATGAACAGGACGTCGCCCTTTTTCACCTGCTTGCCTGCGGTGACGTAAGGCGCCTTGTCCGGGGAGGGAGCGGCGTAGAAGGTGCCCACGATGGGGGATTTCACCACATTCCCGGAGACTTCCTCCGCTTCCTTCTTGGGGGCGGGGGAGGCGGCAGGGACAGCAATGGCCGCAGCCGGCGCTGCCTCGCCCTGGACAATGATCTCTTTCTGCTCCGCTTTTAAGGACAGCTCAAATTCGCCGTCCCGGACCCGCAGGCTGGTCAGGCCGGTATCGGCCATTTTATCCATCAGTTCCTTGATTTCGGAAACCGTGAGTTTCAGTTCAGACATGGGAAACACTTCCTTTCGGGTCAGTCCGCGTACTTTTTCAGGCAGAGGGTGGCGTTATGGCCGCCGAAGCCCAGGGAGTTGGACAGCGCGGCGCGGAGATCCGCTTTGCGGGGGCCTTCCGGGACGCAGTCCAGGTCGCAGTCCTCGTCGGGGACCTTGTAGCCCAGGGTCTGCGGGATGACGCCGTTTTCCAGGGCGAGGGCGGTGATAATGGCCTCCACAGCCCCGGCGGCCCCCAGCATGTGGCCGGTCATGGACTTGGTGGAGGAGACGGGGGTGTCCTTTGCATGTTCGCCCAAAGCCTTTTTGACGGCGATGGTTTCATAGCGTTCGTTGATGGGGGTGGAGGTGCCGTGGGCGTTGACGTAATCAATGTCCTCCGCTTTCAGGCCCGCTTCCTCAAAGGCCAGCTGCATGGCTTTGGCCGCCGCTTCCCCGTCGGGGGCGGGGCTGGTGATGTGGTAGGCGTCGCCGGTGGCGCCGTAGCCCGCGATTTCCGCGTAAATGTGGGCGCCCCGGGCTTTGGCGTGCTCATATTCCTCCAGAACCAGCATGCCGGCCCCTTCGCCCATAACAAAGCCGTCCCGCTCCTTGTCGAAGGGGATGGAAGCGCGGTCCGGGTCGGTGGATTTGGAGAGAGCGCCCATGTTGTTGAATCCCGCTAAGGAGAATTTGGTAATGGACGCTTCCGCGCCGCCGGTGATGCAGGCGTCTAAGTACCCATGCTTGATCTGGCGGAACGCCTCGCCGATGGCGTGGGAGGAGGTGGCGCAGGCGGTGACAGGGGCGAAATTGACGCCCTTAAAGCCGGTGCGGATGGAAATGAGGCCTGCCGCCATGTTGCTGATGAGCATGGGAATGAAAAAGACGGAGACCCGCTTGTTGCCCTTCTGCTCAAATTTGGTGTGTTCTTCCTCAAAGGTCTGGATGCCGCCGATGCCGCTGCCCACAATGACGCCGACGCGGTAGGGGTCCAGGTCCTTGAGATCGCTGCCGCAGTCGGTCATGGCCTGGGCGGCGGCGCAGAGGGCGTATTGGCAGTAGATGTCGGTGCGCCGCTGCTCTTTTTTGTCCACAACGGGGGAGGGGTCGAAGCCCTTCACCATGGCGGCCAGCTTGATGTCAATGTCGGAGGTGTCGAAGCGGTCAATCTCCGCAATGCCGTGCTTTCCCGCCAGGATACTGTCCCACATGGTTTTGGGGTCGTTGCCGATGGGGGTGATGGCGCCGATACCGGTGATCACAACTCTTCTCATATAATCCTTGTCCTCCAGTTTTTACATGGTCATGCCGCCGGAAACCTCCAGCACCTGGCCGGTGACGTAGGAGGCCTGCTCGGAGGCGAAGAACGCCACGGCGTTGGCGATGTCCTCCGGCTCGCCGAAGCGCTTGAGGGCGATGTTGCCGATGATGGCTTCCTTGTACTTTTCGTCCAGCACATCGGTCATGGGGGTGCGCACAAAGCCGGGGGCGACGGCGTTTACGGTGATGCCGCGGCTGCCCAGCTCCTTGGCGGCGGTCTTGGTCATGCCGATAATGCCCGCCTTGGCGCCGGAATAGTTGATCTGGCCGGGGTTGCCGTACAGGCCCGCCACGGAGGAAATGTTGATGATGCGGCCGCTCTTCTGGCGGATCATGACGCCGCTGGCGTGGCGCATCATGTTGAAAACGGATTTGTAGTTCACCTGGGTGACGAGGTCGAACTGCTCCTCGCTCATCCGGGCCATGAGCCCGTCCCGGGTGATGCCGGCGTTGTTGACCAGCACGTCTAGGGAGCCGAAGCGCTCCTTGACGGCTTTGACCATCTCGCCGCAGGCGGTAAAGTCGGACACGTCGCAGAGGAAGCATTCCGCCTCCACGCCGAAGGCGCGGCAGGCTTCTGCGGTCTGCTTGCCGCCGTTTTCCAGTTCCTGTTCGCCGCGGCAGTTGACGGCGATGTTAAAGCCGGCTGCGGCCAGGGTTTTGGCGATGCAGGCGCCGATGCCCTGGGAAGCGCCGGTAATCAGTGCGGTTTTTGCCATAAGTTGATTCCTTCCTTTCCGAATTGCAGTGCTCTTATTCCAGCCCGAGCTGTGCGGCGCGCCCTTTGAGCAGGGCCTCGCCCTCGGTGAAAATGTCCTCGATGATTTTTTTGCAGGGGCGGATTTCGTTTACCATGCCGGCAATCTGGCCCGCCATGAAGCTGCCGCCTTCCAGGTCGCCTTCCTTGACGGCCCGGCGCAGGGAACCGATGGTCTGCTGCTCGATCTCCTCAAAGGTGGCGCCGCCGCGCTCCAGGTCGTTGACCCGCTTGGTGAAGCGGGATTTTACCTGGCGGCAGGGGGCCCCGCCGCAGATGAGGCCGGTAACGGCGGAATCGGTGTCCTTCGCCTTGAGGACCAGCTCCTTGTAGTTGGGGTGGATCTGGCACTCCTCGGAAGCCAGGAAAACCGTCCCCATCTGGACGCCTTCCGCGCCCAGCATCATGGCCGCCGCCAGACCGCGGCCGTCGGCGATGCCGCCAGCGGCGATAACCGGGATGGACACCGCGTCCGCAACCTGCGGCACCAGGCACATGGTGGTGGTGGAGCCGATATGGCCGCCGGATTCGGTGCCTTCGGCGATGACGGCGTCCGCGCCGGCGCGCTCCATCCGTCTGGCCAGGTTGACCGACGGGACGACGGGGATCACCTTAATGCCCGCCGCCTTCCAGGCGTCCATGTACTTGCCGGGATTGCCCGCGCCGGTGGTCACCAGCGCGACGCCTTCCTCCACCACGAGCTTTGCCAGATCGTCGGCGTTGGGGCTCATGAGCATGATATTGACGCCGAAAGGCTTATCGGTGAGGGCCTTGGCCTTGCGGATTTCCTCCCGGATCACCTCGGCCGGGGCGGAGCCGCCGGCGATGAGGCCCACGCCCCCCGCGTTGGAGACGGCGGCCGCCAGAGTCGATTCCGCGACCCAGGCCATGCCGCCCTGAAAGACGGGGTACTGAATCCCCAGCAATTCGGTAATTCTTGTTTTCATAATGTGAATCCTCCCTTAATATTCAAACACAGCGCCGCCGTAGACCAGCCCCGCGCCGAAGCCCACCAGGCAGAGCTTCTGCCCCCGCCGGATGCGGCCGTCCCGAATCGCCTCATCCAAAGCGATGGGGATGCAGGCGGAGGAGGTGTTGGCGCGCTCCTCGATGTTGCAGATGGTTTTTTCCGCAGGGAATTTCAGCGCGGACAGCGCCGTCTGAATAATGCGGATGTTGGCCTGGTGCGGGATGAGCCAGTCCAGCTCGCCGGGCGAAATGCCGTATTTCCCGCAGGCGTCCCGCACAGCCCGGGGCATGGCGGTGACGGCGAATTTATACACCTTCTGGCCGTCCATATAGAGCATCCCGTCCCTGCAGGCGGCAAAACCGTCGCATTCCTGGACGGAGCGCCCCTCCACAAAGGGGACCTGGTTTTGAGGATGGCGGGCGAAAAGCGTAAAAGCGCCCTGCCCGTCGGTGCCGAAGGCGGAAGCAAAGGGGCTTTCGCTCCGCTCCACGATGACGGCGCCGGCCCCGTCCCCGAAGAGGACGCAGGTGCTGCGGTCGGTAAAGTCGGTGATTTGGGAAAGCATCTCCGAAGAAATGACCATCACCCTCCGGCAGCCGTTTTCCAGGTACATCCGCGCCATATCCAGGCCGAACACAAAGCCCGCACAGGCGGCGTTGACGTCCAGCGCCACGGCGTTGGAAGCGCCCAGCTTCCCCTGAACAATGCAGGCCAGGGACGGCGTATAGTAGTCGGAGGTGACGGTGGTGCAGAGGATAAGGTCCAAATCCTCGGGCAGAAGCCCCGCGTTTTCCAGCGCGCGCCTGCCCGCCTCTGCGGCCATTTCAAAGTTGGCACCGTCATGAAAATGGCGGCGTCGGATGCCGGTATGCTTGACGATCCACTCGTCTGAGGTTTCCACATATTGAGCGAATTCCTCGTTTGCAACAGTTTTTTCCGGGACGAAGGAGCCCGTCCCCAGGATACGAATACCCATGATTCCTTCCTTTCTGGTCATTGAAAAACCCGCGCCGGGACGCTGGGGGCTTGCAAAACCGGCCCGGATTTGTTATAGTGGAAGAGGGAAGATTTCCCTGGATATTCCGTGAGGAAGAAACAGGCAAATCTTGATACTATGTATTATTTTACCGGTTTGTCATTGTTTTGTCAACAAGTATTCCCGGCCTTTGCCCGAAACTGCGGGGAAAGCGGGGATGTTTTTGCAAAAAATTCACACAGTCGGGCGGCCAACGCAGCGTTTGCCGCCTGCGGAAAGGACGAGTTGAATGAACGCATTTTTGTTTTCCGGACAGGGTTCCCAGGCGCCGGGCATGGGGGTGGAGCTGTGCGAGGCGTCCGCCGGCGCGCGGAAGGTTTTTGAAACGGCTTCTCAGGTGCTGGGCTTCGACCTTCTGAAGCTCTGCCGGGAAGGGACGGCGGAGGAGCTGGCGGCCACGGAGGTGGCGCAGCCCGGGATTATGGCGGTTTCTCTGGCGGCATATACCTGCCTGACGGAGGCGGGGGTCCCCTTTGGGGCCGTGGCGGGGCACTCCCTGGGGGAATACGCCGCCATGGTCGCCAGCGGGATGCTCTCCATGGAGGAGGGCTTCGCGCTCATCAAGGCCCGCGCCGCCGCCATGGGGAAATGCGCCGTCCAAAGCGGCGGCTCCATGGCCGCGATTCTCGGCTCGGATGAAGAAACCGTGGCCGCGGTCTGCGCCGAAACCGAGGGGTACGCGGTCCCCGTCAACTTCAATTCCCCCGCTCAGACGGTAGTGGCCGGGGAAAAGGAAGCGGTAGCCGCGGTCTGCGCCGAATTTGCCAAAATGGGCAAGCGTGCGGTGCCGCTGGCGGTTGCGGCGGCCTTCCACTCCAAGCTCATGCAGCCCGCCGCCGACGAATTTTACGAGGAAGCGAAGAAATTCACCTTCCGGGAGCCGCAGGTGGATTTCTATTCCAATCTTTCCGGGGAAAAGCTCACCGATTTTTCGGACATGCCCGGGCGGCTTGCCCGCCACATTGTTTCGCCGGTGCTCTTTACAAAGGAGCTTGCGGCCATGTCTGCCGCCGGCGCGGACGTCTTTATCGAATGCGGCCCCGGAAAGGTCCTCACCGGCCTTGTCAAGAAAACGCTGAAGGGCGCGGCGGCCTTCAGCGTGGAGAATCAGAAAACGCTGGAAAAGGCTCTGGAAGCCTGCAAAAAATAAGAAAGAGGGAATTTTCATGAAGGTACTGCTTCTGAACGGCAGCCCTCACGCGGAGGGCTGCACCTATACGGCTCTGTCCGAGGTGGCCAAGGCGCTGACGGAAAACGGCGTGGAAGCCGAGATTGTCCAGATCGGGAAAAAGCCCGTCCGGGGCTGCGTCGCCTGCGGAGGCTGCGCCGGGAAGGGAAAATGCGTCTTTTCGGACGACGGCGTGAACGAATTTATCGAAAAAATGAAGGGCGCCGACGGCCTGGTGGTGGGCTCGCCGGTCTACTATGCTTCCGCCAACGGGACGGTGGAGTGCTTCCTGGACCGGGCTTTCTATGCCGGCGGAAGCGCCTTTGTCCACAAACCCGCGGCGGCGGTTGCGTCCGCCCGGCGTGCCGGCACCACCGCCACGCTGGATGAACTGCTGAAATACTTCACCATCAGCCAGATGCCGGTGGTGTCCTCCACTTACTGGCCCATGGTCCACGGCAGCAAGGCTGAAGATGTGGCCAAGGATGAGGAAGGGCTTCAGGTCATGCGGAACCTGGGCCGGAATATGGCCTATCTGCTCAAATGCATGGAAGCCGGCAAAGCGGCGGGCATTCTGCCGCCGGAGGCGGAACGCGGAGCGTGGACGAATTTCATCCGCTGATTCCTGCCGTTAGGCATATTTCCCCGATGACGATTTAGGAGGTTTTGATTTGATATGAAAGCGATGAAACTTACCCCTGCGTTTAAGGACTATATTTGGGGCGGCACCAAGCTCCGGGACGAGTACGGCAAAAAGTGCGATTTTTCCAAGGTAGCCGAGAGCTGGGAGCTTTCCTGCCATAAGGACGGGAATTCCACCATCGACAGCGGCGAATGGAAGGGAACAACCCTGGCCGAATACGTGGAAAAGGCCGGGAAAGCCGTTTTGGGGACCGACTGCGGGAAGTTTGAGAACTTCCCCATCCTCATCAAGCTCATCGACGCCAAGGACAACCTTTCGGTGCAGGTCCATCCCGACAACGACTACGCCCTCCGGGTGGAAGGGGAGTACGGCAAGACCGAGATGTGGTATGTGGTGGACTGCGACCCCGGCGCGTCGCTGCTCTACGGCTTCACCCATGAAATCTCCAAGGAGGAGTTCAAGGAACGCATTGAGAACAACACCCTGCTGGAGGTGACCAACCGGGTGGAGGTCCATCCCGGCGACGTGTTCTTTATTGACGCCAAAACCCTCCACGCCATCGGCAAGGGGATTCTCATCGCCGAGATTCAGCAGAATTCCAACACCACCTACCGCGTCTACGACTACGGCCGGGTCGGCGCCGACGGAAAGCCCCGTCAGCTCCACATCGAAAAGGCGCTGGATGTCACCCGTCTGGCCCCCCCTTCCCGTCCTGCGGGCAAGCCCCAGGGGGAAAAGGAGAATTTTGACGGCTATACCTCGGTGCTGCTGGCCTCCTGCGAGTATTTCACCGTGCATGAAATGGAAATTTCCGAGAAGGCGGCCCTTTGCGCCGATGAAAAATCCTTCCATTCCATCCTGGTGCTGGACGGCAGCCTGACCCTTTCGATGGACGGCGAGGAAATGGCCCTGAAAAAAGGCGACAGCGTCTTTATTCCCGCCGGGGCGGGGGAATATGCCCTCGCCGGCAAGGGAAAGCTGGTCCACACAACGGTGTAACCAAACGGAATGTCCGAGCTTTACGAGCGCATTTACGCCATTGTCCGGCGCATCCCGCCGGGAAGGGCGGCCACCTACGGGCAGATTGCCCTGCTTGCGGGGAATCCGCGGCTTTCCCGCGTGGTGGGGTATGCCCTCCACAAAGCCCCGCCGGACGTCCCCTGCCACCGGGTTGTGGACCGAAACGGCCGGACCGCGCCGGCGTTCCGCCGGTATGGGGACGACCTTCAGCGGATGATGCTGGAAGAAGAAGGAGCGGCCTTCACCCCGGACGGACGGGTGGACCTGTCCCGCAGCGGATGGGCGGGTGAATAGAAAAAACTGCTTTTCGGCGGCGCTTTCGGAAGAAACGCCGCCGTTTTTTTGCCCCGCACCGGGAGCACGGTCCTTTCATAGGATGAACCAGCAAAAGATTTCCTTTTGCGGACCTCATGAAAGGAGGAAACGCTTATGTCTTGCTGCCGAAACTGCCGGCGCGGCTGCCGGCAAAACTCCCGGGCGGTGCAGGGGAACCTGCAGACTCTGGAGAATATCGGCGGATGCCCGGTAGAAACTGTCTGCGGCTGCTCCAATGCCGCAGAGGATACCGCCGGGGGGAGTTCAGGCTCCAGCGGAAGCACATCCTGCTGCTCCTGCCCGTCCTGCGGATGTTCCAGCGGCTCCGACAGCAGTTCTGACTCCAGCAGCTCTTCCCAGACGAACTGCTGCTGCAATACCAGCTCCGGCTGTCAGCGCACCCAGGTGACATGCAGCTCCGCCGCCCCCAGCACCGACTGCGACGACCCCGACGTCCCCATCTGCTGCCGCTGTTCCAACTGCGCGGACTGCGACTGCGGGTGCGGCTGCTCAGACAGCTGCGGCTGTGGCTGCGGCAACGACTGCGGGTGCGGCTGCGAAAATAACTGCGGATGCGGGTGCGGCAACGGCTGCGGAAATAGCTGCGGCTGCGGCAATGATTGCGGATGCAGCTGCGAATGCTCCACAACCGACCGCCTATGCTGCGACGAATGCGGCTGCTGCCGGATGTACCCCTGCTCCTGGCGGAATCCCTATTGGCCGGAGTTTTCGCATCCGCGTTGGCTGTGCTGCAAAGAACTGTACAACGTAAGAACGTAAAAAATTCCCCCGCTTCCATCGGAAACGGGGGATTTGCTTTATTCCTGAGCGGCAGCGGCCATGGCGTCGGCAAAGGCTTTGTAGAGGATTTCCGCCAGCGGGGCGGAATCGCCCTCCAGTTCCCGCAGACCCGGAACGATATCTCCGGAAGCGGCAACCAGTGCCAGACGCTCATAGCGGTCGTCCCCGTCGGCGCGGCTTTCTTCAAGGGCTGCCATCACCTCGCCGTACAGGGCGCCTTCCGCCGCAGCGCTTTGAAGCGCCTCGCTTTCCGCCGGAGACTGGCCCGGCGAGAGGCCGTACAGCTCTTCCACATACTCGCAGAGATAACCCGCATAAAGCAGGCCGGTTTCCGATGCGGGCTCCGTTTCCCACCACCGGGCCGTTTCCTCCTCGTACTGCGCTTCCGCCTGATAGCAGGCGGCCAGGCTTTCGGCAAGATAGGCGGCGGCTTCTCCGACGGTGCCGCCCTCATTTTGGAGCTCCCGGAGCCCGGGCAGGATTTCCTGCGATTCCACGAGCGGCAGGACCCGGTCGTAGAAAGAGTCGTCGGAGACTGCCAACTGCCCTTCCACATAATACCAGAACTCTCCGTTCCGGACGGCTTCGTCAAAGGTGGCTTCCTCCATGGACTGGAATTCAGGCAGCTCCAGCAGGGCGGCGGTAAATTCCGCCAGCGCCCGGGTATCCTCAATATCCGCTGCGGAGGGCTGCGCGGTTTCGGACTCCGATTCGACGGAAGGTTGGGCGGGAGCGGAGGCGGGATTCAGGGAGTCCACAAAGGCGTCGTAGATGGCCTTTGCCGCCTGGGAAGCGCTGTCCGTGCCGGCACCTGCTTCCCGCAGGCCCGGCATGATTTCCCCGGAAGCGACGGTGAGCATCAGGTGGGTGTAAGGATTATTGCCGTCCTCCTCAGAAGTTGCTTCGTTTTCCCTCAGAGCGGTCAGAATTTCGTCGTCCAGTGTGTTTTCGTCAGCAGCCCGTTTGAATTCCGGATTGTCAAAAGGCGACTGCCCGTCGGAAATGCCGTATACTTTTAGTGCAAATTCCGCCATCGCCCGGGCGTCCGCAAGGCCCTGTTCGGTGGCTTCAGAGGTCTCCCACCAGTTTTCGGTTTCCGCGCCGGAGGATTCCGCCGCCGAAGAGTCCTCCCCTTCGGCTGTCACCAGGCCGCCGTTTGATACCCGCGGCTCCGGATTCACCGACGTGACGATGAGAATAATGACTCCCGCGGCAATTACGGCGGCCGCCAGGAGGGTGCGGGTCAGGGTTTTTGTGCCGGTTTTCATAATGCGTTCAATCCTTTCCTTGGTAGGATGGGAAAAACCTGCGGAAAAGGGGAGGACACGCATTTCCTCGGCTGCCAGCAGCGCCCGGGCGTAGTCGCCCCGCGCATCCGGCCCCAGCCGCCGGATGGCGGCTTCGTCGCAGGAAAGTTCCATATCCCGGTTGAATAGAAATGCGAGCAGCCAGACAAGGGGGTTCATCCAGTGCAGGCAGACCGCCGCCCCCAGCAGCCACTGGAACAGGGTGTCCAGCCGCCGGACATGGGCGCCTTCATGAGCGAGCACGTAGGGCAGCGCCGAGGGGTCCAGCCTGTCCGGCAGAAGGATTACCGGCCGCAGCACCCCGTAGGTCAGGGGCGCAGGGATGCGGTCGCTTTGGAGCACCCGCCCGTTCCGGCGGGAAACGGGGAAGGGAACGCCGGGGCAGGGGAGGGCGGTGCGGTAAATTTTCCGCCAGCGGAGATGCCGCGCAATCCAAAACAGGAAGATTGCGGCCGCGCCTATGGCCCAAAAAATGCCCAGCACCGGAATGTCCGCCCTGCCGGGGGATACCGCCGTTTCGAGGACCGGTTCCGCCGGGAAGACGACGCCCGCGTCTCCCGGCGCAGTGCTGGGGATGTGCAGCACCCCGGGGGGTTCCGCCCTTTGAACGCTTCCCCAGGGGATCGGGATGGAAAGGGGCAGCAAAAGCCGCAGTATGGCCAGACGCCAAAGGGAAAAGAAGGCCCCTGCCGGGATTTTTTTGCCAAACCCCAGCCGCAGCAGCCCGCCCGCCAGTATCAGCAGCGAGCCGCCCAGACTCATTTGGAGCAGCATCTTTTTTCACCTCATTCCATCTCTTCGATGAGCTTTTTCAGTTCGTCCAGTTCCGCCCGGCTGAGAGCTTTCCCCTGAATGAGAAAGGCGGCCAGACGGTCGGGACGTCCGCCGTAGAGCCGGTCCACCAGTTCGCCGGTGCGGGAGGCGCGCACATCCTCCAGGCTCACCAGCGCCCGGCAGTGAAAGCCGGGGTCCTTCCGTTCCACCGCCCCTTTATCTACACATTTTTTGAGGACGGTATAGGTGGTGGTCTTGCTCCATCCGGTTTCCCGGGCGGTGATTTCCGCCAGCTGCTTGGCGGTCAGTTCCCCCTCCCGCCAGAGAATCTCGAGAATCTTCAGTTCGCTGTCAAATAATTTCAGTTCCATGGAAGTGGTTCCTTTCTGTTCTATCACAATAGAATCTGCCGGCACCTTCATTCTATCGCAATAGAATATATTTGTCAAGCCCTTTTTCAAAATTTTTCGGGCAATCCGTCCGGGCGCAGATTTTCCGGCCGTTCCCTGCGGAAAACTGTGCAGGAGGCATCCCGCCGCAGTCCATCCATGAAAAAAGCGGGGACGCAGTACACGTCCCCGCAGGCGGTGATTCGGGATCAAAAGACGGATGAAAGGGGGCGGCGGGAATTATTTCCTTCGCTCGCTGCACCACAGCCACCGGCTCAGATAGCGTTTGTTGCACCGCAGGATGCTGGCCAGAACAGCCGCTGCCCCCGCCAGGCAGATGCCCAGGCGGACAGAAGAAGGCAGAAAAGCCGAAGCCAGCAAAACGGCGGCCAGCAGGAAAAGGTTGAGCTGTTGGCGGAACCAGTATTTGCGTTTGTCGCCTTGCCGCCGGACAAAATCCCGTTCCACTTCCTGAAAAATCCACTTCGGATATAAAATCGACGTAATTGCCCAAATCAGAATCCATGCACCCAATAAAACGTAAGCAGCCATTCTGGTTTCCTCCTCAGACAGCGTTTTGACGCTGCACAGTTTCCATAAAGTCTACTTTTGCAGATACCCCGTTTTCCCGAAAAAGGAAGCGGGGCCTTCCATTTCATCAAGCGTAGGGAAAACATCGGCAGCCGGCCCTTGAAACCCAATGTCAAAGCCGCATTTTCTCTGCCGGATCATTCCACCCGCAGGTCTTTCCAGTAAAATTCCCGATCCCGGTCCGTAATTTCCCGCCGGACGCGGCAGGGGACGCCGAAGGCCACCACGTTGGGGGGAATGTCGTGGGTTACGACGCTTCCCGCGCCGATGACCGCGCCGTCGCCGATGGTGACGCCGGGCAGGATGACTGCGCCCGCCCCAATCCAGACGTCATTGCCGATGCGGACGGGGAAGGAAAACTGGCTGCCGTCCTTCCGGAGTTCCGGGTGAACGGGGTGGCCGGTGACGGAAATGGTGACGTTGGGGGCGATCATCACATGGTCGCCGATCCAGACGTCGATGTCGTCCACAATGACCAGGTTGAAGTTGGCGTAAAAGCAATTGCCGATGTGGGTGCGCTTGCCGTAGGCCATCTTAAAGGGCGGTTCAATCCAGATGTCCTCGCCGCAGTCGCCCAGCAGTTCCGTCAGAATTCCCCTGCGGCGCTCGGTTTCGGTGGGGCGGGTCAGGTTGTAGTCATAGAGCAGGTTCTGGCAGCGGGTGCGTTCGGCCGCCAGGCTTTCCTCGCCCATATCGGTATAGAGCATCCCGGCGTTCATTTTTTCACGGATATTCATGATAGACCTCCTTGTTCAATTGTCCTGATGATACCACACTTTTGCCGGATTGTATAGGGGGAGATTTTCAAAAAGAAGCGCGGCGTTTTTTGGAGAGTTTTCATAAAACCGGGGCAAACGAAAAAGCCGCCCGGAAAATCCGGACGGCTTGAAACGGCTTCGGAAAATCGAAGAATTTACCGCTTGGAGAACTGAGGAGAACGACGAGCCGCTTTGAGGCCGTATTGGCGTACAGTTTAGCGCCTGTTTTCCTTGATTTTATGGGCTTTTTGGCCTCTGCCCTCAAATGTTGCCCCAGTATTTAATCATAAAAATGGGGGCATTTTAGGCACCAACAGATG
>DVFM01000070.1 GCA_018713245.1 Candidatus Merdivicinus intestinavium
GGCTGGCTGCGCCGCTTTGGGAAGGGTTCCCCCTCTACATCACGCGCGTTTTTATTGACGGCGCGGCTTTTCAGCCCCGTTCGATACCGCTGGAGCGGCGCGACATGCTGCGCCGCTTTGGGAAGGGTTCCCCCTCTACACATAACGCGCGTTTTTATTGACGGCGCGGCTTTTCAACCCCGTTCGATACCGCTGGAGCGGCGCGGCTGGCTGCGCTTTTGGGGAGGGTCCCAAAATCACCATTTCCAGTATACCACGCGGCGGACCGGGTGTCCACCATTTTTCACGGAAAAGCGAAAAAAGCTGAAGTTTATCGGAGCATTTTATGAAAAACCGCTGTCCGTCACAGGCTGTGCGCCGTTGTATAAATTTTCCACCATACCATCTCATCCCTGCAGCTTCCAAAGGAGCGCCGCATTGCAGAGTGCCGATCACCTCGTCGGAGGGATGGCAGTAAAGGAATGGCTCCCCACCGGCCGCTACATCTGCGCGTATTTTTCCAAAAGCCCCAGCAGCATCCGGGGGATCATCTCCAGATGTTCCGCCACGACAAACTCATAGCGGCCGTGGCCGTTGTGCGCCCCGGTAAAGATGTTCGGGCAGGGCAGGCCCATGTAGGAAAGCCGCGCGCCGTCGGTGCCGCCCCGGACGGGCAGAATGAGCGGCTCAATCCCCAGGTCCGCCATCACCGCTTTGGCGTTGTCGATGAGGTGCATATGGGGGAGAATCTGCTCTTTCATGTTGTAGTAGGAGTCCGCGAGGGAAAGCTCCGCCGTCCCGTCGCCGTACTTGCGGTTGATATAGGCGGCCGCATCCCGGAACTGCTCCTTTTTCTTCTCAAAGAGCGCCCGGTCGTGGTCCCGGATGATGTATTCGCACTCGGTCCGGTCCACGCTGCCCTTGATGCCGTCCAGATGGTGGAAGCCCTCCCGCCCCTCGGTGCAGGCGGGGTCCTCGAACACCGGCAGCAGGGAGTGGAACTCCATGGCCAGGTGGATGGCGTTAATCATCTGCCCTTTGGCGGAGCCGGGGTGGATGCTCCGGCCGTGAAAGACGAGCTTTGCGGAAGCGGCGTTGAAATTTTCGTACTCGAGCTCACCGGCGGCCCCGCCGTCCACGGTGTAGGCGAACTGCGCGCCGAATCCGGGGACGTCAAAGCCGTCGGCCCCTTCCCCGATTTCCTCGTCCGGGGTGAATCCGATGCAGACCTTGCCGTGGGGGACCTCCGGATGCGCGGTCAGATACTCCGCCAGGGCCATAATCCCGGCCACGCCGGCCTTGTCGTCCCCGCCCAGGAGGGTGGTGCCGTCGGTGGAGATGATGGTTTTCCCCACATAATGGAGCAGGCTCGGGAATTCCCGGGGCGAAAGGACAACGCCCGGCGCCCCGCTGAGGGCAATGTCGCCGCCGTCATAATTTTCCGTAACAATGGGCTTGACATCCCTGCCGGAAATGGCCGGAGAGGTGTCCAGATGGGCAATAAAGCCCAAAGCGGGGCAGTTTTCCTTCCCCGGCGCCGCGGGAATGGAGGCATAGACATAGCCCATCTCGTCCTGTCTCGCGTCGGAGAGCCCCAGGGCTTTCAATTCATCCAGCAGCATTTTTCCCAGCACAAGCTGGCCCGGCGTACTGGGATGCCTGCCGGATTCGGGATTGGATTCTGTATCCACCGCCACATAGCGGAGGAATTTCTGCGCAACGGTTTCGCTCATATCAAACCATCCTTTCTTGCCCCTATTGTACCACAAATTCCGCCGGAATGGAAGAGCGGAAGGCCCTTTTCACCGCCCCTCCGATGTGGTATGATAAAAGAAAGCAACGGAAAGGAGCCTGTTTATGAACTTTGCAGACAAAACCGCCGTCATCTGGGACCTGGACGGCACCCTCACCGATCCCGCCGACGGCATTACCCGCTCGGTGCAGGCGGCCCTCGCCCATTTCGGCCTTTCCGCCCCCCGGGAAGAGCTGCTTTCCTTCATCGGCCCGCCCTTAGCCGATTCTTTCCGGGAAAAATTCCGCTTTTCCCCGGAACAGTGCGCCGAAGCCATCACCCACTACCGGGAGTACTTCCGGCGGCGGGGAATGTGGGAAAACAAAGTCTATCCCGGCATTCCGGAGCTGCTCGGGCGGGTGAAGGAAGCCGGGAAGCGGAACTTCCTCGCCAGCTCCAAGCCGGAAGTGTTCTGCCGCCAGATTCTCGAGCACTTTTCCATCCTCTCCCCCTTCGACCTGGCGGCGGGAAGCGACCTGGAGGGGCTGCGGGCGGGCAAAAGCGCCGTCCTGCGCTATCTGCTGGAGCAAAGCGGCGCAGACCCGCAGCATGCCGTCATGATCGGCGACCGGAAATACGACGTACTGGGCGCGGCGGAATTTTCCATCCCCTGCATCGGGGTGCTGTGGGGCTACGGCAGCCGGGAGGAACTGGAAAACGCCGGAGCGGCGGCAGTTGCCTCCACTCCGGCGGAGCTTGCAGAGCTTCTTTTTCACAGTCAATCATCCAGATGCAGATAGGGGCTTAAATTCCGGTGGGAGTTCCGGTCGGAAACCTTCCGCGCCGGGACGCCCGCCCAGGTGGTGCCGGGCTCGGTGATGGAGCGGACCACCACCGCCCCCGCGCCGATGGCCACATCGCTGGCGATGGTGACGGGGCCGATGATTTTCGCGCCGCTGCCGATAAAAACATTGTCCCCGATAACGGCGGCCTGCGCGCCGCCGCTGGTGGCCCCGATGCACACCCCTTCGTGGATGCGGCAGTTCTGCCCCACCCGGACGGTGTGGTTCACGGTGACGCTGCCGGGGTGGGCGATGGAAAGCCCCGGCCCGAACACGCCCCGCGGGACGGTAAAGCCCCCGCATTTCAGCCCCAGATTGTGGGTGCGGAAGCGGTAATACAGCGCCGGCACGCGCCAGACGCCGCCCCTTGCGGAATAATACCCCCATTTCCGCAGGGCGATGGTGAATTTCCAGATTTCGTCTCCAAATATCTGCGGACGCTTCTTTTGTCCAATCCGCAGTGCGAGCCGGTCCTGCTCCAAATAGCGGCGCAGCTCCTTTTTATCCCGGATCATGAGGGGAATCCTGCCTTTCTTTTTTCCTTGTCTCAATGAGCACGGAATTGCAATCCATTCAATCAGTGTCCGGCAATCGCCTTTTTTGTTGCATATTTTGAAAAATTTTCCTGTATCCCCGAAAATCCGCGGCGGCGGACCCGGTCCGGCGGGACAGCGGGCGATATTTCGTCATTTTGCGAATTACATATCGTATAAATCCCAGAAAATACACACTATTTCGGCTGGATTTTCCCGCCCTGCCGTGATAAAATGGGAAAAACAAATCGTTTTGCAGGAGGGATTTTTATGGACAAACTCTTCTACCGCACCCCGCCCAGGGAATGGATGGAGGGGCTTCCCATCGGCAACGGCCGGCTGGCTGCCATGGTCTGGGGGCAGAAGGAGGACCGGCTGACCTTAAATCACGAATGGCTCTGGACGGGCCGCAACAAGGGCCGGCAGGCGCAGCAGGCGGCGGAGGGCCTTCCCCTGGTGCGGGATGCCATCCGGCAGGGGGAACTGTTTACCTCGGCGGCGCTGGCCAACAGCTTTTTCGGCGGAAAGGGCGGCATTTCCGGCATTCCGGGGCGGGTGGACGATTACCAGCCCGCCGGCGAGCTTTGCATGGAGCTTGCGGGGGAGACTGCCTTTGCAAGCCGGGAACTGGACATCCGCACCGGCGTCGCCAGGGTCTGCCGGAAGTGCGGGGACGCCGCCGTCACCGGCGAATTTTTCGCCGACTGCGTGGGACAGTGCCTGTCCGCGCGGTGGGAGAGCGAAGCGCCCTTCTCCGGAACCCTTTCCCTGGGCCGGGAGGCGGAAGAGGGAACGGAAATAACGGTGACGGCCGGGGAAACCGGCCTCCGGCTGGACGGCAGGATTGCCGGCGGCATTCAGTTTGCCGTCCGGGCAGAGATTGCCACAGACGGCCGGGTGCGGGCGGAAAATCATCAACTGATTGTCGAAAACGCAAAATATATCCAGATTGTTGTCAATATTGCCACTTCTCAGGACGATCTGGAGCGGGAACTGTCGGCATATAGCCTGGACGCCGCCCGCTATGAGGAAGAAAAAGCCCGGCACATTGCCCGCTTTTCGGATATCATGGGCCGGCTGGATTTTGCCCTGAACGAGGAGGAGGGCCTTTCCGGCCTGCCCACGGACGAGCGCATCCGCCGCGTCAAGGAAGGGAATGCGGACAACGGCATTTCCCGGCTTTACTTTGACTACGGGCGCTATCTGCTGGTTTCCTCCTCGGTCTGCGGCCAGCTCCCTGCCAACCTCCAGGGAAAATGGAACGACAGCCTCACCCCTCCCTGGAACTGCGACTACCATTTTGACATCAACCTCCAGATGAACTACTGGATGGCCGAGCCCGCCGGAATGCCGGAGTGCGCCGAAGCCTTAATCCGCTATGTCCGGAGCTTCCTGGATTCCGGCCGGGAGGCGGCCAAAAGGCTTTACGGCTGCCGGGGGATTTTCCTGCCCATCCAAACCGATGCCTGGGGGATTTCCACGCCGGAATCCTACGGCTGGGCGGTCTGGATCGGCGCGGCGCCCTGGATTGCCCGCCACCTGTGGGATCATTACCGGTATTCCGGCGATACGGCGTATCTGAAAAACGAAGCCTACGAATTTTTCGCCGCCGTGGCGGAATTCTACGAGGATTATCTCCAGAAGGATGAAAACGGCGTTTACCAGATCCTGCCCAGCCAGTCCCCGGAAAACTCGGTGGCGGAAGTGGGCTGCTTCCCGGTGCTCATCGGCCAGTCCTCCGCCATGGACGTCCAGCTGTGCTTCGACGCTTTGACCTACGCCATCCGCTCCGCGGAGATTTTGGGCGTGGACGGGGATAAGGCGGCGCGCTGGAAGGAGCTGCGGGACAATCTGCCGCCCTTTGCCATCGGCTCGGACGGCCGGCTTATGGAATGGAACCGGGAATATACCGAAAGGGAGCCGGGCCACCGCCACCTGTCCCACCTGTATGGGCTCTACCCCTCCGACCTCTTTACGCCCGATACCCGTCCGGCGCAGTATGAAGCGGGAATCCGCTCCCTGCGCTACCGCCTGTCCCACGGCGGCGGCCACACCGGCTGGAGCCGGGCGTGGGTCTCCTGCCTGGCGGCGCGGCTGGGGGACCGGGAAGGATTTTACGAACACTATTCGGCCCTCATCAAGGACTTTGCCACCGTGAGCCTTCTGGACCTCCATCCGCCCCGCATTTTCCAGATTGACGGCAACCTGGGCGCAGTGGCGGCCGGAATCGAAGCCGTCGTCAGCTACTACGACGACACCGCCCACCTTCTGCGGGGCGTCCCGGCCCAATGGGCAAGCGGCCACTTGAACGGCGTCAAAATCCCCGGCGGGCACACGGTCAATGTCTCCTGGGAGAACGGCCGGCTTTCGAGCCTGTCCGTCGTCATGGGCTTTGAACCGGAGGCCCGGCTGGAGTGGCAGGGCAAGACCTTTACAGCAAAGGGCCAACCCGGCGAGACGGCAGAGTTTGCCGTATAAGCGGCGGGCTCCCTCCCTCTGCGGCAGTTTGACAGTTTTGACAGCATCCCGGGCGGGTCCTTGCGGGCCCGCCCGCTTTTTTGTAACGAATCCCGCGGCCAGGCGTCTTATAGTCGGAAAGCGAGGTGAAGGCGTGGAGGATTTTGAGGCGGTTTACCGGGAATATTTCCCGGCGGTTTACCGCTACCTGCTCTCCCTCTGCGGGGAGGAAACGCTGGCGGAGGAGCTGGCGCAGGAAACCTTTTTCCGGGCGCTGAGGCGCATCGGCGGTTTCCGCGGGGACTGCAGCCTGCGGGTGTGGCTTTGCCAGATTGCCAAGAACCTTTACTATTCCCACCGCCGGCGGGAAGCCCGGCGCCCGGAGCCGGTCCCGGAACCGTCTGCGGAGGGGCCGGAGCCCCAGATTCTCCGGCAGGAAGCGGCGCGGGAGGCGTATCGGGCAGTCCACCGTCTGGAGGAGCCTTACAAGGAGGTTTTCCTGCTCCGCCAGTTTGCCGGGCTCCCCTTCCGGGAAATTGCGGAGCTGTTTGGAAAAACGGAAAGCTGGGCGCGGGTGACCTATCACCGGGCCCGCATGAAATGCAGGGAGGAATGCTTATGAAATATCCGTGTGACGTGGTGCGGGACCTGCTCCCGCTGTATCAGGACGGCGTCTGCAGCGCAGAAAGCCGGAAGCTGGTGGAAGCCCACCTTGCGGAATGCGAAAGCTGCCGGGACCTTTGCCGGGCGCTGGCGGAGCCCCATGCCGCCCCGGCGGAGGAATCGGCCCGGGAGGCCGGGGCCTTCCGTCGGTTCCGGAAAAAGATGGGGCAAAAGCAGCTGCTGGCCGCGGGATGCGCGGCGCTGGCGGTGCTGCTGATGGGATGCGGCGGCATTTGGGGGATGGAAGCCAAAACGGTGCAGATTCCCTATGAAGGCGGGAACATCGAGGTTCGGGCTGAGGGCGGGGACCTTGTGGCCCGGCTGGCCGCGGTGCCCTACACCCGGGTTTCTTCCAAGCGGGTGGATGACGCGCTGTATTTCTGCTTCTTCACCACCCTGCGGCAGAAAACCTTCGGCAGCAGCCCCAATTCCTATTCGGAATATGTGCTGGCCTATGACCGGATCAGCGCGGGGCAGAAAAGCGGGGCGGACTCCCTGGAGCAGGTGTATTACTATACCGGGGATTACGCCGGCCTGGAGGAGCTTTCCGGCGGGGAACTGGCGCAGCGGACCGCAGACGCGGTGCTGCTCTGGGAAGCGGAATAGGAAAAGCCCCGGGCTTTCCGAAAAGGGAAAGTCCGGGGCGGCTGTTTTGGAGATTATTTGCCCTGATAGAATTTCTGAACTTCGTCGAAGAAGGCGTCGATATTGTCCCAGCTGGAAGCGGGGGGGATGTCGCAGCCGGAAGAGATGACGTAGTTCGGGTAGCCGCTGCACTCCTCCAGAAGCGCGCGGGTGACGGTGCGGATGGATTCCGGCGTGCCGTTGCAGAACTGGGCGGCGGGGTCCACATTGCCCATAACCACGCACTCGGAAGGCAGGTGCTCCAGCGCGGTTTTCATGGGGGTGGCGTTGCCGATATGGTAGATGGAAATCTTCAGCTCCGCCAAATCGTCCAGCTGGCGGGGAACGGCGTCGCCGCAGTTGTGGTAGGCGGCCAGGAAGGAATCGTCCTCGGTGGCCTCGATGATCTCCTTGACATAAGGCAGGGAGAATTCCGCGTTCATGGCGGGGGGCAGAAGGCCGGCGAGGGGCTCGGCCATCACGAAGCCGTTGGCGCCCACAGCCTTGTAGGCTTTGATATACTCAATCAGGAAAGCGGTTGCTTTTTTGAGGACGGTGTGGACCATGTCGGGGTCGTCATAGCACCAGATCATGGCGTCGGACACGCCGATGAGGCGGCCGGTCAGGGAGAAGGGCCCGATCACGCCGGCAAAAACGGGGCGGTCGGTGATGAGGGTGCAGGCTTCCTTGATGGCTTCCACATAGGTGCCGGTGCGGCCGTCGCCCACAGCGGGGATTTTCAGGGCGTCCGCCTGTTCCTGGTTTTCTACGATATGGCCGACGATGGTGGGGACCTCGTTGTCGGAAATGCGGGCTTCCGCGCCGAAAGCCTCCGCCTCAACGGACAGGTCCATCATGCTGACCGACGCGCAGGAATCCACGCGGTCGGCAATGGCTTTCATGCCCTTCGCCTGGAGGTGGCTGTCGCCCACCAGCTCCTGCACGGTGATTCCCATCAGCTGCGTGGAGGGGAAAGAGAGGATGGGCATCGGTTTTTTAACGGGGGCGGCCCGCAGTTCTTCCAGCCATTTCTTCATGTTCATACAGATACACTCCTTTATAGCAAAAGATGATAAAAAAGATTGGGTTTCCATGGAATTGTCTTTATTATACCGATTTTGCGCGCCGGATTCTTTTAATATCTTTGGTTTTCAGGGCCATTTTTTGAAAAGTTTTTATATCTCGCTGAAAAATCCCCCCTGCCGGAAATCCGGCAGGGGGGATTTGGCGCGCAAAGCATCAATAGTTTTCGGGCTTCACCTGGAAGTAAGCCTTGGGGTGAGAGCATACCGGGCAGATTTCCGGCGCTTTTTTGCCGATGACAATGTGCCCGCAGTTGCGGCACTGCCAGATCACGTCCCCATCCTTGGAAAAGACCACTTCGTCCTCGATGTTTTGGAGCAGTTTGCGGTAGCGCTCCTCGTGCTCTTTCTCAATGGCGCCCACCATTTCAAACAGGGCGGCGATTTTGGCGAAGCCCTCTTCCCGGGCTTCCTCCGCAAAGGTCCTGTACATGTCGGTCCACTCGTAATTTTCGCCCGCGGCGGCATCCTTCAGGTTTTCCAGAGTGGTGGGGATTTCCCCGTCATGGAGGAGCTTGAACCAGATTTTTGCGTGCTCCTTTTCATTGTCCGCGGTTTCGGCAAAAATGGCGGCGATCTGTTCAAAGCCGTCCTTTTTAGCCTTGGAAGCGTAGTAGGTGTACTTGTTTCTGGCCTGGCTTTCGCCTGCAAATGCGGCGGCCAGGTTTGCTGCGGTTTTGCTGCCTTTGAGTTCCATGTAAATGACCTCCCTAACTCTTTTTATATTCCAAGAAGGGGTCCCCTTCCTGCTGACGGATGCTTAATCGGCGGGATTGGGCGTCCGGTCCCTGCCGATCAGGCTGATATCAATGCGATGAAGCTCCAGCCCTTCCACCGGGTGACTATTCAGGTAGCTTTCCACCAGCTCCACCAGCCCGCGGTCCGGGCAGTCCCGAACGTGCCTGGTGTTTTCATCGCAGATGTGGACATGCTGGTAGGTGTTGATGTCAAAAATAACCGGCTCGCCGGCCGACCCGACCTTAATAATCATCCCTTTTTCCGCAAAAAGGTTGAGGATATTGTACACCGTGGCGACGGTCATGGAAATGCCGCGCTGCGCCAGAACCCCAAGCACCATTTCGGCGGTAACATGAGTATTGAGCTCTTTGAGGACTTTATACACAGCCAGCCGCTGTTTTGTAATCTGAATGCCGTTTTCCTTAAAAATTTCCCGCAGCTTTTCCATTTGCTCACCGTCCTTTGCTACTATTATACGCCATTTCCCGCACGCTGTCAAGTATTTTATAATTATTTTAAAATACAGAGGCGGGATATCCGGCGCGGAAGCGGACATACTATCCCAAAAGGAGGCGGTATCATGAAAAAAATGACCAAGGAAGAGTACGGACAGCTGGCCCGGGAGGCCTCGCCGGCCACCAAAAGCTGGGTGACCATTCCGAAAGCGTTTCTCGTCGGCGGGCTGATCTGTATGGCGGGCCAGGGGCTGCTCCGGCTCTATCAGTCTCTGGGGGTATCGGAGGAACTGGCGCCCGCCTGGGTTTCCGTAACGCTGATTTTCTGCAGCGTGCTGGCAACGGGGCTGAACGTTTACGATAAGCTGGCCAAGCACGCCGGCGCAGGGACGCTGGTCCCCATCACGGGCTTTGCCAATTCGGTAGCAGCCCCGGCGCTGGAGTTTAAAAGCGAGGGGCTGATTCTGGGACTGGGAGCCAAGCTCTTTTCCATCGCGGGGCCGGTGATTGTGTACGGGATTTCCGCCAGCGCAATTTACGGAGTCATCCTGTTTGTCGTCCAAAAGCTGACCGGATGAGCACGCCCTGTTTTCTGGGGAAAGCAGGTTCCTTTTCCAATTGCCGGGCTTTGCGGCCCACCCCCGGCGGGACCGGGGGCTTTTTTTATGCCGAAAACAGGTTTTTGTACGGATTATGGATCAATCTCCAGCCATGCCTCGGCAATGTCCAGCAATTCCCTGCCGACGTTTGGGTCGATGCTCCAGTACAGCAGTCCCGTTGAAACGCATTGCAGAAATCCCCAGGCAAAAATCGCGCGCGGCTCAACGCCGGTCAGCCGGTGGAGATACGCGCAGCGTTCCTTCCCTTTCCCAACCGGGTCCTTGGCGTACTCTTCCCGCCATTCGCGCATCAGCACCCCCAAATCGTAGGCTTTTTCGTATCGGAAAAATCCGGGATATTTTCGTGAGAATATCATACTCCCGGGAATACGCGCCGCTTCTGGCCTGGGGCGATGCGCTGAGAAAGGGCGTCAACCTGGGAACGCGGGAGAGCTTTGCGGACATTGGAAAAACAGTTCTGGATCTCTTTTCCGTCCCAAACCGCCTGCCCGGACGGTCGTTTCTGGAGGCAATCCTGCGGTAGGCGCTTCCCGCTGCTTCAGGCCCGTTTTTCCCCCCGGACGCAGAATTCTCGGAAAAGGAACGGATGGACCGCAAAAAAATCCTAAAAATTCAAAAATATTTCCTTTACTTTGCCGCTGATGAAGAATATAATAAAAATATAATCGAATAATGTGGGATTATGGTTTGTTCACCCGATGCGTTTCGGGTCGGACGATTAAAAGGGAAACAGGTGCAAATCCTGTGCAGTCCCGCTACTGTAATTGCGGAGCAGCTTTCATGATGCCATTGAGGTAATCTCGAGAAGGCGAGAGTCTGCGCTGATGCATAAGCCAGGAGACCTGCCATCAATCCAGTAATGAATTCTGCGATGTACAGAACTGTTACAAATGAAGGAAACATGCCTGCTTTGCGCAGGGATGTCTTGGTTTGTATGCGTGCGCTGCCATTGGCAGCGCACGCTTTTGTTTTGTCGGCAAATGATGGGAGAGGGGGAAAATCCGATGAAAAAAATTGTGATCCTAACCTGCCTGAAAGCCACCGGCTGCTGTACGGGGGCCGCCTGCCTAACCGCATTTTACAACAGGTCGGGAGGATTCCGGCCGTATCAGGGGGAAGAGCTGGAACTGGCGGCGTTCTGCCACTGCAACGGCTGTGAAAGCATGCCGGAGCAGGATGCGGGCATGCAGGAAAAAATGGAACGGATTTTAAAAATCCATCCGGACGCGGTTCATCTGGGCGTTTGTACGCTGCGCAAGGACACGGGACGGCGCTGTGAAACGATTGCGAAGCTCGTCAAGGCGTTTCAGGACAGCGGCATCGCCGTAATCGACGGAACGCACAGCAGTCCACGGCTCCCCAATATCGGGACGCCTATCACCATATGACAATGCAAAGGAGAAGCAGTTATCATGAAAACAAGATTTTTCGCATTGGCAATCGCTGCCGCAATGACTTTTGCCCTGACCGCCTGCGGAGAAACCGCCAAGGAAAATTCGGAATCCGGAGCAGAATCCTCTGCCGGGACGGTTTCCGAAACCGCTGCGGAGGAATCTTCCGCCGGCGCATCGGATTACGGCACCGTCGTTATCGACAATAACGGGCGGGAAATTACGTTTACCGAAATGCCCCAACGGGTAATCAGCATGAATATCCAGACAACCGAGATGTTTTTGGCTTTGGGATTGGAGGACAAGCTGATCGGAACCAGCTACAACAACTGCGACGTGCTGCCGGAATATCAGGAGGCGTTCGACCAGATCCCGATTCTGTCGGATACCTACGCCTCTCATGAAGTCATTATCGGCCAGGAGCCGGATTTCGTCATTGGCCGGAATACCGCTTTCACCGAAAAAGCAAGCGGCAGCATCGAGCAGTTTGAAGCGGCGGGCATCCCCGCATATCAGGCGAAAGGAACCATCGTCTCCGGACGTCCGGAAGTTATGGACGACGTCTATGAGGACATCAGCAGCATCGGGAAGATTTTTAAAGCGGAAGAGAAAGCGGACGCTCTGATTCAGGAAATGCAGGCGAAAATCGACGCCGTTCAGGAAAAAGTCGGCGCCGTGGAAACGCCTCTCAAGGTCCTGGTAATTGACAGCCTCGACGGGAACGAAATTTTCACCGCGAGCAACGCGCTGGAATCCGAACTCATCCGGCTGGCCGGCGGGCAGAATATCGCCCCCGATATGGGCAAAAACTGGGCGACCATCAGCATGGAAGTTGTGACCGATGCAAATCCGGACGTCATTGTCTTTAATGTCTACGAGGACACAACTCTGGAAGAAAAAATCGCGGAAGCGGAGGCAAACCCGGCGCTCCAGGATACCAATGCCGTTCAAAACCGGCGCTATGTCGGCATTCCCCTGACCAGCGTGCATGAAAGCATCCGCACAGCCGATACCGTACAATATCTGGCCGAAAACTTCTATCCGGAACTGTTTGAGTGATCTTTATGAAGCGCCTTCACACAAAAACAGCGTTTACAGCGGCGATTGCTGTCCTGATTGTACTACTGGCGGCAATTGCTGTCCTGGCCGTCGCGATAGGGCCTGTTCCCGTTCCGGTGGAAAAAGTCCTCGCGGTTTTAAAAGACGTCCTTTTCCGTCAGACAACGCCGGATGCTTATTCCCAGTCGCAGTATCACATTATCTGGAATATCCGGATGCCCCGCATCGTAATGTCCATGATTTCCGGCGCCGGGCTGGCTGTTTCCGGAACCGTTATGCAGGCGATTGTGCGCAACCCCATCGCGGACCCTTATATTCTCGGCGTTTCGTCCGGCGCTTCGACCGGCGCTGCCATCGCGCTGCTGTTTCCCTCCGCCGTACTGTTCCATGGAGGGCTTTCCGTAACCGTGATGGCCTTTCTGGGAGCAATGCTGGCTTCTGTGGCGGTATACAGCCTGTCCTTTTCCAGAGAAAGCCGGTCGATAAACCCCACTTCTCTGATATTGGCGGGAACAGCCGTGTCCGCCATTCTGAGCGCGGTCACAAACCTCCTCATTTTTATGGCGCAAAACAAAGACAGCATTTCCAGCATTTATTACTGGCAGATGGGAAGCCTGGCTTCCAGCCAATGGACAGACATTCCGGTGCCGGCGGTGATTGTGATCTGCGGATGCGGGATAATCCTGCTGTACACCCAAAAAATGAACCTGCTAATGATTGGGGAAGAAGACGCCTATGCGTTGGGATTAAACATAAAAGCGGTCCGCCTGGTGCTGATGGTGTGCAGTTCCTTTATGGTGGCGTCCATTGTCGCCAACACGGGGATTATCGGTTTTGTCGGGCTGATGATTCCCCACATTGTGCGGCTGATGGTCGGAAGCGATAACACAAAAGTAGTGCCGTTGAGCGCGTTGGCGGGAGCGATTTTTCTAATCCTGGCCGATACCGTGGCCCGAACTGCGTTCGGTTCCACAGAACTGCCCATCGGGATTGTAACCGCCTTTACGGGCGCGCCCTTTTTCCTCTACCTGATGAAGAAAAAGAAATACACATTTGGGGGAAAAAGATAATGGAGCTTGTCTTTGAAAAAATCAATGTAACGCTTGGAAAAAAGCAGATTCTCAAAGATGCGGACGTCTATGCGGAGCACCGCAGGATTACCGGCATTATCGGCCCCAACGGCAGCGGAAAATCCACCCTGATTAAAACCCTGTTCGGCATTGTGAAATATGCGTCCGGCCGGATTCTGCTGGACGGGAAGCCCGTTTCGGAATACGGCAGGTCGTTTGTCTCCCAAAACATCGGATATATTGGGCAGGAAACAGACTGTCCCTTCGATTTCACCGTAAAGGAAATGGTCGCCATGGGCTTATATCCGCATGCGCAAAAGTACAAGGCGGCAAGCAGGGAGCAGATCATTTCGGAAGCCCTGGCGCAAACCGGAATCACGGAGCTGGCAGACAGGAGCTTTTTGTCGCTGTCCGGCGGCGAAAAGAAAAATGTGATGCTGACGCGGGCGATTGCGCAAAAGGCGGAAACCCTTGTGCTGGATGAACCGACAAACCACCTGGACATCCAGCATCAGCTCTTTATTCTGAATTTTCTGCGGGAAAAGCAATACACCACTTTGATCGTTCTGCACGACTTGAACTACGCCTGCATGTACTGCGACAGGGTTTTTCTTTTGAATCAGGGGTCTGTCGCCGCTTCCGGAACGCCTTTGGAGGTTTTAACTGCCGAGAATGTGAAAAACGTGTTTGGCGTAAACGGGCACGCGCAGGCGGATTCATCCGGGTCATGCCGGTTCTATTTGGATCATTTATAAAAAGGAAAAAGTATGCCGATTCTCAATTGGCATACTTTTTTATGTGCCGGAAAAGCTCCTGACGGGATTGCAGGCCGCATGTGCCGGCTATTTTCCTGATGATATGAAACAGGGGCGGATAAGTCACCTGCGCGACGGAGGCGCTGTCCGCCCGCCCGCGGCAAAGAAGCTGCCGCACCGTCCCCACAGGCGGAAGGAAAGGTTTTCTTCCTTCAGATTCGTCACCCGCCGGTAAACAGGCTTCCCCCGGATGCAGGCCCCCACAAAGTAAACGGCCCCGCAGGCGCGGCAGCGCAGATAGTGGCAGACGGTGTAGTGCCGCTCCGCCCGCAGAACCTCGTCCGCTTCCTCCAGCGGACAGTCCCCGGCAAACAGCTCGACTGCGCCTTCTTGTATCAGGTCCGCCGCCATCCGCAAAACAGCGTCGTATTCCCGGTGCGGGTCCCGCTCCGCCTCCTCCAGCCGGCGGGCCAGCGCCGCACAGCAGGAGCAGGCGTCTTTCCCGGTTTCTTCCATCTGCCTCATTCCTCCCCACTGAAAAATCCAAAAACGGTCTGACAGGAACAGTATAGCAGATGCGCGGCAAAAACGCAATTCCATTGCCCAAAGACCGGAAGCCCCCGCCTTCCCAAATTCGGGTTCCGTTTTGCGGCCGGGGCCCGTTCAAGCGCCGGGGTCCCGGCTCTCCGCGCATTTTCAGCAGACGAACCCCATTGCCTCCCGCTCCGTCCCGCGGGTCTGCGGCGTCCCCATTTTCCGGATGTTTTCCCGGTACTGTCCGGGCGTGACGCCCTCCAGCTGCCGGAATTTCCGGGTAAAGCTGGAAAGGTCCAGGTAACCCGCCTGCTCGATGAGCTCACGGACGGAAAGATTGGTTCCGGCAAGCTGCCGTTTGACATACTCCATGCGCAGGGAGGTCAGGAGATGGTAAAAGCTCTGGCCGGTCAGGTCCTTCACCGCCTGCCTCACCGTCTTGGCCGACACGCCGAAATGGCCGGCGATGGATTCGGCGTTCAGGTCATATTCCCCGAAATGCCCCCGGATGTAATCGAAAAGGGCCTGCCCCAGCTCGTCCGCGTCCCTTTTTCCGCCGGAGGCCGCCGACCGGCAGAATTGGCGGACCACCTTTTCCGCCCGCGCGCCAAACTGGGGGATTTCCGCGCGTCCGGCCAGGCAGAGCAGCTCTTCCGCCGGCAGCGGCCCGCATGCGGCCTCCACCTGGGACAGCAGCTCAACCACCGCATAGCAAAAGCACCTGGAGATGGAAAACGGCGCCTGCATCCGGTCCGCATTGGCCGTCATCCTCCGCAGGGTGGATACGGCGGCTTCCTCGTCGCCGCTTAAGATTCCCTGCTGAAGCGCCCGCCCGTCCGCCGCGCTGAACAGCGCGCCCAGCGGGAACGGGTCGCGGTAAATGCACAGGGGCCCTGCTTCGTCGTACAGCGCCGACTGCGCCTCGCAGAAAGAGACGCTGAGCTCCGTCAAAGACGTGCAGCTCCGCCCCAATCCGATGCGCACCGGATTCCCCGGCTCCGACGCCAGCGCCGTTTCCAGTTCCCGGCGGACGCGGCCTTCGCTGCCGCTCGGAAAATTCCAGATGAGCACGGCAGGGCGGCGGCTGGTTTTTTCGGCCAACCAGACCTTCCGCCCCCCGGATTGAAGGCGGGCCGCAATCCATTCCCCCGAGCCGGAGGAGACAACCGCCGCCATGAAGCAGGGATAGGGAGGGAAAACGCCGCTTTCCGCCATCGCTTCTTCCAGCTGGACCCGGCTCCCCCGCCAGCCTTCCAAAAGCTCGCGGAAAAGGGCCTGCTCCCCGGCACGCCGCTTATCCGCGCGCAGGCAGGCGTTTTCCTCAGCCAGGGCCAGATACTGCCGCTGAATCTGCCCGAACAGGTCCTTCCCCGCCGGGGAACCGTCCTGTTCCATCAGCTCCGCCAGCATCATAACCGGCTTCGCCTGTTTCCGTGCGGAGCAGAATGCGGCAAGCGCCAGCAAAGCGGCAAGGAGCGCCCCCGAGAGCAGAATGCACAAAGCGGCCGTCCGGGCGGTCCCATAGCAGACGCTGTCCGGCAGGGCGTACAGATAGGTAAAGCCGTAATGGTCGGAAACGGCGGTCAGGCAGGTAGCATCCACCCCGCCGAGCCGCAGGTGGCTCGGCTCTCCGCCTCCCGAAAGCGGCAGGGCGCGGGCCGCTTCCCCGGTGCTGAAGCGGTTATTTCCCTCCGACCGGCAGGAAAGGTCCCAGAACGAATCAAACACCCAGAAATCCCCTTCCATGCCCGGAAAACAGCCGGCTACCGTCTGGTCAAAGGCTTCCCTTTGCAGAAAAAACGCCAGCACGCCGGAGGAAGAGGCATCCGGATTCTGAACCGGGCACAGATACACCAGCAGCGTCCCCTCCTCCCCGTTCAGATAACGGCTGGACAGGAAAGCGCGGCTCTGCAGCGTGTTCAGCTTGGTGTAGAGCTGGATCATTTCCAGCTGGCCCGCCACTTCCTCGGAGGTTTCAAAGGCGTGGAAATCGAGCTTCCCTTCCGCCGTATAAACCTCCGTCCCGGGCCGCGGGTAATACACCGCCGTGCCGGGCATTTTCAGGTTTTCCTGGTACAGGGCAAGCTGCCCCGACAGCATCTGTTCATCGACAGGACTGCCGCCGGAGGGCAGGAGGGAGCCCAGGCGGCCGGCGCTTTCTTCCATATAGGAAATGCCGGCGTCCAGCTCCTTCTGAAGCCGGGCCAGCTGATCCTGCAGGCTGCTTTCGGCCTGGCGGCTTAAGAAATAGCCGGTCCCGATGCCGGCTGTCAGGCAGATGACCAGGACGGGAACCAGGCTGATGAGCAGGTAAGGGAGCCAATATTTCCGGAGCGACCGGTTTCGGGCCCGTTTGGCGCAGGACGCTTCCATATCAATTCCTCCTTTGCGGCGTTCTGTATCCATTTTATCCCGCCGCGGGGACAATCTCAACGCCGCTGCGGAAAAAGAATCGTAAAGGACATGTAATTTTCCAATTGCATATCTATCCTTTACAAATTTTTTTCATAAAAATACGCCAAAATCCTTTCTGACATATTGCAGAACAGATTGCACAATCCTCCGGGCCGTTTTGGCACAGTCCACGCCGGAACCGCTTATTGCGTTCCTCCCTCCCGGCGGCTATATTGGAGACAGGCCCGGAACACTGCCGGGCGGCAACCCGGGAAGAAGAATGACCCGGGAGGGAACAATGGAAAGTTCAGAATTCTTCGACTTGATTAGAAAGGATTGAAAAACATGACTACCCGTACCACTTCTATCTGGAAAAGAATCTTCTGCGGCCTGGCCGCCTGCACGGTGATGGCCGCCGCATCCGGATGCAGCAGCGGAGACGACGCCTCGACAACGGGCGACAGCTCCTCCGCCTCCAGCGCCGCTTCGTCCGCGGACGCTTCCTCTGAAGAAACCAGCTCCGCGCCCGCCGCGACTTCCACTTCGGAAGCAATTGGATTTGAAGCCAACGTCTACCCCTTCCCCGACGAACCCTATATGCAGTACCCTCTGGAGCAGGGCGGCACCGTTTCTATGTGGATTCCGTTTAGTTCCGTCTCCTCCAAATATTATCAGTCCCTCGCGGAGGACATTACCGTAAAACAGTTTGAAGAGGACACCGGCGTCACGGTGGAATTCGTCCATCCGGCCCAGGGGCAGGAATCCGAAAACTTTAACCTCCTGGTGGTTTCCGACAGCCTTCCCGATATCATCGTCAACGGCGCTACTTATTACGCCGGCGGGGACGCGGCGGCTGTGGAGGACGGCGTCTTTGCCGACCTGACCGACCTGGTTGCGGAAAACGCCCCTGACTACAACTACTTCCTGGAGGTTAACGACCTGTTCTGGCGCCTCGCCACCTCCAACGACGGCAGCGTATACAGCCTTTACTGCTACAAGGACATCCAGGCCCCTTATTATGAGCGCACTCAGCTTCGGAAGGACTGGCTGGACGAGTGGGGCATGGAAATCCCCACCACCTTCGCGGAATATGAGGAATACTTCCAGAAAGTTCAGGAAACCTATCCGGACGTGAGCCCCTTCACTCTGGACAAGAGCGGCCTGGAAGTGGAATTCCTTGCATCCTTTGACGCCGCCACCGTAGACAACGGTCAGAGATTCTTCGTCGTAGACGGGAAAATCCATCATACCTTCAGCGAACCCGGCCTGCTGGATTACCTCACCATGATGAACGACTGGTACAACAAGGGCTACATCAATCCGGACTTCACCACCGTGGACAATGCGGACCAGGAGTTTGCCAACGGCCGCACCGCCATGGTCGTCGGCAACAGCGACACCATCTTCACCCTGGCCCAGGAGCTGGATTTTGAACCCACCACCGCGCCCTATCCCCGCGTCAACGAAGGCGACCTGTATCACGGCGACATCTTCTACTTCCCCCAGAACGGCACCCCCACGAACATTTCCGCCAAATCGGAAAACAAGGAGCTGGCCCTCCAGTTCCTCAACTACGGCTTCACCAAACAGGGCTCCGGCGTCGCCAACTTCGGCGATCCCGACACTTCCTGGACCTGGGGGACCGAAATCAACCCCGATTACGGCATGACCATCCCCGAATACACCGATTACGCCCTGAACAACCCCGACTATCCCATGTCCGACATTGAATACACCGTGCGGCTCCACGTCATGTGGTCCAAATACCGCTACGGCGACGACGTCTCCATGATCCGCAACGTCGCGGATCCCGCCTGCTGGGAATACCGGGCCATGTGGGGCGACGATGAAACCTCCGACAACTCCCGCGCGCTGCCCGGCCTGACCTTCAGCCCGGAAGTAGCCGACGAAGTGGGCTCCCTCACCACGGACATCAACACCTACGCGGAGGAAATGTGCCTGCGCTTCATCACCGGCGCCACCCCGCTCAGCGAATTTGAGAGCTTCACGCAGGAGGTTGAGGCGCTGGGAATGCCCAGACTGCTGGAACTCTATCAGCAGGCCTACGACAACCTGTTAAGCAAGCAGCGCTGACCTGGGAAGGAGTGTCTGATATTGGCAGCAAAAACCATCTCTGCCGAAAAAAACAGAGGAAGCGTCTGGGGGCGGCTTCGGCGGAATTATCAGAAGCACCGCGGCCTCTACTGGATCGCCGTCCCCATCGTCCTCTATTTCGCAATCTTCAAATATCTGCCCATGTTCGGGATTGTCATCGCCTTTCAGGATTACAGCCCCGGCAAGGGATTTCTGGGCAGCGAGTTTGTGGGGCTTGACAATTTTGTGGAGTTTCTCACAAACCCCTCCGCTTCCCGCACCATCCTCAACACCCTCCGGCTCAACTTCTTCTCCCTGCTGGTGGAATTCCCCGCGCCGATTATCCTGGCGCTGCTGCTCAACGAGGTGAGATGCGGGCCGTTTAAAAAGACGGTGCAGACCTTCTCCTACATGCCCCACTTCATCTCCCTGGTGGTGGTCTGCGGCATCCTCACCGACTTCAGCTCCAGCATCGGCGTCTTTAACGACATTGCCGAGCTGCTGGGCTTCGAGCGGCAGAGCATGCTGGGCAACGTGGACCTGTATCTCCCGCTCTACATCGGCAGTTCCCTCTGGCAGGGGGTGGGATGGGGCAGCATCCTCTACCTCGCCACCCTGTCCGGGACCGACCCCAACCTGTACGAAGCGGCCGTCATTGACGGCGCCGGCCGGTGGAAGCAGATGCTTTACGTAACCCTGCCCACCATCGTCCCCATTATGGTGCTCCAGCTCATCATGCGCATCGGCTCCATGATGAGCACCGGCGCGGAAAAGACCATTCTGCTGTACTCCCCTCTCATCTACGAAAAGGCGGACATCATCTCTTCCTTTGTCTATCGCCGCGGACTTCAGGAGATGGACTTCAGCTTCGGCTCGGCAGTAGGGCTTTTCAATTCCGTTATCAACCTGATCCTGCTGGTTTCTGCCAACTGGTTTGCCAAAAAAATCAGCGGGGAAAGCATGTGGTAGGAAGGAGGATCGGCTTTGGTTGAAAAAAGAAACGCCTGGAACTGGCTTTTTGACATCGCAAATTATGTGTTTTTAACGCTGCTGGCCATCGTCTGCCTGTACCCCATGCTGCATGTCCTCTTCGGCTCCGTCAGCGACCCCAGGCTGCTGACAAAACACACCGGCATTCTGCTCCATCCCCTGGGCTTCACCAGCCGCGGATACGAGATTGTTTTCAACAATCCCAACATTTGGGCGGGATATGCCAACACCCTGTTTTACGTTATCGTGGGCACCGTTCTGCGCACCCTGATGACCATGCTGGGGGCGTATGTGATGATGCAGAAGGACTTCATGCCCCGCAGGGTGCTGATGTTCCTGTTCGTATTCACCATGTACTTCAGCGGCGGACTCATCCCGGATTACCTGGTGGTGACGCGGCTGCATCTGCTCAACACCCGATGGGCGATCATCATCCCCTCGCTCATCAGCACCTGGAACATGATTATCCTGAAAACCGCGTTTTCCCAGATCCCCCCTTCCCTGTCCGAATCCGCCAAGCTGGACGGGGCGGGCGATCTGACCATCCTGTTCCGCATCATCCTGCCCGCCGCAAAGGCCTCGGTCGCCGTCATTATCATGTACTACGCGGTGGGCGAATGGAACTCCTGGTTCTCCGCCGCAATTTACCTGCCGGGGCGGCGGGACCTGTATCCCCTTCAGCTTTTCCTGCGGGAAATCCTCATCAGCAATTCCGCCAGCGGCAACGCGGCGGAGGCCGCCGGCGGCTCCGGCTCCGGCGCGGACGCCATTGAGGCGCTGATTGAGGACGTGGTCCGTTACTGCACCATCTGCGTCGCCACCATCCCCATCCTGTGCATCTACCCCTTTGTCCAGAAATACTTTGTCAAGGGCGTCATGATGGGTTCCATCAAGGAATGACCGGCGCGGCTTGCGGATTTTGAAAAACAGTGCTACAATGGACTCTGAAAAGACGCCTTTTTGCAAAGGAGGAACTGTTATGAAAAATTGTTTGGGGCTTGCCACCTGTTTTTACCCCGATTCCTCTCCGGAACGCTGGGAAACGGCGGCCAAAGCCGGCTTTACCGACGCGGAAATCGACACCAACAACCGCCTGCCGGCGGAGGAAATCTGCCGGGATTCGGAAAAAATCTTTGCAGACCTGAAAGCGGGCGGGCTGACTCCCGCTTCCTTCCACCTGCCTTTCGGCACCGCCTGGGACATCTCGGCTGCGGACGCCGGCGTCCGGGTCCGGGCGCTGGAGGGGCTGGAATCCCTCCTGCAATGGGCCGGAAACAAGGGCATCGGCACAGCCGTCCTTCATCCCAGCTTTGAACCGATTGACAGCGCGGAGCGTGCGGACCGCCTGGCCTTCGCGTCGGAATCCATCCGGCGGCTGGGGGAAGCCGCCGCAAACTGCGGCGTTCGGATTGCCGTGGAAAACCTTCCCCGCACCTGCCTGGGCAACTGCTCGGGCGAGCTTGCGGAGCTGACCGGAAACGGCATGTACGCCGGCGTATGCTTCGACGTCAACCACCTGCTTCTGGAAAGCCATGAAAACTTTGTCCGGAAAGCGGGGCATCTCATCTGCACCACCCATCTCTCCGACTACGACCGCAAAGACGAAAAACACTGGTTCCCCGGAGACGGCTGCATCGACTGGGCGGAGCTGCGCGCGCTGCTGGAAGGAGCGGGCTACACCGGGCGCTACCTGTTCGAGCTGGGCGAAAACGCCTCTCCTTCCCTGGGAAGGCCCTTTACGCCCCGGGAACTGGCAGAAAAGTTCTGCGCTCTGACCGGGCTGCCCCTGCCCTCCGGGAATTAAGGAACAGCCGGGTCCGCCGCACCCCCTTCCCGCTTCCGCCAGACAGAAGGCGCTGTCCCCGCGTATTTGCGGAACAGCCTGTCAAAATAACAGACATCCAAAAAGCCGCAGAGCTCTGCCGCACGGGACACCGGCATTTCCGGGTCCCGCAGGAGCTGCTGGGCTTTTGCTATTCGATAGCGGTTGAGGTAATCGGTAAAAGAGCAGCCGGTAAACTGCCGGAAGAGCACCGCAAACCGGCTGTAGCTCAGGTTGCACAGGGGAAGAAGGTCGGCGGCTGTCACCGGTTCCGCAAAATGCTCCTCCAGATACCGGAACACCGGGTAAAACCGGTTGGCAAGCCCGGAACCGGCAAGCCCCGGCTCCGGCGGGCCGGAATGGCGCAGAAGCCGGAGGACCGCCTCCCCCGCCAGCAGCCGCACCGCAAGCGCGGACCCCTCCCGCCGCTCCTCCATTTCCCGCAGGACCCCGGAGAGCAGCGCTTCAAGGCCGCACGCCTCCGTTATTCCGGCGGAAAACCAGTGGGGCGGGAGCTCCCCGTCCAGGCGGCGCAGAAACTCCGCCTCCTCCGGCGTTTCCCCGGCAAAGCGGAGCAGGCCGGGATCAAATTTGAGGACCGCCAGCAGCGCCCGCACCTTCGGCGGGCAAATGGTCGTGTGAATCTGGCCGGGATGAATCAGGACCGCTTCCCCCTCCTCCAGGATGCGGGAAACGCCGTTTGCCAGCACCTGATAGCGCCCCTGCCGGACATAAATCAGCTCGGCCGCGCTGTGCCAGTGGGACGCCGCAAAAACCCCCGCCCGGGAATCCTCCAGAGCGAAGCACTCCGCCGGAAGCCCGGCAATGGGCTGCTTGTCCACCCAGTTTTCATAAAACACCTGTTCCATCCGCCGCTCTCCTTCTTTCAAAAGAATCGTCCAACTTTTAAAAACTCACGTCCTACCTGTTCCCCCTCTGTTTCTGCTATTATTATAACAAGAAGCTGTGTAAAAGGCAATGAGGAAAGGCAGGGACAGATATGATCGTGTTAAAATATCAGGAAAATTCTCCAAATTATGAAAATATGGTCAAGACGGCGCGGAATCAGTGGGTGGATCGCATCCCGCTGTACGAACACCTCATCGGGCCCAAGGTGATCGAGGAAATTACCGGAAACCGCCCCTTCGACCTGATGTACTCTGACGACGCGGCGGAAAGCAGGGAAGGGTTCCGCCAATACTGGGATTTCTGGCGCACCATGGGCTACGACACCGCGTCGATGGAATTCGGCGTCGGCGGCGTTCTCCCCGGCGCGGGCGCGCTGGGCGGCCACAAGGACGGCTGCATCAAGGACCGCGCCGATTTTGAACGCTACCCCTGGGACGAAATTCCCGACCTGTATTTTGAGAAATACGGCGCTTTCCTCCGGAATTTCGCCGAAACCTGCCCCGCCGGCATGAAAGCCGTGGGCGGCGTCGGAAACGGCGTATTCGAGGCGGTGCAGGACATTGTGGGCTACATGGACCTGTGCTACATCAAAGCGGACGACGAGGAACTGTACCGGGACGTTTTCAAGGCCATGGGCGAGCTGGAATACCGCATTTGGGACCGGTTCATGCGGGAGTATTCCGAGCCTTTCTGCGTGCTGCGGTTCGGCGACGACCTGGGCTTTAAATCCCAGACCCTGCTTTCCACCGACGACATCCGGGAACATATCGTCCCCGTCTACCAGCGGATTATCGCCCGGGTCCATCAGGAGGGGAAACCCTTCCTGCTCCACTCCTGCGGCTGCATCTTCGACGTTATGGACGATTTGATCGGCACCGCCAAAATCGACGCGAAGCACTCCAACGAGGACCAGATTGCCCACTTTACCGAGTGGGTGGACCGCTACGGCGACCGGATCGGCAATTTCGGCGGCATCGATACCGACGTGCTCTGCCGGTATGACCCCGCCTACATCCGCTCCTACATCCTGGACTGCCTGGAGAAGGTGAAGGGTCACGGCGGCATCGCCTTCAGTTCCGGCAACTCCATCCCCGACTATGTCCCCACCGAGGGCTACCTGGCCATGGTGGAGACGGTGCGGGAATGGCGGGGGGACAAAGCCGCTTTTAAGGCTGCGGAAACCCTTCCGTCACCGGGAAGCCGCAGCGCCCCGGATTTCCGGGGGCCAGCGAGCACACCCGGCCTTTGAGATCATAAACCGCCGCCCAGACGGTGTCCCGCCCCGTCCGGCGGTCATACTGACAGAGGAAGCCATGCTGTCCGGAAAGGATGGCGCGGGCTTCCTCTTCGTTTATGGAGGGGGCCAGCCGCGCCAGGGCGCTTTTCATGACGGCAAGGCGGGGCCCCGCCTCCCAGTCGTCGGGGCAGGGGCCGGAAAGGGGCCGCATTTCGGGGGATTCAAACCGGTTGACGGCGCAGACAAAGGGCGCTCCCGCCGCCGGACGGAGGATTTTCATCCCCAGAGCGCAGCACTCCGCCACGGCGATTTCCCCCGAAGGGTCGGCCAGGGTGAAGGTCTGGGCCGAGGCGATGGGGACCCTTTCCAATAGCGCCAGGGCTTCCGCCGTCGAGGCGCAGGTTTCCAGCATCAGCCGCAGCAGCATCCCCGCGTTCAGCCCGGGCCGGATCTCCCCGGGCGCGGCGGAAGTCAGCCCCACAGCCAGCCCCCGCTGGTTGACGCCGTCCTCCATCTGGATGAAAGAGGTGGTGTTCCCCAGGAAAGCGTACCCCTCCGCGGGGCGGCAGGTCAGGTGGCAGCAGCCGCGCTCCTGCGCTGTGAGAAAATCGCTGTTCCGGCCCAGCAGCACAGCCTCCCCGCTGGAAACCGCAAAACAGGAGCAGTGCGCCCCCGGCGGCATGGCGTATATGGAAAACAGCGCCGCCCGGAGGAATTCCTCCCCGCAGCCCTGCCCGTCCGCCAGCCCGCGGAGCTCCTCCAGCGCCCGGGGGAAGTGCTCCCGGTAATGGGGCAGGCACGCTTCGGCAAAGGCCCGGCGCTCCCGCGTCACAGGGAAGGGGACGGCGCGCTCCAGCAGCACGCCGCTCTCCCGCAGCCGCCGCCCCCATTCCCGGCCCATGCCGGAATGGGAGCCCTCCAGCCTGTCAAACATCATAAAAATGCTCCTTCCGTCAAAAAATCCGGAGCCTCCTTCGGGAAGCTCCGGATCTTATTGTACGCCAAAGGGCAAATAGATTCCGCGCCGTTTCGGGCCGGATTCCGCAAGGCCTACCGTCCCGGGGCGGCGCTGCGCCGCCAGCGGGTTTCGATGGTCAGGACGTCGCTTTCCAGCCGCGCCGACACCCGGCCGCCCATCTTTTCGCACAGCGCCTTGACAATGGCCAGCCCCAGCCCCGTATTCTGGCCGGTGCGCATCCGGTCGGCCGTAAAGAAGCGGTCGAACAGCCGGGCGCAGTCCTCCTCCGAAAGTTCCGGCGCAGGGTTGGAAAAACAGACCGCCAGCCAGCCCGGCTCCTCCCGGCTGGAGATGGTGAGAATCTCCCCGCCATGCTTGAGCGCGTTTTGAATCAGATTCTGGAATACACGGGAAAGGCCCTGCCGGTCGGCAAAAATAACCGGCAGGGTTTGAGGAATCTCCAGCCGCGGCTCCATCCCCGCGTCCAGGAAGTCGGCGTAATAGTCCGCCGCCAGCTGGAAGAGGATGCCCGCCGGGTCGAGGGGTTCCAGCTCCAGCCGGTAGCCGCCGGCCTCCAGGCGGGAAAGGTCGTAAAAGCCGCTTAAAAGAGACTGAAGGGATTTGGCGCGGTTTTCGGAGATTTGCAGGTATTCCTTCCGCTCGGCCGGGGTGCAGCTGTCCTGCTGCAAAAGCTGAAGATAGCCGAGGATGGAGGTCAGGGGGGTGCGCAGGTCGTGGGAAATGTTGGCGATTTCGTCCCGGCGCTCCTTTTCCGCCTGGCGGTGGGCCTGCTCCGCCCGCTGCTGGTCGTCCAGGAGATGGTTCACCTCGGCAATGAGGGCCTCCATCTGCCGGTCCGGGGAGGCAAGCCGCAGCCGCCGGCCGGTTTGTCCCATCCGGATGCGGTGGAGCTCCTCCACCGCGTTTTTCAGGTTTTTCCGGGAAAGCGCCCAAAGGACGGCAAAAACTGCCGCCGCAATCCCGCAAATGACGGTCAGTATCAGCATAACGGCTTCCTCCTTTCGTTTATTTCAGTTCCCGCCGGAAAAAGCAGAGGTATCCGAGAAGGCTGAAGGCCGCCGTATACAAAAGGCCGATCCCCCAGCACCAGGCCAGAACCTCGCCGGTCACCGGATACTGCACCACCTGCACCAGCCAGGCGGGCAGGTAAAAATCCATGGGGTTTTGAACCGGCAGCGCCGCAAAGAAAAACGTGCCGGAAAAGAATGCCAGAATGGAAATCCCCGCGATGGCTACGCTGTTTCGCAGGACAAACATCAGAAAGTTGAGGACCGCCAGCAGACCCACCCACAGCGGCAGGCATCCCGCCAGCAGGCAAAAGAGCTTTTTCAGCATCTCCGGCAGCTCCTCCGCCGCCCAGGGCAGCAGGACAAGCCCCGTCCCCAGCAGCGAAGCCACCGCCGCGGCGAGCCCCGCCAGGGAAAAGAGCACCTCCGCGGCCAGCTTCCCGAAATAGACCGTTCCCCGCCCCATGCCGGAGGAAACGGAATTCTTGAGGGTGCGGCACACCAGCTCGTCCCCAAACACCAGGTCGCCGATAACCAAAAGCAGGATGCATCCGATAAAGGGAATGACAACCATCATCCCGTCTATGCAGTCGGAAAGAGTGAACCGGACCTGCAGATTGAGATTCAAAAAGGCGAACCCTCCGTTAAAAATTGCAGGCAGCAGAAACATGCAGCCGAAAAATACCGCCGTCCCCGTCTTGCGGAACGCGCGCCACAGCTCCCCGTGGATGTAATTGAGCAACAGTCAGCCCTCCTCATGAAAGATCATGCCGCCGGAAAAAGATCCAGCCCAGCAGGACGGAACCTGCAAAATATCCGCCGCCCGCCAGCCAGAAACGCGCCAGAACCCCGGCGCTCAGCTCCGATGAAACGCCGGTATCCAGCAGAACCTCCATCAGCAGCGTAAAAAACTGCATCTTTGCCAAAAATTCGGCAAAAGGGAAATTGAGGGACAGGAGGACCACCGACAGGAAAAAGGAACCGACGGCCACAGCCAGCGCCGCAGCCAGGCCGTTGCGGAAACAGAAATAGAGCAGATACAAAACGCCCAACGCCCCCAGCCAGAGGGGGATCACCTCCGCAAAGAGATTGCCGAGCGTCCGGAAGATTTCCGACAGGTCCGCTTCCTCCGGAAGCGGCAGGAGCAGCACCCCCGTCCCCAGCGCGGACGCCCAGGCCGCCCCCAGGTGAAAAAACGCCAGCAAAAGCCCGCTGATGATCTTGCCGGAATACAGCACCCCCCGGGGAATTCCCGCCGACAGGCTGTTTTTCACGGTGGAAAGCCGCTTTTCATCGGCAAAGGCCACGTCTACAATGGCCATCAGCAGAAAAATCCCCGCGTAGGGCATCAGCACAATCCCAATGCCCAGGGAATCCGCCAGGGTATAAAGAATGGTGCTGTCCGCCTCCAGCCAGATATTGCAGAGCCAGACGTAGACGTTCAGCGCGGCAGGAAGGCCGAGGGAAAGAATCATCAGCGCTTTCCCCGCCGGGCGCCGGAAATACCGCCAAAATTCCGCCCGCAAAAAATTAAGCATACGCCACCTCCTAACGGATTTCCCGGCGGCAGAACAGAAGTCCTCCGGCCGCAGTGCAAATCAGAAAATGCCCGCCGCCCACCATCCAGCTCATCCGCAAAACATCCAGCGGACTTTCCTCCAAAATCAATATTTCCAGAGGGAAAGCAAGAAACCAGGTCAAAAGCTGCCTTTGAAAAATCCACTCCGCAATCGGATGCTGAAGAAAGGCAATTCCGGTCAGAAACACCACCGACCCGGCGGCCGCCGCCAGCGATGCGGCCATCCCGTTGCGGAAGCTGAAATACAGCAGGTACAAAATCCCAAACACCCCCAGCCAGAGGGGAAGGACCAGCAGAATAATCAGCGCGCCTTCCCGGATGTTTGCACGCAGCGTCCCCCAGTCCGCCGGCAAAAGGAGAAACCCGGAAACGAAAAAGGCAGCCCACGCCCCGGCCAGGTGCAGGCCGGACAGCAAAAGCCCCGCCGCAATTTTGCCAAAATACACCATCCCCCGGGAAATCCCCGCGGAAATGGTGTTTCGGAGCGTTCCCCGGCGGTTTTCATCGGCAAAAGCCGCGTCCGCAATGGCCATCAGCAGAAAAATCCCGGCGTAGGGCATCGCCACAATTCCGATCGACCCGGAAACAGACAGGGTATAAGGAGTGCCGCCGTCCGCCTCCCACCAGATGCTGCACAGCCGGACAAAAACGTTCAGCGCGGCGGGAAGGCCGAGGGAAAGAATCATCAGCACTTTCCCCGCCGGACGCCGGAAGTACCGCCAAATCTCCGCCCGCAAAAAATTAAGCACATTCCTTCCCCCTTTTTTTGTTGATGACGCAGCTGCCTCCCCCGCGAAAAATCCGCGAACGGCGGGATGAACCGCCGTTTTCGGGAACAGTTCCCCGCAAAAACTGGGCGTCTGTTTGTTGATGACGCAGCCGCCTCCCCCGCGAAAAATCCGCGAACGGCGGGA
>DVFM01000001.1 GCA_018713245.1 Candidatus Merdivicinus intestinavium
TGATTGAAAAAATCGTCATTCACGAGGCCATTAAAAGTGCGGATGGGATGCGAGATCAGGAGATTGAGATTTACTACCGCTTTATCGGCAAAATTGATTAACCTGTATCCATATCCTTAACTTTGGGAAACGGACCTCTCCTGCCCGGACGTCGGGAGCATCCCCCAGCTGGCGGAGGTGCTGGAGGTGAGTCTGGACGACCTCTTTGGAGCGGAGAAAAAAGGGCCGGTGATTCTGCCGGAAGGAAAGCGGAAGGACCCGGACAGCCTGATTTTCCGCATCGTCGTGGACAGCGCCGACGGGGACCGGGTGCGGGTGAACCTGCCGCTGATGCTGCTGCGGGCGCTGGGGGACGGGAATTCCCTGCCCATTCAGATGAACGGGCAGAACCTGCTGGAAGGCATCAATGTGGCGGAGCTTATCCGCATGGCGGAATGCGGGATGCTGGGGGAGCTCATTGAGGTGGATTCCGCCGATGGGGACCATGTCCGCATTTTCGTGGAGTAACGCTATGGTCCTCTGGATTGAAGTCAACCGGCTGAAAATCCCCGTCCCGCTGGCGGGCGTCTATGTGCGGCCGCTGCTCAGGGAGTACGGGAAAATGGACGAAGAAAGCGCCCGCAGGATCTGGCTGCTCTTCAAGCGGACGGCCCGCAATTTCCCCGGACTGACCCTTGTGGAGGCGGAAGAAGCGGGCGGGGAGCGCGTTGTAATCCGTTTGAGCGGCAGATAGCCCGAAACAGGCAAAAAAATTCCCCGCATGATGCCATGCGGGGCAAGGTCAGAATATTTTCAAGAGAGGAAAAGAGACCCTTTAGGGCAGCGAGGGAAGGTTGGCGCACAGGGCGGAACGGGAGGAATCCGGCGCGGCGACCAGCAGCGCCATGGCGCACTCCCGGGCGTCGAATTCGGAAAGGCTCAGGATGCTTTGAAAATAGCGGCTGAGCTTTTTGTATTCCTCCTCATACCGGGAAACCAGCTCCCTGCCCTGGGCAGTCAGCCGGATTCCGGCGGATTTGTCCCGGGAAAGGAGGCCCTCCTCGGAAAACGCCGCCAGCATCCGACAGGCGGAGGGCCGGGCGACGCCCAGCCGCACCGCGATGTCGATGCAGCGGACCCTGCGGTCCGAGTCCTGCTCCAGCTCTGAAATCGTCAGCAGATACCGGAGCTTTGCGGCGGTGATTTCCATGGATGATTCCTCCTGTCTGGGAAAAGCTCCCTATGCGGCGGCGAAGGGCTACCGGCTGTGTGGCCGTTCCGTTTTGGAACGGCAGTGCCCGGAGTGGCAGTGGGCGCAGCCGCCGCCTTCGCAGCCGATGCATTTCCCAGCCTTTTTCTGGCGGATCACATAGACCAGCGCGAGGATAATCAGAACGGCAATCACAGCAGCGATCAGGAAACTGGGAAAATTCATCATAAAAGCTCACTCCTTGTATTCGTAAATGAGGTTATGCGCGTTTGGATGCGGGAATTTTGGTTTTTAAGGTCTGGGATTCCCTGTAGGGGCGCACCAGCAGGAAGAGGAAGAGCGCCACAAGCAGGATGGCTGCTGCCGTGCCGAGGCCGAAGCCGCCGCCGGTGAAGAGGGACCCCAGCTGATAGACGCACAGGCTGACGGCGTAGGCGAAGATGGTCTGATAGCCGATGGCAATCCAGGTCCATTTGGCGGAGCCCATCTCGCGGTGGATGGCGCCGATGGCCGCAAAGCAGGGGGCGCACAGGAGGTTGAACACCAGGAAGGAGTATGCGGCGGCGCCGGTTGCGAACACCTGCGGCATGCTGCCCCAGATTTCCGCGCCGTCCTCCGCAACCTCAACGAACCCGAACAGGACGCCGAAGGTGGAAACAACGTTTTCCTTGGCAACCAGGCCGGTGACAGCCGCCACGGCCGCGCGCCAGTCGCCCCAGCCCAGGGGCGCGAACAGGAAGGCGATGACGCCGCCGATGGACGCCAGGATGGATTCGCTTGCATCCACCATTTCAAACCGCCAGTTGAAGCTCTGGAGGAACCAGATGACGACGGTGGACAGGAAGATGATGGTGCCGGCCTTTTTGACGAAGGCTTTCGCGCGGTCCCACATGTGGATGAGCAGCCCCTTAATGGTGGGCAGGTGGTAGGCGGGCAGCTCCATGACAAAGGGAGCGGGGTCGCCCGCGAAGAGCTTGGTTTTCTTTAAGATGATGCCGGAGACGACGATGGCGCCGAAGCCCACAAAGTAGGCGGAGGGGCCGACCCACCATGCCCCGCCGAACAGCGCGCCCGCGATGAGGGCGATGATGGGCAGCTTGGCGCTGCAGGGGACAAAGGTAGTGGTCATGATGGTCATTTTCCGGTCGCGGTCGTTTTCAATGGTGCGGGAGCCCATGACGCCGGGCACGCCGCAGCCCGTGCCGATGAGCATCGGGATAAAGGATTTGCCCGAAAGGCCGAATTTGCGGAAGATGCGGTCCATAACAAAGGCGATGCGGGCCATGTAGCCGCAGTCCTCCAGGATGGCCAGGCAGAGGAACAGCACCATCATCTGAGGCAGGAAGCCCAGCACAGCGCCGATGCCGCCGATAATGCCGTCCAGAATCAGGGAGGAGAGCCAGTCCGGAGAGTTTGCCGCCGTGAGCCAGCCTTCCACCGCCGGCGGGATAATCTCGCCGAAGAGCACGTCGTTGACCCAGTCGGTCATCATGGTGCCCACCGTGGTGATGGACAAAAAGTAAACGGCGAACATCACAAGCGCGAAGATGGGGAGCCCCAGCCAGCGGTTGGTGACGATGCGGTCGATTTTGTCGCTGGTGGTCATGGCCCGGGCTTTCCGCTTGTAGCAGTTCTGGAGAAGCTGGGCGATGTACTGGTAGCGCTCGTTGGTGATGATGCTTTCGGCGTCGTCGTCCAGTTCGGCTTCCGCTTCCTTGACAATGCTGTCAATTTGGCTGCGCTGGGAGGAGGAAAGCTCCACCATCGCCATGGCCTTGTCGTCGCGCTCAAACATCTTAATGGTGTACCAGCGGAGCTGCCTGGCGTCAACAGTCCCTTCCAGGACCTTGGAAATCTGCCGGAGATATTTCTCCACCTCGTCCGAGAAGGTGTGGGGCGCCGGGATGTCGCCGGATTTGGAAACGGCGATGGCTTTTTCCGCAGCTTCCCTGCTGCCGGCGCCTCTCAGGGCGCTGGTTTCCACAACCGGGCAGCCCAGGGCGGCGGAGAGCTTGGCGGTGTCGATTTTGTCGCCGTTTTTGCGGACAATGTCCATCATGTTGAGGGCGATCACCATGGGGACGCCCACTTCCAGAAGCTGGGTGGTAAGGTAAAGGTTGCGCTCCAGGTTGGAGCCGTCTACAATGTCGATGATGGCGTCGGGCTTTTCGTTTACCAGGTAGTTCCGGGAAACAACCTCCTCCAGTGTGTAGGGGGAGAGGGAGTAAATGCCGGGGAGGTCCTGAATGTGCACATCGCTGTGCCCCTTCAGTTTGCCCTCCTTCTTTTCCACCGTAACGCCGGGCCAGTTTCCCACATACTGCGAACTGCCGGTCAAGTCGTTGAACATGGTGGTCTTGCCGCAGTTGGGGTTGCCTGCCAGTGCAATTTTACAGGCCATATTGCTTCTCCTTTCCACGCAAGTTAATTGAAACTAACTGTGCGCGCTGAAATATGCAGCCGGTTTCCGGCTGCTCGGTTACTGAACCTCGATCATCTCACAGTCCGCCTTGCGGAGCGAAAGCTCGTAGCTGCGGACGTTGACCTCGATGGGGTCGCCCAGCGGGGCGACCTTCCGGACGTAAACCTCCGTCCCTTTGGTGATGCCCATGTCCATAATGCGCCGCTTGACGGCGCCTTCGCCATGGAGCTTGACAACCGTGGCGGACTGCCCGGGTTTGATTTCGCGCAGTGTTTTCATGCTCTGCCCATCCCTTCTTAAATCATAATCCGGCTCGCCATGCCTTTGTCCAAGGCGATCCGGCTGTCCTTTATCTTCAGGATCAGATTCCCCGCCATTTCCGACACGACGGTGACCTGCTCCCCGGATACAAAACCCAAATTCGCAAGATGCTGGCGGACTTCATCCTTGCCGGTAATCTTTACGATGCGGCTGGTTTCGCCCACTTTTGCAAATGTCAACGGCATAAGCCCACGCTCCTCCATGCTGTTCATTCCTTTTGTTAGTTTGTTCAAACTTGCGTTATAAGTTTACATCGACTAACGCCGGTTGTCAAGAGTATCGGGACAATTTTTAAGGCCGGTTGTTAGCTTTGGGCAACAACCGGCCGCTGTGCAGGATATCCGGCGGGAAAATGCATCAAACATGGGCGGAATATGCAGAATCTGTGCGGCAGTATGCCTGCAAAAACGCAGAGACGCCCCGGGGGACATCTCTGCGTCAGGATTGCTGTGTTTTGATTCAGGCGTGCTGCGGCGGTTCATCCCGGCCGGCCGGGATGCGGAAGGTAAAAACGGAGCCTTCGCCCAGCCTGCTGGAGACGCCGACGCTGCCGCCGTGGGCCTCTATGATCCATTTGACCATGGAAAGCCCCAGCCCGGAGCCGCCCTCCGCCGTGCGGGCCGGGTCCGCCTGGTAAAACCGGTTCCAGATGAGGGGCAGGTTTTCCTCCGCGATGCCGATGCCGTCGTCCCGCACCTCCCCGGCGATCCAGCCCCCTTCCCGCCAGAGGCGCAGCCGGGCAAAGCCGCCCTCTTTTCCGTACTTGACGGCATTTGACAGGAGGTTCAGGAACACCCGCATCATCATCGTTTCATCCGCCCGTGCCGTCAGGCCGGGTTCCGCCTCCGTTTCCAGGCGGATCTGCCGTTTTTCGGCCATGCCCTGAAGCTCCTCCGCCACCAGCCCGGCGATTTCGCTCAGATCGATGGTTTCCGGCTGGAGCTTCTGAACGCCCCGGTCGGCGCGGGCCAGGAACAGGAGCTGCCGCAGCAGCGCGGACATTTTCTTCGCCTGCTGCAGGTCGACCTCCAGCGCCTTCCGGGCTTCCTCCAGGGTGGAAGCGTTTTCCAGGGCGTATTCGCTCTGGGAAAGGATGATGGCGGTGGGGGTGCGAAGCTCGTGGGAAGCGTCGGAGGTAAACTGCTTTTCCTTTTCAAAGGAGCTTTCCAGCCGGTCGAACATCCGGTCAAAAGCCCGGGCAAGGGTGTGAATCTCGTCGTCCCCGTCGCCCAGCCCGATGCGGAGGCTCAGGTCGCTGCCGCTTCCGATTCGTTCCGCCGCTTCGACAATCTGCGTCACCGGGCGGAAGGCCCGGCGGGTGATGTAGTATCCGGCCCCGGCCGCCAGTACGACCACGAAGGGCAGGACGATCAAAACCACGCCGAATACAAATTGGACGGCGCCGCTCATCCGCTCCTGGGCGGTGACGCCCCGGATCCAGACGCTGCCCCAGCCGTCCAGCTCCGTCCGGCCGTCATAAACCAGCCATTCCGCCGTTTCCGCCTCGACCTCCTGAAGCTGGCCCTGGGAAAAGGGGAGCTGGTTGTTGAAATCCTCCGGCACGCGGCCGTAAAGCGGCGTCCCGTCCCCGGCGTACACCGAAAGGTAGACCCCTTCCTGAAGAAAATCCATATCCCCGGGGTCCACCTCCCCGTCCTCCAGCGACACCTGGCCCAGGGAGTCCTCCACTGCCCGGACCAGCAGGTCCTTTTCCGTAAAGTACAGCAGCAGGTCGCTCACCGAAAAGACGGCCGCCAGCACGGCCCCCAGAAGGATGAGCATCCAGCAGGTGTACCAGAGCGTGACGCGGCCTTTGATGGACAGCTTTTTCATGTGTCCGCCCTCAGGACATAGCCCACCCCGCGGATGGTGTGGATGAGCTTCTGCTCCCGTCCGTCGTCGATTTTCTTGCGCAGGTAGCGGATGTAGACGTCCACCACGTTGGAGCCGCCCTCATAGTCGTAGTTCCAGATGTGCTGTTCAATCTTGTCCCGGGAGAGGACCACCCCCTGGTTGCGCATCAGGTATTCCAGAATGTCAAATTCCTTGCCGGACAGGAAGACGGCCTGCCCGTCCCGGGAGGCGGTGCGGGCGGCGCAGTCGATGGTGAGGGGCCCCGCCGTGATGGTGTTTCCCACCTGATTGGCCCCCCTGCGGAGCATGACCCGGATGCGGGCCAGCAGCTCCTCGAAGGAAAACGGCTTGACCATATAGTCGTCCGCCCCGATGTCCAGGCCGTTCACCCGGTCCTCCACGCCGTCCCGGGCGGTGAGCAGCAGCACCGGCGTCCGGTCCCCCTTGCTCCGCAGCCGCCGGAGCACCTCCAGCCCGTCCATTACCGGCATCATGATATCCAGCACCACGGCGTCGTATTCGGCGCAGGCAAAGTAATCCAGCGCCTCCTGGCCGTCAAAACAGCTGTCTACGCTGTAATGCTCCTTTTTGAGCTTGTCCGATATGAGCCGGTTCAAATTCCGCTCGTCCTCCGCAACCAAAATCCGCATGGCCGCGCCCCCCTTTCGTCCCTCTTATCATAGCGAAAAAAAATGAACGCAATATGAAACCCGGCAATTCGCCGCGGCATTTATCCCCGCGGGGGACGCTTCGGCAGGCGCGCGACAGGCTGCGCGCCTCCGGCGCCGGTTTCACGCCCCTTCTTTTGATGTGCAATTCGCCGCGGCATTTATCCCCGCGGGGGACGTTTTGGTAGGCGCGCGGTCAGCGGTTCAAGAGCCAGACGGCGCAGTTCAGGTATCCGGCAAAGGCGACCCACAAAAGGTACGGGAGCTGCATCCATCCCGCCGCCCGGTCCAGCCGCCGGAACACCGCAAACATTGTGGCAATCAGCGCCAGCAGAACGATGAGCCATAAAAACGCCGCCAAAAACATCCGCGCGTTGAAAAAGAGCAGGCTCCAGCAGAAATTAAACAGCAGCTGCACCCCGTAAAGGACCAGCGCCGCCTTCCGCCCCTCCTTCCCGCTCAAAAACACCCGGGCCGCGCCGATGCCCATCAGGATATACAGGACGCTCCAAACTGCCGGGAACACCTTTCCGGGCGGGGACAGGGGCGGCTTGTTCAGGGATTCGTAAAATCCCATGCTGCCGGAAATCAAATATCCCGCCAGCGCGCCCACCAGCAGCGTCCCGGCGATAAACCCGCCGTAAACCGCCGCTTTTTTCCAAAATCCATCCTTCTCCATGGTCATTCCTCCTTTTCATCAGCATATCCGCCGGGCCGCCTTTTTATTCCCCGCGGCTGTTTTGAGGTGTGTCCCGCGGGAATTTATGCTATAATAAGCAGGAGAATTTCAATTTTATCTGCAAGGAGTTGTTCCCATTGCCTTTTCACATTGCCGTCTGCGACGACGAAACCGCCCAGTCCGACTATCTTTCGGAGCTGGTATCCCGCTGGGCGGCGTCCCGCGGATATTCCGTCCGCCTCAGCGCCTTCCCTTCCGCCGAAGCCTTCCTGTTCTGCTATTCCGCGGAGGAAAAGTTCGACCTGGTGCTGCTGGACATTGAAATGGAAAAAATGAGCGGCGTGGAGCTGGCCCGGCGGCTGCGGGAAGAGGACGAAACCCTTCCCATCGTCTTTGTAACCGGCTACCCGGACTTCATGTCGGAGGGCTACGACGTTGCCGCCCTCCACTACCTGATGAAGCCGGTGACCGAAGAAAGGCTCTTCCCCGTTCTGGACCGGGCGGCCAAAAAGCTGGCCGCACAGCCGCGGCAGCTCCTGCTGGAAACGGAGGACGGCGTCCGCCGCGTCCCGGCGGGGGAGATTCTGTACGCCGAAGCCTTTGCCCACACCACCCGCTTTGTGACCGCCGCAGGCGCTTTTGAAGCGCGGATGGGCATTTCCGAAGCGGAATCCCTGCTGGGGGAGGGCTTTGTCCGCTGCCACCGGTCCTATGTGGCGGGGCTTTCCCACATCCGTTCCATCAGCCGCACCGCCGTCACCCTGGACAGCGGGGAAGCGCTCCCCCTCTCCCGCAGGCTTTACCAGGCGGTGAACCAGGCGTTCATCCGGTTTTACACCCGGTAAGCGGGGGAGGGCCGGATGCAATTCATTTGATTCGAGGGAATTTGCCATGAAGCTGTTTGACCTGATTTTCGGGCGGATGATCGACCGCCGCATCGCCGCCTTTCAAAACGACCTCATCGCCCGCCACTGCGAGGAGGTCCAGAACATCTACCGCCAGATGCGGGGCTGGCGCCACGACTACCACAACCACATCCAGGCCATGAAGGCCCACCTCGCCCTGGGGAACCTGGAGGAGCTGGACCGGTACCTGAGCGGGCTGGACGCCGACCTGACCCGGGTGGACACCATTGTGAAAACCGGCAACGTCATGGCCGACGCCATCCTGAACAGCAAGCTGTCCCTGGCGGGACGCCGGGAAATCCGCGTCAACGCCAAGGCCCAGGTGCCCGGGGAGCTTTCCGTGGCCGAAACCGACCTGTGCGTGCTGCTGGGGAACCTTTTGGACAACGCCATGGAGGGATGTCTCCGCCTGGAGAACCCCGCCGAGCGGTTCATCCGGCTCTACATCCGGCCGATGAAGGGCCAGCTTTATATTTCGGTCACCAATTCCGCCGGGAGGGGGATCAAAAAGCGGGACGGGAAGTATTTTTCCACCAAGGAAAGCCCCACCCACGGCTTCGGCCTCGCCCGGATTGACCGCATCGCCGCCCGCTACGGGGGCTATGTCAACCGCCAGGACGAGCCGGGCGTTTTTGCCACGGAGGTGATGCTCCCCCTGTAGCCCGGCAATCAACCGTTCGTGCGCGCAGAGCGCCATTCGTGCCAAAATCCCCCTTTCCCGCCGGATTTGTGCTATGCTGGGGGCAAGAAGGAGGAATTCTCGCATGAAAGACAAAAAGAAACCGCCCTACTCCCTGCGGAGCAATGTGGCCATGGCGCTCCGGATGATCCGGCAGTATGAGCCGCGGTGGTTTGGTTATTCCGCCGTGCGGCTGCCCGTCCGGCTGGGGATCTCCCTTGCGGATCTGTACCTGGCCCCCGTTATCCTGGCCCTCATCAGCGGCGGGGCCGGCGCCGGAAAGCTCATCCTCGCCATCTGCGGGCTGTGCGGGGCGTCGGTGCTGCTCAAAATGCTGGAGGCGGGCCTTGCCTATCTGTGCGGCAGCAGCCTCGGGATTGACATTGCCCCCCGTCTTGCGGGCAGCACCGCGATGACCATGAAAAAGTATCAGACCGACTATCCGAACCTCAATTCCCCCGCCTTCCAGGACGCGGCCAATAAATCGCTGGAGGCCTTTGCCGGCAACCCGGACTGCGCCGGCCAGGCCATCTACCGGACGTTTTTTACCCTGGCGGACACCGTGCTGGGGCTTGCCGCCTACACGCTGGTGCTGGCAAACTTCAGCCTCCCCATCCTGCTGCTCATCATTCTGTTTGCGTTGGCGGGCTTTTTGGCCAAACGGGCCTCCAACCGCTGGACTTTTGAGCACCGGGACGCCTGGGCCCCCATCGACCGGAAAATTTCCTATGTGGCCAACGCCGCCGGGGATTTTTCCTTCGCCAAGGACATCCGCCTTTTCGGCATGGCGGACTGGCTCCGGGAGCTGTTCCAAAGCCTGTGCGCGCTGCGGGACGGCTGGCACCGGAAGGAAAAGCGGGTGTGGTTCTGGGCTGACGCCGCGGGCGCGCTGGCCGTTTTTCTCAGGAACGGCGCGGCCTACGGCGCCCTCATCGCCATGACGGCGGCGGGGGAGCTGACCGCCTCCGGCTTTATCCTGTACTTTTCCGCCGTGGGCAGCTTTTCCGCCTGGGTCCTCACCCTTTTGGAGCAGGCGGCCAAGCTCCATCAGCAGTCCCTGGACTACTGCGAATTCCGGACGGTGATGGACTACTCCGAGCATTTCCGCCGGGAAGGCGGCGCGCCGGTTCCCCGGTCCGCCCCGGAAATCAGAATTTCCGGCCTGCGCTTTTCCTATCCCGGTTCGGACCGGGAGATTCTCAAGGGAATCGACCTCACCGTAAAGCCCGGGGAGAAAATCGCCCTGGTGGGCTTGAACGGCGCGGGGAAAAGCACCTTCATCCAGCTTCTCTGCGGCCTTTACGACCCCACCGGCGGGGAGATTCTGGTGGACGGGAAGCCCATTTCCGCCTATAACCGGCAGGAATACTATGAGATGATCTCGGCGGTATTCCAGGAGTCGGTGCTGCTCCCCATGAGCGTGCTGGAGATGATTTCCTGCCGCCCGGAAGAGGAGGCCGACCGCGGACGCGCCCGCCGCTGCCTGGAACTGGCGGGGCTTTGGGAAAAGGTGGAAAGCCTGCCGCAGGGGCTGGACACAAAGCTCCGGCGGGACATCTACTACGACGGCGCGGACCTCTCCGGCGGCGAAACCCAGAAGCTGATGCTGGCCCGGGCCCTTTACCGGGACGCGCCGCTGCTTCTGCTGGACGAACCCACCGCCGCCCTGGACCCCATCGCGGAAAGCGAAATATACCGGCAGTACCACGAAATGTCCGCCGGCAAAACCTCCTTTTACATTTCCCACCGCTTGGCCAGCACCCGGTTCTGCGACCGGATTCTGCTGCTGGAGGACGGCGTCATCGCCGAGGAGGGCACCCACGCGGAGCTGATGCGCAGAAAGGGGAAATACTACGCGCTTTATGAGATTCAAAGCGCCTATTACCGGGAAGGGGGAAGCGCAGATGAAGAAAACTGAGAAAAATCCGGGCCGGCGCAGCCTGGGGCAGGACCTTCAGATGATCCGCCGGGGGTACGGGCTGCTGGGAAAGAGCCTGGGACACCGGATGATCGTTTCGTCGGTGCTCACCGCAGTGTTTCAAAACCTGATCCCCTTTGCCGACCTGTTTTTCTCCGCGCGGCTTTTGAACGAGCTGCTGGGGGAGATGCGCACCGGGCGGCTCCTCCTGCTGGCGGGGCTCACGGTGCTGGTAAACCTTTTGCTGATGCTGGCCCAGCGCCTCGCCGGGTACTTTTACAGCGTCACATCCGGCGAATGGTACGAGCAGCTGGAAATGCTTTACGCGGAGAAGAAGCTCCGGCTGGATTACGCCGACGTGGAGGACGACCGGGTCCGCAGCCTTTACAACCAGATCGACCAGCTCCGCAACTACATGAACGGCGGGCCGTCCATGCTGTTTTGCAACCTTCAGAAGCTGGTGGCCGGAATCACCCAGACGCTGGGCGGCATCGGCCTCAGCGTCTCCCTGTTCCTGCTTCCGGTCAGGCGGGAGGAGCTCATTTTCCGCATCGCCGGGTCCCCCTTTGCCATCCTGCTGCTGGCCGGGGCCATCGCCTGCACGCTGTGGGCCTCCGCCTTTGCCGCGCGGAAGGAAATGCAGTTTGCGATGGAGAGCAGTGAAAACGTAACGCTGGCCAACCGCCTTGCCATGTTCTGGGAATATACCCTGGCTTTCAACATCCGCATGGGAAAGGATATCCGCATCAACAACATTGCGCCGGTTATCAAAAAGTGCCTGGATTCCTTCCTGGTTTTGACCAAGCAGGTGATGGGCGCCGGCAATACGCGGGTGGCGAAATGCCAGGCGGTCCCCACCGCGGCGCTGGGGTGCTTTACCCTCCTGACCTACCTTGTGGTGGCGCTGAAAAGCCTGGGCGGAGCCTTCGGCGCGGGGAGCATCGTCCAGTATGTGGGGGCCGTCACCCAGCTGGGCATGGGGCTGGCGGCGGTGAACGCCTGCCTTGCCGAGCTGCGCGGCAACAACGACGTTTTGCAGCTCACCTTCGATTTCCTGGACATCCCAAACAAAAAGTACGAGGGCACCCTCCCGGTGGAAAAGCGGGACGACAACGAGTATGAGTTTGAATTCCGCCATGTGAGCTTTTGCTATCCCGGCTGCGCCGAATACGCCCTCCGGGACGTCTCCTTCCGGTTCCGGGTGGGGGAGCGGCTGGCCATTGTGGGGAAAAACGGCGGGGGAAAGACCACCTTCATCAAGCTCCTCTGCCGGCTGTACGACCCGGACGAAGGGGAAATCCTCTTAAACGGCATCGATATCCGGAAGTACGATTACCGGGAATACCTGTCGCTTTTCTCGGTGGTGTTCCAGGACTTTACCCTCTTTTCCTTCCCCCTCGGGCAGAATGTGGCGGCGGGGATGCGCTGGGATGAGGCCAAGGCGGAATCCGTCCTGCGCAAGGCGGGCTTCGGAGAGCGGCTGGACACACTGCCCGGGGGCCTTGAAACCTGCATCCATAAGGATTTCGATGAGCAGGGCGTAGATTTTTCCGGCGGCGAGAACCAGAAAATCGCCCTGGCCCGGGCTCTTTACAAGGACGCCCCCTTTGTCGTCCTGGACGAACCCACCGCCGCCCTGGACCCCATTGCCGAGCACGACGTTTACGCCCATTTCAACGAGATTGTGGGCGGAAAGACGGCGGTGTATATCTCCCACCGGCTGTCCTCCTGCCGGTTCTGCGACCGGATTGCGGTGTTTGACGGGGGCCGCCTGGCAGAAGCGGGGTCCCATGAGGGGCTGCTCAGGCAGGGCGGGCTGTACGCCCGTCTCTGGGAAGCCCAGGCGCAGTACTACACCGAGGAGGAGCGCCGGGCGCTGATTTCCTGACGGCTCTGCATTTTTTGACGCTCTGAAGCGGGCGGCCTTTGGCCGTCCGCTTCAGAGTGTCGAAAAAACTAAGAGAAAAGTAAAACTGTACCAAAAAGAGAACGGAAAGTTTTCGCCCGCCTTTTTCAAAAGGCGGCGGATTCCAAAGGCAGAGCCTTTGGCCGCCCATCGCAATGGGCGGAACCTTACTTTTCGCGCCCCGGGCG
>DVFM01000008.1 GCA_018713245.1 Candidatus Merdivicinus intestinavium
CCGGAAAACTGGGAAGAGGCGGACGCGGCGCCCCAAATGGATGAATTTTCCTCGGTGCGCGTCGCTGCCGGGGACCGGACTTTCGCGTTTTCCCAGACCGACCCCGTGGCTACCCTCACGGAAAACGGGGAGGAAACGGTCTACCGGGTCCCTCTGGGCACCGAGGAGACGCTCCGGGCCGGGCTTCTGGAACAGTCAGCGGAATTCGCCGCCCTGCCGGAAGCGCAGCGGGAAATCCTCTCCGCCCTGGTCAACGCCGAAACCCTTTGGGGGATGCGGGATTATGCCGACTATTTCGCTGTCCGGCCGGAATTCATCTCGAAACTTTCCGCCGCCATTCTGGCAAACCCCGGGGAGGAGGTTTCCGGGGCGGAGCCGGATTCTGAGCAGCCCGCGGACTACATGTATATTCATTTGGTGAACCCCCGAAGCTCTGCACTGCTCACCCTCTGGCGGCAGGGAAACGCCGCGGTCCTCTCCATGGGGGAACTTCAGGTATCCCTCCCCGCCGATGGATTTTCCGGGCTGTTTGAGGAGTTCCAGGCGTCGCCCCGTCAGGGCTGGTCCACCGATATGGCCAATCCGGACGCCCCCGGCTTTACCGCGCTCCCCCAGCCTCTCCCGGCCTGGGGCGGTTCCAACGTGATGCTGGCCGGGGATTCTCTGGCGGTAATCGGCTCGGACGGGTACGATGCGCCGCTGCTGCTTACGGTGCAGGACCTTTCCGCCGGGGAGATCGCATACCGGGAGGAGGCTCCCGCTGCCCTCAGCGGATACCGATACGACGTCCTGTCCCGCCCGGCCTGGGACAGCCGCTACGGCGCGGAGATCACCGGCTATATCCGAATCGCCAACGGGAACGATTCGTTCTTCACCTGGTCGGTTCCCTTCGAGGCGGGGACGCCCTCCAGCTTCCGCAGCGACTGGCCGGTCCCTTACGATCCCCTCGCGCCCAGCGCCCGCCGCGCCGACGCCGCCCTGACCGATGCGGGGGATGTCTTTACCTATTACGACAACGGCGTCCTGTGGTTTTCGGAAAACGGCGGAGACCCGCAGACCCTGATTTCCGACGATGATATCCGCGCGGCCTTTGCCGGACAGGGGCTGATGATCGGGGACTATTCCGGCCTTCAGGAAGTTTCCCTGCTAAACGGCGGGAACACCGCCGCCGCCGAAATTGCCACGGGGAATTACCCCTTCACCAACGGCCTGGTGCTGGCGGCCCGGGACGGGGACGGCTGGCGCACCCGCGTCCACACCGGCAGCGCCTACTACGCCGAGGGCGGCCTTCAGAACGCCTTTTACAGAATCCTGGACGACGGGACCATCGCCTATTATCTGCTGGAGGACGCCGGCTGGACGGCGGAGCTCATCGACCCCGAAACGCTGGAAACCATCCGCACTCTGGATTTCGGCGGATATTCCCCCGACTACCTCTCTCTGGAGGGCATGTATCCTTTGAGCATCAGCGGCGACGCCTTCTACTCCCCCCGGGTCGTCATCCGGCTGCTGGACCGGAACACCGCCGCCGTAACGGACCGGTGCTACAAACTGAACTGCCAGCGGCTTTACTTCCTGGATTTCGAGGAAAATCTTCTCAGCGCCCCGGTGGAGCTCAACGGCGCTCTCACCGAGGTGAGCCGGGAATGGATTGTCACCTGCGAGATTCCTGCGGAAGAGCAGGAGACTCCCGCGCCCCGGACGCTGTACTGCCGCCCCGCCGGAGAGATTCTCAGCACCCTTGGAAGCTCCGAGCTGCGCCCCCTTCTCCCCAAAGAAGAAAAAGAGCCCCTGACGCTGGACGAATCCCTGCTGGAGCTCTTTAACGCGCCGGTTTACCTGACCTCCCGCATGGGGGAAGGCGCTTACGGCGCTTATTCCGACCAGATTTATTCTTCCGCCTTCAACCCCGTCTTATGGACCCCCTGCGCCCAGCCGCCGGAACTTCCGGCGAAGCCCGACGCCACCGCCGAAAACATCGCACACCAAAGCGGGCTTTACGCCGCGGCGAATTTTTACCAGCAGGATTCCGACGTCTTTCTGGAACTGCTGCCCAAAGACGCGGAAGCGGCCCCCGCCTATTATTCCGCTTCCGCAAATGATGCCGGATGGATCGGCGAAAATGTGGAATCCTACGGCAGCCCCGCCATTTATCCCGAAAACTACACCGGCTCCGACGCCGCCCGGCGGATTTTCGAGGCGGAAAACCGGCTGGATATCCTGGATGCGGCGGCCCTTCTGGAGGGAGGAACCCGGCGGCGCTACGACACCCGGGAGACTACCGTCCTGGCTCTGGAGGGGGATACGGCGGTCTGTCTGGCTGCCGAATCCCCCGCAGGCTCCTACGCGGAGCGGCGGGCCGCAGCGGGCCTGGTCCCCGCCGGTGTCCGCAGCCTGGAGGCGGGCGGCCGCACCTTTTATGAATGGGACGGCGCGCGGCTGGTGGTATTCACCGCCGGGGAGACCCCTTCCGCCGTGTCCCTTTCCGACGGCTACGCAGCCGGGCTGATCGGCGCGGAAACGCTGGCGGCAGCCTGGGAGCAGGCCGCGCAGCAATCGCCCCGGCTTTACCGGGATGAGACCACCTTCCGGGTACAGCAGCTTCTGGACCACATGGCCGTGACCCACCTGGATACCGGCCAGCCCGCCGCCATGTTCCAAAACCAGTTTTTCTACCGCTTTGCCGAGCTGATGGCGGATTACCGGGCTTCGGACGAATGGGACGCCTGGACCGAAACGGTCTCCTCCTTCCTCGCTTCCCATCAGGAGGACTATGCCTACCTGGAGGAGGACCCGGAGCTGCCCCTCACCATTTTCCTGCCCGGCGAGGTGTTCCGGGCCGCCATCCGGGACGCCTGGGGCAGCGCCGCCCAGCCCTACTGGGAACAGAGCGGCAATTTGCTGAGCTATTATCCGGAGGAGGACCTGGTGTCGACTGCTTACGGCATCGGATTTACCAGTTCCTCCCGCACCTACCCCGTGACCCTTTCCGAGGAAAACGGGCGGCTGACCGTCCAATACGCCATCCTGGTCTGGTTTGCGGGAGAGGATACCCCCTATGCCATCCAAAACGGCGAACCTGTCCAGCTGGGGGAAAGCTGGCCCCGCGATCTCACCCTGGAGGAGGTCCGGCGGCGGCAGGATGAACTCCCCCTCCAAACGGCGGAATTTGTCCGGGAGGACGGGCGCTGGATTTTCGCGCCGGGTTCCCGGCCTCTCCGTTAATCGGCTGCATGGAAAACGCCGGACCCCGCAAGGGTCCGGCGCATTTTGATTCTTTCAGGCGGCGTCAGCCGTTCAGCTTCTGCGCGAAATCCGCCATGGCTTCCGAAATCTTAATCTGCTGCGGGCAGACCGCCTCGCAGCTGCGGCAGCCGATGCAGGAGCCGGGCCGCTTGTCCTCCGGGATGGCCATCATGGCCATGGGGGCGATGAAGCCGCCCTCGGTAAAGCAGTGCTCATTGTAAAGCGACAGCAGGCCGGGAATGTCCAGCTCCTGGGGGCAGTGGCTGACGCAGTAATGGCAGGCCGTGCAGGGAAGGGCAATTTTCCCCACCATGCTGTCCGCGATGGAAAGAAGCGCCTCCATTTCCCTGGGGTTCAGGGGCTTTTCCTCCTCATAGGTGCGGATGTTCGCCTGCATCTGCTCCATATTGGACATGCCGGAAAGGGTGACGGTCACGCTGGGGACGCTCTGGAGGAACCGGAAGGCCCAGGCGGGAATCTCCTCCTCCGGGCGCAGCTTTTTGAGCGTTTCCTCGTCCGCCGGGGCAAGGGAAGCCAGCTTTCCGCCCCGCAGCGGCTCCATCACCCAGACGGGGATGCCGTATTCGCCCAAAAGCTCCGTTTTCGCCTTGGCGTCCTGGAATTTCCAGTCCAGATAGTTGAGCTGAATCTGGCAGAATTCCATGTCCTTCCCGTAGGCTTCCAGGAACCGCTTCATCACATCGTAGCTGCCGTGGGCGGAAAAGCCCAGGTGGCGGATGCGGCCGGCTTTTTTCTGCTTCATCAGGTAGTCATAGATTCCGTATTTCGGGTCCAGATAGGCGTCGATGTTCATTTCGCAGACATTGTGGAACAGGTAAAAATCGAAATAGGAAACGCCGCACTTCTCCAGCTGCCGCTCGAAAATCTCCTCGACTTTGTCCATATTGGACAGGTCGTAGCCGGGGAATTTGTCGGCCAGGTAATAGCGGTCCCGGGGGTATTTCCCCAGCGCCTTCCCCATCACAAGCTCAGAATTCCCGTTGTGATAGCCCCATGCGGTATCGTAGTAGTTCACCCCGTGGGCCATGGCGTAATCCACCATTGCGGCAGCGGCCTGTTCGTCAATTCTCGCGTCGTCCCCGTCCGAGACAGGCAGGCGCATGGCGCCCATGCCGAGGGCGGACAGCTTCATCCCTTGAAAATCCTTGTAAATCACGGTTTCCGCACTCCTTTTTTCTCTTTTTTCCCATTATACCACACAATCGGGCGGAAAATCTATAACAATGTCGCACAATCATACCCGGAGGGGCAGGCCGTTTCGGCTGCGGCGCACCGGGAAACGGTAATTCAGTCGGCCTCCTTCTGCTTTGCCATATTCACAAAAGCGTCGGAAACAGCAGCTTCCATACCGCGTCATAACTTGATATGGCAAGCATAATTTCCGACTTATCAAGCTCATTTTTTCGAAAATCCGGGCAATGAGAACCGCTCTGCCGGAAAAGGGAAAGCGGATGCATTTTTCCGCGCCTATCTGCCGGCGTAAATCTGCACCTCATAATTCCAGTGCAGAATCCCCGATATCACAATGATCTGCACCGTAAAGGCCGGCTCTGCGCCGTACTCTGCCCGGGCTCTGCGGATTAGCGCCTGCATCGTCTGCTCCCTGTTTTCTTCGGTGCAGTTGGCGCAAAGGTATTTCCCTTTGGGCAATACCTTTAAGCCCTCTATTTCCGCATAACGGGTGCAGACGGCAAAAAGCCTTGACACCCCGTTTTCGGTGTAGATGCCGGCCATATCCTCAAAGGAAAACAGGTCTTTTCGGGCCGGCGTGACCTTTTCATAGAAATGTTCGAGATAATTCCAAAGATTATCCAGGGTCGGCGTTTCCAGGGTATCCGAAAGCAGAATCACGCGCTCCGGAAAATCCTTGACAAAGGTGCCGCTCAAGTTTTGGCGCATCTGCAATTTCCTTTCGTAGTCCGCCTTGGCCGCCTGGATTTTTAATTTGCTGTACTGGAGCGCCGCGATTTTTTCGTCGGCCTTTTTTTCTGTCTGCGCCAGAAAGTCCACGATTTTTTCCAGGTCATCATATTCCAGGACCTTTTTGATCTCCCGCAGAGGCAGGTCCATCAGCTGCAAAGCCCGCACCGTGTTCAGCCGGACAATGTCCTGCTCGGTATAGTAGCGGTAACCCGTCCACTCGTCCTTTTTGCCGGGCTTCACCAGCCCGATGCGGTCGTAGTGCCGCAGGGTTTCGCTGGTTGTATGGACCGCCTTGGCGGCTTCCCCAACGGAAAAATATTTTTTCATTTTTGAAATTCTCCTCTTGACATTTGTGTTACACAAAGGCTTATCCTTTATTATAGCAAAAGAGATTGCAGAAAACAATAGTGATTGCGGTACGATTGAGGAGGAACAACTGCATGATAGAACTCAAACAAGTGACAAAGCAGTACGGGCAGGCCGCCGTACTGAAAAACATCACGCTGTCCATTGACGAGCCGGGCATTTACTGCCTGCTTGGCCGGAACGGCGCGGGCAAAACGACGCTGCTCAAATCCATCGCCGGATACCAGAACATTACAGGCGGCACAATCCAGGTGGACGGCAAGACCATCACCACATCCACGATGGACACCGGCGTCAGCTATATCGAAAACTTCGCCCGGCACTTCAATCTCCCGGTGCGCAAGCTGCTGCGGATCGCCTCGGAAGTAAACCCCAGCTACGACTACGACTTCGCTTCGGAAATGATGGACCGTTTTGAGCTGGACGGAAAAAAGAAATTCCACCACCTTTCCCTGGGCATGAAAACCATGGTTTCCACCATCATCTGCCTGGCCAGCAATAAAAGCGCGGTCCTGTTAGACGAGCCTGTCCTGGGCTTTGACGCCATTATGCGGGTGGAGTTTTACGATATGCTGGCCGAGAGCTTTCAGAAACACCCGCGGATTATTATTGTATCCACCCACATCATCGAAGAGATCGCCAAAACCATCCAAAAGCTCATCATTCTGGACAAAGGAAGCGTCCGCTTTTTTGACACCCTGCAATCCATTGAATCCAAAGCCTTCAGCGTCAGCGGCCTGCAAAAGGACGTGGACGCCGCCACCAAAGGGTTAAATGTCATCGGCCGGGATACCGTCGGCGGCCTTGTCACAAGTTATATTTTTGACACCCCGCCGGAACAGACTGCTTCTTTGGAAATTCATCCCCTGTCTTTGCAGGATTTCTTTATTCAAATGGTGGGGCATCATAAAGGAGGCGCAAAAAGATGAGAGCAATTTTTGCCATTGTAAAACGCTTGCTTGCAAGCAATCTGATCAGTTTCATTCTGACGGCCCTGGTGGTGCTCCTCGCCACATCTTCCGGCGAGGTTGTGCTGAGCAACGGGAATTATACCTGGCTCCTTGCCGCGCTGACCCCCTTCTTTTTCGTCTTTTATGATTTCAAAAAGCTCATGCATCTGGGGGCAAGCAAAAAAGACTACTATGTCGGCTGCCTCATCAGCTACGGGTTCCTGGCTTTCTGCATTTCCCTTGCCAACACCCTCATCCATCTCCTGATCGACCCCCTGTATTCCGCACGGACGGTCATCAACCTGATGGACGTGTGCAGATGGACGGAAAACGGAATCGTAATGGCCGGGGTCCAGCAAATGTGCTTTCTGCTGCTGGTGATGGTTTTCCTGCATGTGCTGCTATCCATGCAGGCCCATTGGTACGGATGGCTGACGGACGCGGTGCTTGCCGCTATCATCTGCATTTTTACGCCCATCGCCCCGCTGCGGGGAATCTTATCCGGATTTTTCGGGATTGTCATGCTGAACGGCAATGCGATTCTGCACATCGGCGTCTGCCTGCTGCTCAGCGCTGCATTATCCCTCGGCGGACTTGCGGTCTTAAAACGGAAAACTTTATAGACAAGAGGGACCGCCATGATTCGGATCAAAGCGGTTGACGCGCAGAATCTGCTGGATGTGTGTCAGCTGAAAACAAGCCAGAACCATCTTTGCCGGGGACGCTCCTGCTGCAACGCGGTTTCCATCGCGGAAGCGAAGTATTGCCCGGAACTGCACCCCAACGCAGTCTATCACAACAACACGCTCATCGGCTTTTTCATGTATCAGCGCCCGGAAAATCACGCCGATACGGCGGCCATCCGCCGCTTTATGATCGACAGCCGGTTTCAGCAGAAGGGGCTTGCGGAAAAAGCCCTGGAGCATATCCTGCGGGGGCTCAAAATCCAGGGCGTCAGAAAAGTGGACGTTGTGATCGGCATTGCCGATGAAGAAGCCAAACAGCTGTATCTTTCCTTCGGGTTTGCCGTTACGGAAAAAACCGGACAGGACGAATACTGCTGCACCTTAGATTTCTAATCGATTACTGGAGGAATTTCACATGAAAAAAATCATTTCTTTTGCACTTTGCCTGATGCTGGGCAGTTTTGCTTTGACCGGCTGCTCCGACAGCGGCGAACCCTTTGAGCAGAAAAGCTATACGCCGGACACGCCGGTCAGCGAAATCAACCTTGACGCAGAGGACCGGGAAATTGAAGTGTCCCTGTCCCAGGACGGCCAGGTCCATCTTGACTATTCGGAAAACAGCAAGGAGTATTACGAGATCTCTGTTTCAGACGGCGTGCTGACCATGACCAGCGCCAGCAATAAAGAATGGACGGATTATATCGGCGTGAAGTCCTCCGACGAGGATCGGAAAATCTCCTTACAGGTGCCGGACGCGCTTTTGGAAAACCTGACTCTGTCCACAACCAACGAGGATATCTCCCTGCCGGAACTGGCTGTGACCGGAAGCATCAGCCTTTCCGCCAACGGAGGGGACATTTCCTTTGAAACCCTGGATGCAGGCAGCGCCCTGACCCTGAATGTCAAAAACGGGGACATTTCCGGCGCGATTCTCGGGAGCTGCGACGATTTTGCCATTCAGTCCGAAATCAAAAAGGGCGAGAGCAATCTGCCGGACAGCAAGGAGGGCGGCGAAAAAACGCTGAAGGTGTCCGCCAATAACGGCGATATCGAGATTGCGTTTGTTAACGAATAACCCGAAACCGGCTGTTTTCTGCATGCAAAAAGGCTAATCCGCACATCAAAACGCGGATTAGCCTTTTTATCTGGCTGCCCGAAGCGGTCTCCCTTCAGGCAGAAGTTGTAGAAAAGTTGTAGTTGTAAGCCTCTTTTACTACATCTTGCGCCGTTCTATTTCATAAGACGCTATATATTGTGGAATTTCAGTCCAAAGGCTTCATGGTCGGAAACAGAAGCACATCCCGGATGGAAGCGGAGTCGGTCAGCAGCATCACCAGCCGGTCCAGCCCGAAGCCCAGTCCGCCTGTGGGGGGCAGGCCGTACTCCAGGGCGTTGATGTAGTCGTAATCCACCTGGGAGGTGTCGGCGGGATTCTGCGCCTTGCGGGCGGCCACCTGCCGCTCGAAGCGTTCCTTCTGGTCGATGGGGTCGTTGAGCTCGCTGAAGGCGTTGCCGAATTCCATGGCGTTGATGAAGTATTCAAACCGCTCGGTAAAGGCGGGATTGCTCGCCTTGCGTTTGGCCAGGGGGCTGTTCTCCACGGGATAGTCGTAGATGAAGGTGGGCTGAATGAGGTTCTCCTCCACAAAAGCGTCGAAAAGCTCGACCAGCACGGTCCCCTTGGTCGCGTCGGCGGGGACTTCCACGTTCTTTTCCTTGGCGGCGGCGCGGGCGTCCTCATCGGAAGCCCAGCTGTCATAATCGCAGCCGGAATACTTCTTAACGGCCTCAGCCATGGTCATCCGTTCCCAATGGCTCATGTCGATGGTCTTGCCCTGATAGGGGATGGTCAGGCTGCCGCAGATGTTCTGCGCAAGCCGCTTGTACAGCTCCTCCACCAGGTCCATCATGCCCATATAATCCGTATAAGCCTGATACAGCTCGATGGTGGTGAATTCCGGGTTGTGCTTAGTGTCCATGCCCTCGTTGCGGAAAATGCGGCCCACCTCGTAGACCTTGTCAAACCCGCCGACAATCAGCCGTTTCAGGTTCAGCTCCGTCTCAATGCGCAGGTACATGTCCATGTCCAGCGTGTTGTGGTGGGTAACAAAGGGCCGGGCGGAGGCGCCGATTTCCAGCGGCAGCAGGATGGGCGTATCCACCTCCAGGAATCCCCGGGAGTCCAGATAATCCCGGATTTCCCGCAGAATCTGGCTGCGTTTGAAGAAGGTGTCCTTCACTTCCGGGTTTACCATCAGGTCCAGGTAGCGCTGGCGGTAGCGGAGCTCCTGGTCCTTCAGCCCGTGGAATTTCTCCGGCAGAGGCCGCAGGCTTTTGGCCAGCAACACCACCTCGGACGCCTTGATGCTGATTTCCCCCATCTTGGTGCGGAAAATCTCGCCCTTGATGCCGGCAACGTCGCCGATGTCCATCTTTTTAAAGGCCGCGTATTCTTCGTCACCCACCATATCCCGCCGGACATACAGCTGGATATGGCCGCTGTTGTCCCGCAGGTCGGCAAAGCTCGCTTTTCCCATCACCCGCTTGCTCATCATCCGCCCGGCGATGCAGACGGTGACGCCGGTTTCCTGCTCCGGCTCCAGGGAAGCGTACTGCTCCTTGATGCCGGCGGCGTAATGGTCCACCGGATAGCTGGTCAGGGTGAAGGGGTCGCGGCCGTCCGCCTGAAGGGCCGCCAGCTTTTCCCGACGGACGCGGATCTGCTCGTTTACCTCTTCCTGCGTTTCCTGCTGGGGAAGGTTCTTCTCTTCGCTCATTTCTGCTCCTCTTTCCGTTTGATCACATCATAATATCCAGAATCTTATAGGTTACGGTGCCGTTGGGGACCGGGATTGCCACAATGTCGCCCACCCGATGGCCCAGCAGGTTTTTCCCGATGGGGCTTTCGTCGGAAATTTTCCCCTGGTCGGGGTTCGCCTCGGTGGAACCCACGATCTGGTAGGTTTCCTCCTCGTCAAATTCAGTGTCCAGCACCTTGACCTTGCTGCCCAGGTTCACCGTTTCGGTGTCCAGCGCGCCGGCGTCCAGGAGCTTCACGTTTTTCAGCATGGCCTCGATCTGAAGAATCCGCGCCTCGATCATGGCCTGCTCGTTTTTCGCCTCATCATATTCGCTGTTTTCGGAAAGGTCGCCGAAGGAGATCGCCACCTTGATCTTATCAGCCACCTCTTTGCGCCGGATGGTCTTCAGTTCCTCCAGCTCATTTTCCAGCTTGGCAAGTCCCTCGCTGGTGAGTAAGGTTTCTTTCGCCATAGGTTATTTCCTCCTCAACATTAAACCGCACTGCGGCTGTTTTTGAATATCAGAATTTTGACCACCGGGGGCTCCCCCGATGGTCATGAATGATAATATTTTGATTATACGAGTTTCCGGCCGATTTGTCAAGGACTTTTTTGTAAATCCGGCCGCCTTTACCGCGCCAGGTGGCGGGCCGCTTCAATAATGTGCTCCGCGGTCAGGCCGAAGCGCCGCAGCAGTTCGGGAGCCGGGCCGGAGCAGCCGAAGCAGTCGTTGACGCCGATGCGCTTCACCACACAGGGGGCTTTGCCGCTGACCGCTTCGCAGACGGCGCTGCCCAGTCCGCCGATGACGCTGTGCTCCTCCACGGTAAGGATTTTTCCCGTTTCCGCGGCGGCCTTGCAGACCAGCGCCTCGTCCAGGGGCTTGATGGTGTGGATGTTGAGGACCCGGGCGCTGATGCCCTCCCTTGCCAGGACCACGGCGGCCTGGAGCGCCTCCCAGGCCATGAGGCCGGTGGCGATGATGGTCAGGTCTTTTCCTTCCCGCAGGGTGACGCCCTTGCCCATCTCAAATCGGTAGGAAGCGGGGTCGTTGAACACCGGCGCGGCCAGGCGGCCGAAGCGCAGGTAAACGGGGCCGTTATAATCCAGCGCAGCCTTGACGGCGGCGCGGGCTTCGGTGTCGTCGCTGGGGTTGATGACGACCATGCCGGGGATGCTCCGCATCAGGGCGATATCCTCGCAGCACTGATGGGTGGCGCCGTCCTCGCCCACGGAAATGCCGGCGTGGGTCGCGCCGATTTTGACGTTCAGATGGGGGTAGCCGATGGAGTTGCGGACCACCTCAAAGGCGCGCCCCGCGGCGAACATGGCGAAGGAGCTGGCGAAAACCTTTTTTCCCGCGGCGGCAAGCCCGGCGGCGACGCCCATCATGTTGGCCTCGGCGATGCCGCAGTCAAAGAAGCGTTCGGGGCAGGCTTTTTTGAAAATCCCGGTCTTGGTGGCGGCGGCAAGGTCGGCGTCCAGAACCACGAGGTCCGGATACTGGGCGGACAGCTCCGCCAGGGCGTTGCCGTAGCTTTCACGGGTTGCAATCTTTTTCATTTCAGACATGGATATTCCCTTCCTTTCTCCGCTTACTCGGCTTCCAGCGCGGCCAGAGCGGCTTTCAGCTCCGCCATGGCGGTTTCATACTGCTCGGCGTTGGGGGCGGTGCCGTGCCAGCCGACCTGGTTTTCCATAAAGGAAACGCCCTTGCCCTTGACGCTCTTCTGCACGATGACGGTGGGCTTTCCCTTGACGGTGCGGGCCTCGGCAAAGGCGGCTTCCAGCTGCTCCAGGTCGTGGGCGTCCGCGGTAATTACATGCCAGCCGAAGGCTGCAAACTTTTCGGGGATGGGGTAGGGGGACATGACCTCGGCCACGGGGCCGTCAATCTGAAGGCCGTTGTTGTCCACAATGGCGCAGAGGTTGTCGAGCTGATAGTGGGAGGCAAACATGGCGGCTTCCCAAACCTGGCCTTCCTCGATTTCGCCGTCGCCCAGGATGGTGTAGGTGCGGTAATCCTTCCCGGAAATTTTGGCGGCCAGGGCCATGCCGCAGGCGGCGGAAACGCCCTGCCCCAGGCTTCCGGTGGACATATCCACGCCGGGGATGTGCTTCATGTCCGGATGCCCCTGAAGCATGGCGCCGGTGTGGCGGAGCTTTTTCAGCTCATCCGCGGGGAAATATCCCCGCTCCGCCAGGGCGGCGTAAAGGGCGGGGGCGCAGTGCCCCTTGGAGAGCACCAGACGGTCCCGGTCCTCCCAGGAAGGGTTCTGCGGGTCTATGTTCATTTCCTTCCAGTACAGCACCGCCAGGTCCTCCGCAATGGAAAGGGAGCCGCCGGGGTGGCCGGATTTGGCGTGGAAGGTTCCCTCGATAACGCCCATGCGGATGCGGCATGCGGTTTTTTGCAGGTCTTTTTTCAGTTTCGCGTCCATATCGATTCATTCCTTTCGTTTAACTGGCAAAAGGTTTACAGCGGGCTTCGGAGCAGCTCCTCAATCACCGCCGCCACCGCCCCCTCCTCATTGGAGACGGTCACCCGGTCCGCCCGCTGCCGGACGGATGGGTAAGCGTTGGCGGGCGCATAGCTCCGCGCGGCTTCCAGGAGCATTTCCAGGTCGTTGTCGCAGTCGCCGACTGCCGCCGTTTTTTCCAGCGAAAGCCCGGTCCGCCCGCAGAGCATCCGCAGCGCGGCGCCCTTGGAGGCGTGGGCGGGCAGAACTTCAAAATACAGCTTTTCGGAGCGGACATACCGCGCCCCCAGCTCCCCGAACCCGAGGAGAAAGGCCTTCAGGTCCTCCATCTCCGCTTCCGGCAGCGCGAACATCACCTTGAGCCACCGGAGGGGCAGCACCTCCGAAAGGCCGGCCAGCCGGTATTCGGCTTTGAGGGGGCCGTTCAAATGCTCGTCGATCACCGGGGTAAACCGGATGACGTGGAGCCCTTCCGGCGTGAGCACCTCCACGCCCAGCTCCTCCCCGTAGCGTTCCATGGCTTTTTCCACCAGGAACCGCGCGGCGTGCGGGATTTCCGCCGTCCAGACCGGCTCCTTCTTTACCGGGTCGTAGAGCATGGAGCCGTTATACAGAATCACCGGCAGCTCCGGCCGCAGCGTCTCCAAAATAGAGGAAACGGTGGGCAGGGAGCGGCCTGTGGCGATGGTAAAATTGCCGCCCATTTCCCGGAACCGGGCGATGGCGTCCAGGTCTTTGCGGGAAATGGTCTTGTCGTTCCGGAGCAGGGTCCCGTCGCAGTCGGTAACCAGCAGAACATCGGACAGGCTCATGCCGGGCCGCCCCCCTTCCGGCGGAGCTTTTCCAGAAAATCCGTAAAATACGGGGGAAGCCCGCTGTCAAACTCCATGTATTCCCCGGTGGCCGGATGCACAAAGCCCAGCTTCCGGGCGTGGAGGCATTGGCCGTGCAGGGCGGCGATGCACTGCCGGGGGCCGTAAACCGGGTCCCCGGCAACGGGGTGGCCGATGTGGGCCATGTGCACCCGAATCTGGTGGGTGCGGCCGGTTTCCAGCCTGCATTCCGCCAGCGTAAACCCGGGCAGCCGCTCCAGCACCCGGTAATGGGTCACCGCCTCCCGCCCGCCGGGGACCACCGCCATCTTTTTTCGGTCGTTCGGGTGCCGGGCGATGGGGGCGGAAACGGTCCCCTCGTCGGTTTTCAGATTGCCGTACACCACCGCGCTGTACACCCGGGTAAAGCTGTGGGCGGCAATCTGAGCGGCCAGGGACTGGTGGGCCCGGTCGTTTTTGGCCACCATCAGAAGGCCGGAGGTGTCCTTATCGATGCGGTGGACAATGCCGGGGCGGATCACCCCGTTGATGCCGGAAAGGCTCTCCCCGCAGTGGTAAAGCAGGGCGTTGACCAAAGTGCCGTCCGGGTTTCCGGGGGCGGGGTGGACCACCATGCCTTTAGGCTTGTTGACCACCAGAAGGTCGGCATCCTCATAGACGATGTCCAGCGGGATGTCCTGGGGGAGCACCTCCAGCGGCTCCGGCTCCGGGATTTGCGCCGCAACCGCATCGCCGGGGCGGAGCTTGTAGTTTTTGCCTTCCGGGCGGCCGTTGACCGCCACCCGCCCCTGCGCGATCAGCTTCTGGACGGCGGAACGGGTTTTCCCCTCCAGATTCTCCGCCAGAAAGGCGTCCAGCCGGCTTCCGGCGTCGGCCTCCTCCGCACAGAAAAACAGGGTTTCCCGGCTCAGTTCAGCCAATTTCCTGCTCCTTTCCCTTCCCTTTGCGGGAAAGCATTTCGTGGAAAAAGATGTATAAAACCAGCAGGATCACTCCTGTCACGACGCAGATGTCGGCGAAATTGAAGATGGCGAAGTCCACAAACCGCACCTGAATATAGTCGATGACATATCCCCGGTACACCCGGTCGATGAGGTTCCCCACTCCCCCGCCGATAATAATGCAGACGATGAAATTCGGAAGCGTGCCGGGAATCTTGCCGATCATCACCGCCAGGATGAGAATCAGCAGAATGAGCCCCGTCCCCCAGATGAGCAGCCAGGTCTGGCCCTGCATGATACCGAAGGCGGCGCCGCGGTTTTCCAGATAGGTGAGATGGAGGACGTCCTCAATCAGCGGATAGGTGTCAATGGGCCGCAGATAATCGTAAGCCAGCATCTTCAACACCTGATCCAGCACCACCAGCACAACGGACATCAGAAGCGCAAGATATCGTTTCATAGTTGGAATGTTCCTTTCGGGATAGATTGAAAGGGGCGCGCGGGCAGAAGAATTGCCGCTGGAAAAGGGTCCGGCGGCAATTGCTTGTTACTCCACGACGGAGGCGCAGCGTGCGCAGAGGGTGGGATGCTCCGGATTCTGGCCGACGGTGTGGTCATGCAGCCAGCAGCGTTCGCATTTCTCCCCCTGAGCCGGGGACGCCGTCACAAAGAGCCCCTCGGTTTCGCCGGCAAACTCGCCGGAATCTCCCTCGGTTACTTCCACCTCGGAGACAATCAGGACGGGGGCCAGTTCCCCTTCCAGCGCCTTCAGCCGGCCGTAAAGCCCGCCTGCGCAGGTCAGGGTGATCTTGGCGTCGGTGGATTTGCCGATTTCCTTGGAAGCGCGCTTGGGCTCCAGGGCCTTCAGCACATCGTTGCGGACCTGATAAATCAGGTTCCATTTCTCGTTGAACTCCTCGGAAACCGGGATGTTCGCCTTTTCCGGCATGTCGTTGAAGAAAACGCTCTCCATGTCCAGTTCCTTGGAGGCGGGCAGGTGCTGCCAGATCTCCTCGCAGGTGAACACCAGGATGGGCGCAGCCAGCCGGGTCAAAGCGGACAGGATGTCGTACATGGCGGTCTGGGCGGCCCGGCGGAGGACGCCGTCGCGCTTCTCGCAGTAGAGCCGGTCCTTGATGATATCCAGGTAGAAGCTGGACATTTCCACCACGCAGAAATTGTGGATGGCGTGGAAGGCCACATGGTAATCCAGAGCGTCGTAGCCGGCCCGGACCTTGTCGATCAAAGCGTCCAGCTGCTCGTAGGCCCATTTGTCCAGCTCGGTCAGTTCCTCGGGAGAAACCCGGTCGGTGTCGGGATTGAAGCCGTCCAGGTTGCCCAGGATGTACCGGGCGGTGTTGCGGATTTTGCGGTAGGCTTCGGCCAGCTGCTTCAGAATATCATTGGACAGCCGGATGTCGGCGTGATAGTCGGAGGAAGCCACCCACAGGCGGAGGATATCCGCGCCGTACTGCTTGATGATTTCTTCGGGAGAAATGGAGTTGCCCAGGGATTTGTGCATGGCCTTGCCTTCCCCGTCCACTACCCAGCCGTGGGTGCAGACCGCCTTATAGGGGGCTTCGCCGGTGGTGGCGACGGAAGTCAAAAGGCTCGACTGGAACCATCCCCGGTACTGGTCGGCGCCTTCCAGGTAAAGGTCGGCGGGCCATTTGAGGTCCGGGCGCTGTTTCAGAACAGCGGCGTGGGTTGTGCCGGAATCGAACCAGACGTCCAGGAT
>DVFM01000071.1 GCA_018713245.1 Candidatus Merdivicinus intestinavium
GAACTAGATTTATGATGAAAATCTTGCCCTGAAACGGATGAAATCGATGCTATAAAGAAGTCGTTTTAACCATCCGGTTTGACCAATTTGTGAGAAGTCACAAGGATTTCCGCAAAAATTGATTTCCGTGCGCGCAGGATTCTTCTCCTTGAAAAATCCGCCGCTTTATGGTATGCTGAAAAAAATACGGAAAAGGAAGGATTCGCATGCCGTTATCGCCCAAAAGTCTGGATTTTCTCTTTGAAAACCGGCTCCATGACAGCCGGGAGTGGTTTGAAGAGCATAAAGAGCAGTACCGGGAGCTGGTCGTCCGGCCCATGGCGGAGCTGGTGCAGGAACTCACGCCTGCGGCGCTGGAGATCGACCCGGAATTCACCACCGAGCCCCGGGTGGACCGGACCATCAGCCGCGTCCGCCGCGACACCCGGTTTTCCCGCGATAAATCCCTTTACCGGGACAATGTCTGGCTGATTTTCAAGCGCGGGAAGATGCACGGGACCGAGCTTCCCGGCGTTTACCTGGAGGTAACCGGCCAGGGCTTCAGCTACGGCTGCGGCTTCTACAGCGCCTCCACCCGGTACATGAACTGCCTGCGGGAGCTGGTGTTGAAGGACGATCCCGCTTTCCGAAAGGCCCAGCGCGCTTTTTCCGCCCAGAATGTCTTTGTGATGGAGGGCGAGTGCTACAAACGCCCCCGGTTCCCCGGCCAGCCGGAGGAAAAGCGGCAATGGCTGGAGCGGCGGAACATCTGCTTTTCCGCGGACAGCAGGGATTTTGACCTCCTCTTTTCCGGCCGGTTAGGGCAGAAGGCGGCGGAGGACCTGCTCCTTTTGAAGCCGGTTTACGAATTTCTGCTGCACGTTTCCCTGCTGGCCGGCGGGCCGGAAGCAGAGTAAACAAAGCCCCTGAAAGGGACCGCCCGGCCCGGAACTGGCATACAGCTCCGGGCCGGGCGGCTTTTCTGTTTTGGATGGGCGCTTAAAGGCGGGAAAAAACTTCCTCGTGGAGGGCCTCCCGGACTGCGGCGAAATCGCCGTCCTCCGGGCACTGGACCGCCACGGCAATCCCCGCTTTGGGCAGGATTGCGGTAACCTGTCCGTAAGCGCCGTCTGCGCGGCAGGCGTCCGGATAGGGCAGCATCCAGAAATAATAGCCGTACCCCACGCTCCAGATGCTGTCCGCGGGGGTGGCGATTTTCCGGCTTCCCGCTTCCTTGACCCAGGCGGGGTCCAGAAGCTGCGCCCCCTGCCACTTCCCGCCGGCCAGATAAAGCTGGCCCAGCTTCATCATGTCGGTCAGCCGCATCACCATGCCGCCCCCGCCGTTGGGATGCCCCTGGGGGCAGCATTCCCACATGGGAAAGCCCTGTCCCAGCGGCGCAAATATGCGGCGGTAGAGATACTCGCTCAGCAGGACGCCCGCTTTTTTCTCCACCATCCGCCCGGCCAGGATGCTGTCGGCGGAGGAGTAGACGAAGGTTTCCCCCGGCTTGTTCCGGACCTTTTGGGAAAGCATATAGCGGACATAGTCGGGCATCCCGTCGCCCCGGCGGCGGTTTTCGTTCATCAGATAGGGCCTGCCGAAGCCGCTGGACATGGTGAGAAGGTGGCGCAGCCGGATTTCCCCCAGAGCGGGGTCGGGGTTTTCCGGCAGCTTTTCGGGGAAATAATCGGCCAGCCGGTCGTCCAGGTCCACCAGCCCCTCGGATACCGCCAGCCCCACCGCCGTGGCGGTGTAGCTTTTGGTGTGGGAGTAAATGTTGCGGGGGATATCCGCCGTAAAGCGGTGCTGCCAAAGGAGTTTTTCCCCGTCCGCCGCTGCGATGCCCTCGACGCGAAGATGGCTCCGCTCCGCCCGGCGTACAAAGTTTTCCAGATATTCAATCATGCCGCTTTGCCCTCCTTTCGCGTCAGATCACCTTGATCTGCTTCCATTTGCCCCGCCAGAACCGGATAACAAAGGCGATGTCCCGGGCAATCCAGTCGATAAACATCGCAATCCAGACCCCCAGCAGATGCATCCCCAGGCCCCAGTCCGCGCCCAGCAGATAGCTGAAGCCGATGCGGAAGATGAACATGGACAGCAGCGACACCGTCATGGTGAACACCACGTCCCCGGCGGCGCGCAGGGAGTTGGGAAGGGTAAAGGCGAGCGGCCAGAAGAGCATGGTGAAAATGGACCACCAGCGCAGGACCTCCGCCGCCATTTCCGCCGACTGGGGCTCCAGGTTGAAAAGCCCCACCAGCGGATCGGCAATGGGAATCAGCACCAGGCACATAACGCCCAGCGTGACGTAGGTAACGATCATCAGCTTTTTGGTGTAGGAAACCGCCTGGTCTGTTTCGCCGGCCCCCATGCACTGGCCGACGACGGTAATCATCGCCAGGCCGATGGCCTGCCCGGGGACGTTGATGACGCCGCTGATGCTGTTGGCGATGGCGTTGGCGGCGACGGCGTTGGTGCCGAAGGAGGTGATAAGGCTCAGCACAATCAGCTTGCCGGCCTGGAACAGCCCGTTTTCCAGCCCGTTGGGGATGCCCAGCGTCAGAATGCGCTTGACCATCCCGGCGTGCAGCTCCGGCTTGAACAGCCCGGGAATCCGCAGGATATTCTGCCGCCGCTGGAGCAGAATCAGGATGACCACCGCCGCCACAATGCGGGAAACCAGGGTGCCGATGCCGGCGCCCAGCGCCCCCATGCCGAACCCGTAGATGAGGATGGCGTTGACGGTGATATTGACGATATTGACAATCAGGGAGTTGAACATGGAAACCTTGCTGTTCCCCATGGCCCGGAACAGGGCGGACCCGGCGTTGTACACCGCCATAAAGGGGTATGCAACCGCCGTGGACAGGAAATAATCCAGGGCGCTGTGCATGACGTCCTGCTCAATGCTGCCGAAAACCAGCGACAGGATGTGCTGCCGGAAAACGAGCGCCAGCACCATCAGCGCGGTGGAAACCGCCGCGACGGTGTACAGGAGCTGTTTTGCGGCCTTGCGGGCGCTGGAAAGGTCCTGGTTACCCAAATACTGGGAAACGATGACGGTGCCGCCGGTGGAGAGGGCGGCAAAGATCTGGATGAGCAGGGTGTTGATGTTGTCCACCAGAGAAACGCCGGAAACCGCCGCCTCCCCGGAGGAGGTCACCATAACGGTGTCAGCCATGCCCACCGTCATCAGCAGAAACTGCTCAATGACCAGGGGGATAATCAGGCGGATCAGCGCCTGGCGGGTAAAAAGCGGGGCCCGCGCCGGCTGAGTTGCTGAGGTCATTTTGTTCGCATCCTTTCCTTGGCAGCAGCGCTGTCAGAACCTGTCAGATACAGGGAATATTTTGCTCCATTATAGCACAAAATCGTTGCCGGAGCAAGTATTCTGCCCGGCGCGGCGGGCTTTCCGCAAAATATTCTTGCATCTTTCGCCGCGGTATATTATAGTAAGGGTAGGCAAAGCCGAGTCGTTTCGGAAAGGGTGACGGAAATGGAGCTGCTGATTGGGATTGACATCGGGGGCACGAAATGCGCGCTGGTGTACGCAAAGCGCGGGGCGGACCGGCCGGAAATCTTGGAGCGGGAGGCTTTCCCCACTCCGGGAAGCTGGCAGGAGGTGTTTTGCCGCTTCCGCAGGCGGATCGGGCGCTGGCTGGCGGCGCATCCGGAGGGGAAGGCGGCGGCCGTGGGGGTTTCCTGCGGCGGGCCGCTGGACAGCCGGGCGGGGCTGATCCTTTCGCCGCCGAATCTCCCCGGCTGGGACCGGGTGGACTGCCTGCGGGAGCTGGCCCCGCTGGGGCTGCCTGCCGCCCTGCGCAACGACGCGGACGCCTGCGCCCTGGCGGAATGGCGCTGGGGGGCGGGCCGGGGGACCCGGGACATGGCGTTTCTCACCTTCGGCACCGGCATGGGGGCCGGGCTTATCCTGGACGGGAAGCTCTATACCGGCCGGAGCGGCCTGGCGGGGGAGGCAGGGCACATCCGCCTTTGCGAGGACGGCCCGGAAGGATACGGCAAGCGCGGCTCCTTTGAGGGGTTCTGCAGCGGCGGCGGGATCGCCCGGATGGGCCGGGAGGCGGCGGAAAAGGCCCTTGCCGCCGGGAATCCCCCCGCCTTCTGTCCCGATGCGGCGGCGCTTCCCGGGATTACCGCCCGCTCCATCGGGGAGGCGGCGGACGCGGGGGGCCCCCTCGCCCTGGAAATCTACCGCCGCTGCGGCTTTTATCTGGGGCGGGGGCTGGCGGTGCTCATCGACCTGCTCAACCCGGAGCGCATCGTCATCGGCAGCATTTTTGTCCGGCAGGAGGCGCTGCTGCGGCCGCCCATGGAGGAAGTCCTCCGCGCCGAATGCCTTGCCGGGGCGCTGGCGGCCTGCCGGGTGGTCCCGGCGGGGCTGGGGGAGCAAATCGGCGACTATGCCTGCCTTTCCATCGCGGAGGAGGCGGCCCGGCAGGCATAAAAAGGCCCCGCACCCAAAGGATGCGGGGCCGGGAACATCCCCCGCCCGGCAAAGCGTTCAGGGGTGTCCGCCGGGCGGGGCTGCAAACGCCTGTTTCCCACTCGGCAAGAGTAGTATGGCCGGGAGCGCCGGGTTTATGCAGGGGAACAGCAAAAACCGGGACAAAAATATGCGGCGGTCAGGACAGACCGGATACAGGAGATGCATCAAAATGAAAACAGGGACAATTACCATCGGCTATTTGCAGGATTACATCCGCGCCAAGGATTACAGGCCGGAGTTGGTGAAGGACTATTACCTGAAACTGGCGGAGGAGTGCGGGGAGCTGGCCCGGGCCATCCGCAAAAACCTGCGGCCGTCCGAAGCGGGGCAGGTCAAGGAAACCATCGAGGAGGAGCTGTGGGACGTCGTCTATTACGCCCTGGCCATCGCCAACTGTTACGGTATCGATTTGGAACAGGTCATTCCGCAGAAGGAAGCCCTCAACAATCAGAAATATGCATCCGGCGTTTCCTTTGCTCCGCCTGCAAAAGAAATACAGAGGGAAACTCCCTCTGCATCGGACGGTCAGTAGTATTTGGGAATGAAGCCGGCGGACGGGAAGAGGGACGCGCTGGCGGCAAAAGCGGGATGGGCGGTTTCCTCCGCGCTCCGGGAGGCAAGCTCCCGCCGGTAGGCGTCCAGCACCGCCTGTTCAAAGGGCAGGCGGGCGGCCGGGGAGATGGGATGGACGATATCCCGGAAGGCGCCGTTTGTTTCCTTGCGGCTCGGCATGGCGACAAACAGCCGGTCGGGCCCTTCGATGACCTTGATGTCGTGAATGGCCAGCTCGTTGTCCAGCGTCACGGAAACCACCGCCCGCAGCCGGCCTTCCCGCATGAGTTTTCGGATTTTGATATCAGTGATGTTCATGTCAATTCCTCCTTGCCCTCAGTTTGGGCAGCCTGCGGGGCTTTATGCAGCGGCTGCGCAAAAAACAAGCTGTAAATTAACTATGAAAAGCGCGCTCCGCCCTTGATATTTTCCGTGGGATATGCTATCCTTAAAAAGAGGATTTCCTCAAATTATTGGAACAGGAGAGTTTTGGAAAGTATGGACGTATTTGTGGAATATATGGTGAAAAAACAGAACACCGGAAAGGATATTCTGCTGAAGTTTGTTTACGCCTTTTTGGGAGTCGCCATTATGCTGCTGGCGCTTCTGCTGTCGCCGATTCTGGGGGCGTTTGCCTCGCTCGGGTTTCTGTTGGGCTGCGCCGCCATTTACGGCGCGTATTACCTCATCAGCTCCATGAATGTGGAATACGAGTATATTATTACCAACGGTGAAATGGACGTGGACAAGATCATTGCCCGCCGCCGCCGCAAACGCCTTCTGACCGCCAACGCCCGCCGTTTTGAGGAGTTTGGCGCTTACAACCACGAGACCATGTCCTCCCGGAATTTCGCCAACCGGGTGTATGCCTGCACGGCTCCGGCGGACCCCGGCAACTACTACGCGGTGTTCAACCACCAGACCCTGGGGCAGACGCTCCTGGTGTTTACCCCCAACGACCGGGTGCTGGAGAGCCTTCGCTCCTTCATTCCAAGACAGGCAGGTGGCAAAGCTGTTTACGGGAATCGACCTTCTGAAAATTGACCGCATCCGGAAAAGCATGGAAAACCCTCGTTTTATGGCGAGGGTTTTTTCTGCATCGGAGCGGGACTTGTTTGCCCATAAAAAGGACCCCGCCCCCTCCTTGGCCGCCAATTTTGCCGCCAAGGAGGCCTTCTCCAAGGCGCTGGGGACCGGGGTGCGGGGATTTGCGCTGAACGAGGTTTCCGTTTTGCGGGACAGCCTCGGCGCGCCGTATTTTGCTTTTTCCGGAAATGCCGCCCGGATTGTGGAGGAGCGGGGGCTTTCCTTTTCCGTGTCCCTGACCCACACGGAGGATTTGGCGGCTGCGTTTGTGATTGCGCAGCCCCTCCCGCCGGGATGAGCTGCGCGCCGGGTTTCGCTTGCGTTGGGAAAGGAGAGTGAAAATGATGGAACTGCGGGTGCGGAATGTGAGTCGGAAGAGCAGACGGGTGAAAGAAATTTACCTTGCCTCTTTCCCTAAAAAGGAGCGGATGCCGTTTTGGAGCATGCGTCTCATGGCAAAAATGACGGCAACCCGGTTTTGGGAATTTTCTGACGGGGATACGGTCTGCGGTTTTGCCTACCTGGGCATGGCGGAGGGAATTTCCTTCCTCATGTTTCTTGCGGTGGACCCATCCTTGCGCTCCCGGGGGTACGGGGGCCGGATTTTGGAGGAGATCCGAAGGCGCTGTTCTCCCGATAAAATTCTTGTGTCCATCGAGCGGTGCGCCGAGGGGGCGGACAATCTTTCCCAGCGTCGTCGTCGACGGGAATTTTACCTGCGAAACGGCTACGAGCCCACCGGCTTCTGCATCGAGCTTTCCGGTGTGGAGCAGGAAATTCTCATCCGGGGAGGAGTTTTCGACCCGGATGAATTCGCCGCCTTTTTTAAGGCATACAGCAACGGGACCATGCACCCGCGGATTTGGAGAGAGGAAGCAGACCAACAATCAAACAGGGAGGCATTTCCATGAAAATTCTCACATCCTCCGCCATGCGCCGGGCGGAGCAGGCGGCGGTGGACGCCGGTGCGACTTTCGGCGGGCTGATGGAGCGGGCCGGGCAGTCCGCGGCGAAAATCCTTCTCCGGGAGGCGAAACCGGACGGGAAACCCGTCCTCATCCTCTGCGGCAAAGGAAACAACGGCGGCGACGGGCTGGTCATTGCCCGCGTGCTGGCGGAACGGGGAATCCCGGTGCGGGTGGTGTTCCTGATGGGGACCAGGCTGAGCCCGCTGGCGGAGGAAAACCGCGGACAGCTGGAGGGGCTGCCCGCGGAAGTGCTGGACGGCGCGGAAATTTCCCCGGAAAAGCGGGAGAGCTTCTGCCGCACGGCGGGGCTTATCGTGGACGGGGTGTTCGGCACCGGATTTTCCGGGGCGCTTCCGGAAAGCGTCCGGGCCTGGACCGCCGCGGCCAACCGTTCCCATGCGGTGCGGGCGGCGCTGGATGTCCCCTCCGGCTTAAACTGCGACACCGGGATTGCCGGGGAGGATACCTTCCGAGCGGACCTGACCATCACCTTCGCCGCCTATAAGCCCGCCCACATCCTGAAGGGCTCCCGGGCCCTCTGCGGGCGGGTGCTCTGGGCGGACATCGGCATCGGGGAGGAACTCCTGGCCGCCGTGCCGGGCGCGATCTCCTTCCTGGACGGCTGGGAAGCCCGCCGGGGGATTCCCGCCCGCCGGGAGGACTCCAATAAGGGGGATTACGGAAGGCTGCTGGCAGTGGGGGGCTGCACCCGGATGACCGGCGCCATTGTCATGGCGTCCATGGCCGCCATGCGGTGCGGCGCGGGGCTGGTGAAAACCGCCGCGCCGGAGGCTGCCTGCGCCCTGCTGGCCGCCCGGATGCCGGAGATCATCTATGCCCCCCAGCCGGTGACCGAAACGGGGGCGCTGAGCGCCTCCTCCGCCGGACAGCTGCTGCAGGAGGCCCGGTGGGCCACCGCTGTGCTCCTGGGCTGCGGCATGTCGGTCTGCCCGGATACGGAGGCCCTGACCCGGGTGATGCTCGCCTGCGGCAGGCCGCTGGTCATTGACGCCGACGGCCTGAACTGCCTGGCAAAGGACCCTTCCGTGCTGAAACAGGCGGCGGCGCCGGTGGTCCTCACCCCCCACATGAAGGAATTCTCCCGCCTGACGGGGAAACCGGTCCCGGAGCTGAAGGCCGGCCGGTTTGCGGCGGCTTCCGATTTTGCCCGGGAGTACGGCGCGACGGTGGTCCTCAAGGATTCCAACACCGTCATCGCGGCCCCGGACGGGCGGCTCTGGGTGAACGAAAACGGCAATTCCGGCATGGCCAAGGCCGGCAGCGGCGATGTTCTGGCCGGAATGATTGCCTCTTTCCTGGCCCAGGGGACGGAAGCCCCCCTGGCGGCGGCCGCGGCGGTGTTCCTCCACGGCGAGGCGGGGGATTTGGCGGCAAAGGCGCTGACCCCCTACTGCATGACCGCCAGCCGGATGATGGATTATTTCCCGGAAGCCTTCCTCAAATGGGCGCCGGGGCGTGACAGCGAATCGCAAGGAGGATAAGATGAGAATCGGTCTTGCAGCCTATGAGTTCCGAAACGGGGACACGGCGTTTAACCTCTCCCAAATGGAGAAAGGCATGGCGGAAGCCGCGGGGAAAGCCGACCTGCTGTGCTTCGGCGAAGCCTTTTTGCAGGGCTTTGACGCCCTTTGCTGGGATTACGAGTCCGACCGCCATGTGGCGGTGGCGCTCGATTCCCCGGAGATTGCCCGGCTTTCAGCGCTCACCGTCCGGTACGGCGTGGATTTGCTGGCGGGGTACATCGAGCGGGACGGCGGCGCTTTATACTCCTCCTGCGCGGTCATCGAACAGGGGCGGGTCCTTCATAATTACCGGCGGATTACAAAAAACTGGAAGGAATTCCGGATCACGGACCATCATTACCGGGAAGGGGACAGAACGGAGCCGTTTTTCTACCGGGGCGTCCCGGTGCAGATTGCTCTCTGCGGGGATTTGTGGATTGCCCCGGAGAAATTCGGAACCGACGGGCTGCTCATCTGGCCGGTATATGTGAATTTTTCCCTGGAGGAATGGGCCCAAAACGAGGCGGACTACGCGCAGCAGGCCCTTCTCGCGGCAAGGCGCACGGTGATGGTCAATTCCATCACCCGGGACCCGCCCTCTCACGGCAACGCCTTTTATTTTGAAAACGGCAGGGTGAAAAGCGCCCTCGGTTATGACCGGGAGGGCATTTTGCTGGTCGAGGTGTGACTTGACAATTTCCCCGGACGGTGCTGTACGGAACCCGGAAAATCCGGACGCCGCACCCTCCGTCCGTAAGGCGGCGCGGCCCGCCTCAAAGAAAACCTGCCCCGGGCTTCGGAAAAATCCGTGAGCCCGGGGCAGGTTTCGTTTTTGCGCCGCGTTACTGGGCTTCCGCCACGATGACGCGGACCCGTTGGCTGGAAGATGTGCCGTCGTAGTAGCAGGTGAGAGTGTATTCCGACGTGTCGGAGACGGTGGCCAGGGTGCTCTGGTAATATTCGGAGCCCATCTTGACGTAAACCGCCGCATTGTCGGCAATGTCCACCGGCCCGTCGGCGGAGACCGCTGTCAGCCCGGTGATCTGGGTGGCCGTAAACCGGCGGAGGGAATTGGTGTCGGACAGCTGGCCGTTTTTAAACTCGAAGGAGACGCCGCCCCGGGAAGGAGAAGCCTCCGCGTCCAGCGTGGCCGTCATGGTCTGGCCGTTGAGGATGTAGGTCACGGTGTAGCCCACAACGATTTCCTGAGGCTCCTCTCCTTCCGGCGTGTCGGGGTCAATCTGGGTGATGGCGGTCACATCGGTGACCAGGCCGTAGGACCCGACGTCGCCGGTGGCGTTCTTGAGAATCAGGGTGTCAATCTGGCCGCTGGTGTTGAGGCTGTAATAAAGAACGTTGCGGCTGTTCAGCGTAATGCCGCCGAGGCTTGCGGAATAAACCGTGCCGTAGCTGCCGCTGTCCACATAATCCAGCACCTGGGCGTCGGCGGCCAGCGTGTAGCCCGCCACCGAGGTTCCGGCGCTGTTGAAGGTGCCGCGGAGGGAGGATTTCTCCGTTTCGGTCAGGGTGTTTCCGCTGATGCGGACCACATCCCCTTCCCGGAAGGCGTTTTCGCCGGAAACAGGATAGCTGCGCAGGACGCCGTCGGCGCAGATGACGTTGGCCGTGTAGGAATAAACCTGGCGGCCGCCGGCGTCGGTGTAGCTGGAGACGGTCACGCCGGTGACGACCCCGGCCGTGGAGGTCCGGGAGGAGGAGGCCGCCGTATGGCTGCCGGAGAGGGCAAAGGCTGCCGTGCCGCTGCGGTCAAGCAGCAGCGTCACCGTATCGCCCACGGCGATTCCGCCCAGGTCGGAGAGGGAATACGCCGCGCTGCCCGTCACCTCGTAGGTCTGGCCCGCCACCGTCACGGAGGAGGGGGAGGCCGTGCCGGGGGAAGCCGCGGTATAAACGCCGGTAATCCGGCTGCGGTAGGCCCAGATGGTCTGCATGTTGGCGTTGTAGTAAATGACGTCGTACTGGTCCAGGTCGGAAACGGAAGCGGAGCTGCCGTTTAAGTAGACCGTCACCTTATCCAGGGCGAAGGGGACGACGCTGGCGGGGTTTTCGGTGCAGAGGTACGGCCCCTGGAGCCCGCTGGCCACCACCGCGGTGTAATCCGTGCTGCCGGAGGCAGTGGCCATGCCGATGGAGGCGGCATAGGTCTGGCCGCCGGAGGTCTGGGTCCCCAGCAGGTTGTCAAAGAGCACCGCGCAGTCCTGAACGGTCAGCGCCTGGCCGGAGGTTTTGGAAATCCCGGACAGCAGGCCCAGGGACCGGGCCTGCTCCAGCCGCGCCGATGCGGAGCCGCCGGTATAGCCCAGCAGGCTCAGGGCCGCCGAAGCCGCTTCCTCCAGCTTGACGCCGTCATAGGGACGGAAGGTGCCGTCCAGATAGCCGCTCATGGCCCCTTCCTGGACGACGGTGCTGATATAGCCCGCGTATTCGCTGTTGTAGGGGACGTCGGTGAAGGGGGAGGTGGCGGAGACAGAGGAGATGCTGTCCCCCCGGCCGGAGACCGCCACCAGCATCCGGGCGAACTCCCCGCGGGTGGCGGTGGTGGTGCTGTAGTTGCTCCCCTGAAGGACGCCCAGGGACTGGAGGGCGGAAAGCCCCGCCTGGTCCAGGGCTGCCGCCGGCATGGCACAGCTCAGCGCAGCGGCGGCGGCCAGCGCAAGGCAGATGAGTTTCTTGGATTTCATGGTTCAGTTCCTCCTTGGAATCAGTCGTAGTGAAGGGCGTCGATGGGGTTTAAGCGGGCCGCCTTGCGGGCGGGAAGATAGCCGAAGATGACGCCGATGGCCACCGATATGCCGAAGGCCATCAGGATGGAGCCGGCGGTGGGGACCACCTGCATGGATTCCTCCAGCAGCGCGGCGATAATGGCGGTGGCCACAGAGGAAAGCGCTTCCCCGAAGCCGATGCCCAGCAGTCCGCCGATGGCGCTGGTGGTGCCGGCTTCAATCACAAACTGCCACAGGATATCCCGCCGGCGCGCGCCCAGGGATTTGCGGATGCCGATTTCCCGCGTGCGCTCGGACACCGACACCAGCATGATGTTCATGATCCCGATGCCGCCCACCACCAGGGAAATGGCCGCAATGGCCGCCAGAATGGTGATGACGATGTTGACCATTTCGGTCATCATGTCCAGCATTTCCGACATGGCGACAACGGTGTAGGCGTCTTCATCGCCGTAAATGTTGTAAAGGGCGTTTTCCACGGCGGATTTGGCCGGCTGGACGCTGTTTTCATCCACCGCCGTAAAGGTGTAGCTGGAGATGGTCCCCATGAAGGACATTTTTGCCGCGTTGGTGTAGGGGATGAGGACCATGTTGTCGGTGCTGTATTCGGTGCTGTCGCCGATTTCATCCAGCACGCCCACCACGGTGTAGGGATTTCCGGAAATTTTTAGGGTCTGCCCCACCGGGTCCCCGGTAAAGTAATTCTGGGCGACATAGGTGCCGATGACGCAGACCTTCTGCCGGCGCAGGATGTCCACATACTGAATGCCCCGGCCCTGGGCGACGGTGTAGCCGTGGATGTCCAGGTAATCCTCGCCCACGCCGGTGATGCTGGCGGTGTAGAGGGTGTCGCGGCCGATTTTGACGCCGCCGGAGACGCTGACGGTGGGGGTGACGGCGGAAAGGACCTCCGGATTGTCGGCGACAATCTGGTACATCTCCTCGTCGGAGGCATTGCGGCTGGTGCCGCGCCCGGAGATGTTTACGGTAAGGGTGGTGGTGCCGAGGCTCGCGAACTGCTCGGTCATGTAGACCTGGATGCCGTTGCCGAGGCCCACAATGACAATGACGGCGGAAACGCCGATGATAATGCCCAGCATGGTGAGGAGGGAGCGGACCTTGCTGCTCCAGATGCCCTTGAGCGCCAGGCGGAAGCATTGCAGGAAGTTCATGCGGTTCCCTCCTTTTCGCCGGAAGGCGTTTCGTCCGCCTGGACCACCGAGCCCCGGACGCCGGAGGGGCCGTCGTAAACCACTTTTCCGTCCTCCAGGCGGATAATCCGCTGGGCGTGGGCGGCGATGCCGTTGTCATGGGTGATGAGGACGATGGTGTTGCCGGACTGATGCAGGTCCTCCAGGAAATGCAGGACCTCCCGGCCTGTTTTGGAGTCCAGCGCGCCGGTGGGCTCGTCGGCCAGGATGACCGACGGGTTTCCCGCCAGGGCCCGGGCGATGGAGACGCGCTGCTGCTGGCCGCCGGAAAGCTGGCTGGGATAGTTTTTGAATTTTGCCGACAGCCCCACGCGGCTGAGGGCCGCTTTGGCCCGCTCCGTCCGTTCCCCTGCCCGGACGCCCGCGTACAGGAGGGGGAGCTCCACGTTTTCCAGGACGTTCAGCTTGGGGATGAGGTTGTACTGCTGGAAGATAAACCCCAGGGTGCGGTTGCGGATGGCGGCCAGCTGGTCGTCGTCCATCCGGCTCACGTCCACCCCTTCCAGCAGGTACTGGCCGCTGGTGGGAATGTCCAGACAGCCGATGATGTTCATGCAGGTGGATTTTCCGGAGCCGGACTGGCCCACAATGGCGACAAATTCCCCCTTTTGGATGGAGAAGGAGACGCCGTCCACCGCGTGAACGGTCTCCTCTCCCATCTGGTAGAGCTTATAAATATCGCGGAATTCGATGAGGGGCGCTGCCTGCGCGAGAGAGGTTTCGCCGTTCATTATCTGCCCCCCATGCCGCCGCCCATGCCGCCGCCGCCCATGCCGCCGGAGGGCGCGATGGTGACGGCGCCGCCGCCCATGTCCATTTCACCCATGTTCATGCCGCCCATGAACATGTCGGTCAGGGAGGACCCGGCAGCGCCGGCGTAGGCGATTTCATCCCCTTCGGCCAGGCCGCCGGTAATTTCAATGTAATTGTCGTCGCTTAAGCCCAGGGTCACTTCCACGTAGATATAGCCTTCAGGGATGCTGTCGTCGGCGGGCTGGGAGGAGTCCTCCGCCTGCTGCGCTTCCAGAGCCGCTTTGCCGGTTTCGCTCTCGGTGCTGACCAGGACCTGGTTGCCGCGCTGGACCGCGCTGGTGGGGACGGCTAAGACCTGTTCGGCGGAGCTTACCACAATCTCGGCGTCCACATTCATGCCGGGCAGCAGGCCGTCGGTTTCGTCGAGGCGGATGGTCACCGGATAGGTGGTGACGCCGCCGGAGGTGGTGCCCTGGACGCTGATGGAGGTCACTTCCCCTTCATAGGTGCGGCCTTCCACAGCGTCGGCAGTGATGGTAACTTTCTGCCCCTCCGAGATGGAACTGATGTCCAGTTCATCCACGCTGAGGGTCATGGTGAGGTAGGAAAGGTCGTAGATGGTGCAGAGGGCGCCGCTGGCGGCGGTGCCGGTGCTCAGCTTATCGCCGGCCTTGTAATTTTTCTGGATGACGGTCCCGGCGATGGGGGAGGTGATCTGGTAATTTTCCAGGTTTTCCTGGGCGTTTTCCAGGGAGAGCTGAGCGTTTTCCAGGGAAAGTTCGCCGCTGCGGAGGGAATCCTCCAGCTCCGAGCTGGTCAGGGTAAGGATAAGGGCATCCTTCTCCACCCAGCTGCCCTCCGGGGCGGCGATGGAGGCAACCTCGCCGGAAACGCCCGCCGTAATAACGGCTTCCGCCTTATAGGAGAAGGTCCCCTCGCTGTTGCAGGCGACGCCGCCGATCACGGCCGAGCCTGCCGCGTCGGAGGCAATGCCGCCGGGGTTCGGCACGTCGATGGTCACATACCGCACCACCATGCCGCCGGACAGGGCCTCTTCCACGGCGCTCACCTTGGAGACGGTGCCGGGGATTGTTTCAAGCCCGCCGTTCACGGTGACGGACGCCGCATCCCCCACGGAGATGCCGGCGGCGTCGGCGGAGTTGAAGGGAACCAGGAGCTCCATGGTGCCGCTGTCCCGGATGGTGCCCAGCTGCTGGCCTGCCTGGACGTCGTCCCCGACCTCCACATCCAGGGAAACCACTGTTCCGGATTTGGATGCGGTGACATTGAGGTCCTCCATGTTTTCCACCGCCCGGTCATAACTCATCTGGGCCTGTTCCAGGGAGTTTTCCGCCTGGTCGATGGTGCTCTGGGCGTCGTCCGTGTCGATGGTGTAGAGGAGCGCGCCTTCTTCCAGCACATCCCCTTCCTCAAAGGGGGCCTCCAGAATCTCGCCGGTCACCAGGGCGGTGACGTCGTAGGAATCGGCGGGCTCCAGCGTGCCGCTGTAGGACAGGGACTGGGTGATGTCCCGCCTTTGGACGGTTTCATACTGATAGGCGGAGCCGGACATGGCGTCCATGGCCTCCCGTCCCGGCAGACAGGCACGCAGAATAAGGGCGGCCGCTATTATGACGACCACCAGGATAATTACAATTTTCAGCCACTTCCGCCGCCCGCGCGGAACGGCGGGGGAAGGGGAGGGCTGGCTGTCCTCTTGCTTCTTTTTGAATAGCATGGGCGTTCTTCCTTTCTCGGTTCAATCGAGGATTTCTTTTTCGATTATACAAAGAAAAGGTGAACATTGCCTGAACATTTACAGAAAATCATTTGAACATGCGGGAAAACCGGGCGGCGGAAAAGCGGGCCGGCGGCTGAAAAAAAGTTTTTCTTCCGAATAAATTTGCCGGCCTGTCCGCCAAAAATCCGGCTTTCTTTTTCGTCGGATGCCCCGGAATTCCGCAGAAAATCGGCAGGATATCCTTGATCTTACAAAAAAACAAGCAGATTCTTCCGGAAAAACGTCGAAATGTGATATTGACAATATGGAAACGGTGAGGTAAAATATTGTTTGCTTCCGAACAATTATGGAGAAGTATTGTGGCCCTGCGGCTGGAGAGGAGGAGAAGAATCCGAATGGAAAAAGACTGTGGGCTTTGGATCAATGTCCTCTCCCACAAGCTGAAAAAGCGCATGAACGCTGACATGCAGAGTCTGGGCATTACGGGGGTGCAGAGCCGTATTATGCACTACATCCTTGTGAAATGCGCCGACGGGCCGGTGTTCCAGCGCGATGTGGAAAATGCCTTTGGCCTGAGCCGTTCTACGGCGACCGGCATTTTGCAGCTGATGGAAAAGAACAGTCTGATTCTGCGGAAGAGCGTGGCCAGCGATGCGCGGCTGAAAAGCCTGATCCCCACGGAGAAGGCGGCGCAGCTGGATGTACAGGTCGGCGAGTGCCTTCGCCGGGCCGAGCAGTGCCTCACGCAAGGCCTGTCGGACGCGCAGCTTGCGATGTTTTTGGAAACCGCCGCGCGCATGTCCGACAATCTGGACGGATAATCCGGCCCGAATGTTTCCACAATGATTTTCGTGACGCGCCGCGCCCGCCGGCTGCGCCATGCTTTGGAGGAGGAATGTCACAAATGATAAAAACCCTTGCTCGCAGCATCCGCGAGTACAAAAAGTCGTCGATTCTGACGCCGATTCTGGTTACGGTCGAGGTGGTGCTGGAATGTATCATTCCGTTTGTCATCGCAAACCTTGTAAACCAGATGCAAGCCGGCTGCGGAATGGATGTAATCGTTAAATACGGCGTCCAGCTGGTAATTATGGCCGTCCTGTCGCTGATTTTCGGCGTTGCGGCCGGAAATACCTGCGCCACCGCTTCCACGGGTTTTGCCCGCAACCTGCGCAAGGACATGTTCTACCGCATCCAGGACTATTCCTTTGAGAACATCGACAAATTCTCGGTATCCAGCCTGGTTACCCGTATGACCACCGACGTGGTAAACGTGCAGATGTCCTTTATGATGATTATCCGCGTGGCCATCCGCGGCCCGCTGATGCTGATTTTCTCGTTCGTGATGGGATTTGTCATGGGCGGGCGGCTTGCCATGATCTTCCTGGTCACCATTCCGCTTCTGAGCATCGGGCTCGTGCTGGTAATCCGCAAGGCTACCCCGATTTTCAGACGGGTATTCCGCAAATACGACGCCCTGAACGACTCGGTGCAGGAAAACGTCCAGGCGATGCGCGTGGTCAAGAGCTACGTGCGGGAGGACTATGAGAAGAAGAAATTCGCCGCCGCTGCGGAGGACGTCTGCAAAGACTTCACCCGCGCCGAGCGCATTATGGCCCTCAATAACCCCATGATGCAGATCTGCGTTTACGCCGGCATGGCGTTCGTGCTGTCCTTCGGCTCCTATGCGGTTATTACGAGCCAGGGCATGGAAATCGCCGTGGGCCAGATGTCCGCCATCCTTACTTACAGCTTCCAGATCCTGATGAGCCTGATGACTCTTTCCATGGTGTTCGTCATGATTACCATGTCCATGGAGTCGGCTGAGCGTATCGTCGAGGTCCTGACCGAAAAGAGCAGCCTCACCAGCCCCGAAAACGCTGTCACCGAAGTGAAGGACGGCTCCATCGATTTCGACGGCGTCAGCTTCAAGTATTCTCAGAAAGCCGAGCGGATGGCGCTGGCCGATGTGAATCTGCACATCAAATCCGGCGAGGTCATCGGCATTCTGGGCGGCACCGGTTCTTCCAAATCCACGCTGGTGCAGCTCATCCCCCGCCTGTACGACGTTTCCGAAGGATGCGTCAAGGTGGGCGGCGAGGATGTCCGCAGATATGACCTGGAAACCCTGCGCAACAATGTCGCTGTGGTGCTCCAGAAAAACGTGCTGTTTTCCGGCACCATCAAGGACAACCTGCGCTGGGGCAACCCCGACGCCACCGACGAGGAAATGCTGGAAGCCTGCAAGTTGGCCCAGGCCGACGAGTTTATTCAGCAGTTCCCCGACAAGTACGACACCTGGATTGAACAGGGCGGCTCCAACGTTTCCGGCGGCCAGAAGCAGCGCCTCTGCATTGCCCGTGCGCTGATGAAAAAGCCCAAGGTGCTGATCTTAGACGACTCCACCAGCGCCGTGGATACGCGCACCGACGCGCTGATCCGCCAGGGCTTCCGCGAATTTATTCCGGAAACAACCAAGATTATCATTGCACAGCGGGTGGCCTCCGTGCAGGACGCCGACCGCATCATCGTCATGGACGGCGGCCGCATCAGCGCCATCGGCACCCATGACGAGCTGATGAAGACAAGCGAGATCTATCGGGAGGTCTATACTACCCAGAATAAGGCAGGTGATCAAGATGGCGAAGAATAAGACCAACACCCCCGCCGCTCCCGCCACGACAGCCCGGGGCCAGAAGGCGCCCAAGGGCGTGCTGGGACGGCTGCTCAAGACCCTGTTTGAATTTTATCCGGTGCTGCTGCCGGTTACGCTGGTGTGCATCCTCATCAACGCCATCGTCAGCTCCGTGCCCTCGATCTTCATGCAGAATATCATCGCAATTGTGGACGATACCTACAAATCCGGCGACTGGGCTTCTGTGTCCGGCACGATTCTGGGCTTTGTCGGCATCCTTGTGGTGATGTACATTATCAGCCTGATTGCGGGCTTTGCCTACACGCAGCTGATGGCCATCATCACCCAGGGCTCGCTGAAAAAGATGCGTGAGAAAATGTTTGACCATATGCAGGACCTGCCCATCCGGTACTTTGACACCCACGGTCACGGCGACATTATGAGCTATTACACCAACGACGTGGATACCCTGCGGCAGTTAATCAGCCAGAGCCTTCCCCAGATGCTGATTTCCGGCGTGACGCTGCTCACCGTGTTCTGCATCATGATGTATTACAGCGTGATTCTGGGACTGGTGGTCGTTGTGGGCGTAATCTGCATGGTATTCGCGGCCCGTTATGTCACCAGCCACTCCTCCAAATATTTCCTGCGCCAGCAGGTAACGCTGGCGAAAGCGGAGGCATTTATGGAGGAAATGATGACCGGTCAGAAGGTCATCAAGGTGTTCTGCCATGAGGAAGGGGCCAAGGCCGACTTCGACAAGGTGAACGGCGAAATCTTCTTTAACGCCCGGAACGGCAACCGTTTCGCCAACATTCTGATGCCGCTGCTGGGCAATATCGGCAATGTCATGTATGTTGTCGTAGCCTTGGTCGGCGGTGCGCTGATGCTCACCGACGTGCCCAATATCAGCATCGCCGGTATGGCTTTTGGCATCAGCATCGTTGTGCCCTTCCTGAATATGACCCGGCAGTTTGCCGGTGCCATCGGCCAGGTCTCCAACCAGGTCAATATGGTTATCATGGGCCTGGCGGGCGCACACCGTCTCTTCGCCCTGCTGGATGAAGAACCCGAAGTGGACGAAGGCTATGTGACGCTGGTCAACGCCAAGGAAAACGCCGACGGCAGCCTGACCGAGTGCAAGGAACGCACCAACGTCTGGGCCTGGAAGCATCCCCACCATGACGGCACCGTCACCTACACCCGCCTGGAGGGCGATGTGCGGTTCTTTGACGTGGACTTCGGCTATACGCCGGAAAAGACCGTGCTGCACAACGTCTCCCTTTACGCGAAGCCCGGCCAGAAACTCGCCTTCGTCGGCTCCACCGGCGCGGGCAAGACGACCATTACCAACCTCATCAACCGCTTTTACGATATTGAGGACGGCAAGATCCGCTATGACGGCATCAACATCAACAAAATTAAGAAAGCGGACCTGCGCCACAGCCTCGGCATTGTTCTGCAGGATACCAACCTGTTTACCGGCACGGTTATGGAGAATATCCGGTACGGCAATCTGGACGCCAGTGACGAGGAATGTATGGCTGCGGCGGAACTGGCCGGCGCGGACGATTTCATCCGCCGTCTGCCCGAGGGCTACAACACCATGCTGACCGGCAACGGCGCAAACCTCAGCCAGGGCCAGCGCCAGCTTCTCGCCATTGCGCGCGCGGCTGTGGCCGACCCGCCGGTCATGATTATGGACGAAGCGACCTCCTCCATCGACACCCGCACCGAAGCCATTGTCCAGCGGGGCATGGATGCGCTGATGACCGGACGCACCGTGTTTGTCATCGCGCACCGCCTGAGCACGGTGCGCAACTCCAACGCCATCATGGTCCTGGACCACGGCCGCATCATCGAGCGCGGCACCCACGAGGACCTGCTCAAGCTGAAAGGCACCTACTATCAGCTGTACACCGGCGCGCTGGAGCTGGATTAACGCCCGCCGTTCTATCCGCAAATCAAAACGGAGCCAAATCCCAATCGGAAGGATTTGGCTCCGTTTTTTGCTTGATGTCAGCTGAGGATGCAGACCTGCCGAATGCCGGCCCCTTCTCTGCGGGGGCATTCCAGGTAGATGTCGTCTTCCGGAAGCAGCGGGCGGAGGCGGATCTCCAGCTCGCGGACGCCTGCCGGTTTATGCACATGGAAGGCGTCGCCGTAATAGTACTGGTCTGCGATCATTTTTCCCTGGGAAAACACAAAAATCGTGTTCCCGTAATAATCGATGCGCAGCGTGCAGGCGGATTCCGGAAGCCCGGAAACCAGCCAGCGGTTTTCGCCGCAGGGCGCAAAGGGGATTTCCGTTCCCGGGTTTTCCCGGAAAGGTTCCCGCCTGCGGACCAGGATGGTGACGCCGCCGATTTTGTATTCCCCGGAGATGGCGGCGGCAGTCCCGTCGCTGAATCGGAACAGCGGGGGAAGCCCGTCGATTTCTTCAAACAGGAGCACATCCCCCCGGCGGGAAACCGGCTGCGCCAGCGCGTATTCCAGCGTCAGCGTTTCGGTAAGCGGCATCCGCACGGGGAACAGAAAGCTCGCGCCGGAAGGAATCACGGGAATGGGGACCTGCAGCGGGGCGTCGGCAAAGGCGATTTCCAGGGTGACATCGCGGTGCTCCGGCAGGGGATGGTTGTGATGATGGTTGTTGACAAACACGAATCCCCGGTATCCGTCGCTGCGCAGGCAGCAGCGGATGGTTTCCATATCCGTCAGGCCGGTGGGGCGAAGGTCCGGCAGCGCCGGTGTCATCGGGGCCAGTTCTTCCCCAAAATCCTTCAGGAATTCATGGACGGTTTTCAGCCGGAAGTAAGACTCCCGCAGCTGCCCGCACTCCCCGATGGGGGCCTGAAAGTCATAGGAAAAGACCGGACAGTCGTTGGGGTAGCCGCTGGCTTTGTTCTCGTTCATGGTGGAGAGCTGGCCCATGGGGTTGGTTCCGCCGTGGTACATGTAAAGCCCCAGCCAGCTGCAGCCGTTCCCCAGCGTGCAGATTTCATTGGCCAAAGCGTCCGCCGCGGAGATCACGGGGCGGCGGTGGTAGGTGCACTGGACGCCGGGACCGGTTTCGCAGGTGAAAAAGGGCGTGCTGCGGTCCTCCTGGATTTCCTGGATCGGAAGGAGGTCGTTTCCGATCAGGGCGTCGTGGCGGAGCCCCGTAAAGAAAAATACGGAGTTGGGCGCGGACGGCAGGGTGTTCTGGTTCCAGGGCTGCTCCGGGTATCCTCCGTAAGTGGGCAGCACCAGATCCGACAGGCCGGCGGTGTCGTAGCCCCAGCCGGTGGCGGTGTAAAGCGGGGCGTTCAGGCCGCATTCCCGCGCCATCTGGGCCAGCGTCCGCAGATGCTCCGTGTCGTCCACCAGCTCGTTCTCGATTTGAATGGAAAACAACCGCCGGTTTCCCAGATGCGCCGCCAGCCGCTGGTAATACTGCCGGACATACGTCAGGTAGGGTTCGGTATTGTGGCGCGCGCCCGCTCCGCATTCCCGGACAATCCAGTCGGGGTGGCCGCCGTTGCGGCATTCCCCGTGCGCCCAGGGGCCCACCCGCAGGGCCACTTCCAGTCCCCGTTCGCGGCAAAGGTCGATAAATTCCCCGACGTTCAGGTTCCCGTCAAAGCGGAACTGCCCCTTGATTTCCTCATGATGGATCCAGAAAACATAGGTGGACACAATTTGAATGCCGCCCGCTTTCATTTTGTCCAGCTCCGTCTCCCAGCATTCCCGGGGGAGACGGGAATAGTGCAGCTCACCGGAAACCGGAAGCCAGGGCCGGCCGTTTCGGGTCAGATACCGGCTGTTGACGCGGACCGCTGCGTCGCCAAATCCCGGAAGGGGGTCCGGGGCCGCCGGAATTTCCGCCTGAAAATGGATGTGGATATTGTCCATGGATAATCACTCCTTTGATGTCAGGGGGACAGGGCCGCACGCCTCGTCTGCCTGCGGGAAGCGGATATCTGCGGCGCATGTCCTTTCTGCCGGATACTGAAAGTATAACGCGGAATAAAGGGGCTGTCAAGCCGTCTGTTTGCCCCCGGGGAAAGTTTGGGCAGAGACGCAAAATTCCCCGTCTGCCGGGAAAGCAGACGGGGAATGATGATCGTTTGAGCAAATTTACGAAAGGTGAAACGGCTTCCGGGGATGCTTACTTGCTGGCTTCTTCGATGGCAACCGCGCAGGCGACGGTCATACCAACCATGGGGTTGTTGCCGGCGCCGATGAGGCCCATCATTTCCACGTGAGCCGGAACGGAAGAAGAACCGGCAAACTGGGCGTCAGAGTGCATCCGGCCCATGGTGTCGGTCATGCCGTAAGAGGAGGGGCCGGCAGCCATGTTGTCGGGGTGCAGGGTACGGCCGGTGCCGCCGCCGGAGGCAACAGAGAAGTAGTGGAAGTTGTTTTCCACGCACCATTTCTTGTAGGTGCCGGCAACGGGATGCTGGAACCGGGTGGGGTTGGTGGAGTTGCCGGTGATGGAAACGCCGACTTTCTCCAGCTTCATGATGGCAACGCCTTCGGGAACGTTGTCTGCGCCGTAGCACTTAACGTCCGCGCGGGGGCCGTTGGAGAAGGCTTTCTCGCTGACGACTTTGACTTCCTCGGTGTAGGGGTCAAACTCGGTTTCCACATAGGTGAAGCCGTTGATGCGGGAGATGATATAAGCCGCATCCTTGCCCAGGCCGTTCAGGATAACCCGCAGGGGTTTTTTCCGGACCTTGTTGGCGTTCAGAGCGATTTTGATGGCGCCTTCGGCAGCCGCGAAGGATTCGTGGCCAGCTAAGAACGCGAAGCACTCGGTCTCCTCGCTCAGGAGCATTTTGCCCAGGTTGCCGTGGCCCAGGCCGACTTTACGGTTTTCCGCAACAGAGCCGGGGATGCAGAAAGCCTGGAGGCCGATGCCGATGGCAGCGGCGGCGTCAGCAGCTTTGGTGCAGCCTTTCTTGATGGCGATGGCGGAGCCGACGGTGTAGGCCCATTTGGCGTTTTCAAAGCAGATGGGCTGGGTTTCCTGCACAATGGTGTAAGGGTCGATGCCCTTTTCCTCGCAGATGGTTTTGCACTCATCGATGGAGGAAATGCCGTATTCTTTCAGTACGCCGAGGATTTTGGCCTCGCGTCTCTCATATCCTTCAAAAGTAGCCATTTTCGTGCCCTCCTTATTCCTTGCGCGGGTCGATATACTTCACGGCGTCGTCAAATCTGCCGTAAGTGCCCTTGGACTTCTCGTATGCTTCGTTGGGTTCCATGCCCTTCTTGATGAAGTCGGTCATTTTGCCCAGAGAAACGAACTCGTAGCCGATGACCTGGTCGTCCGCGTCGAGAGCCATCCGGGTGCAGTAGCCTTCGGTCATTTCCAGGTAACGGACGCCTTTGGCTTTGGTGCCGTACATGGTGCCGACCATGGAACGGGCGCCTTTGCCCAGGTCCTCCATGCCGGCGCCGACAACGAGGCCGCCTTCGGAGAAGGCAGACTGGGAGCGGCCGTAAACGATCTGGAGGAACAGCTCGCGCATCGCGGTGTTGATGGCGTCGCAGACCAGGTCGGTGTTGAGGGCTTCCAGAACGGTCTTGCCGGGCAGGATTTCCGCAGCCATGGCGGCGGAGTGGGTCATGCCGGAGCAGCCGATGGTTTCCACCAGAGCTTCTTCAATGATGCCGTCCTTGACGTTCAGGGACAGTTTGCAGGCGCCCTGCTGGGGAGCGCACCAGCCCACGCCGTGGGTATAAGCGGAAATGTCCTTGATTTCCTTGGCTTCAACCCACTTTCCCTCTTCCGGGATGGGGGCGGGGCCGTGATGCGGGCCTTTGGCTACAACACACATCTCTTCTACTTCTTTCGAGTAATTCATGTTAAAACCTCCTTGTAATCATTTGCCGGTCTTTCCGGCAAACTGCGGACAAGCTGATACTCAAAAAGATGTGCCGCCGCTTTAACGCAGCAGCACATCTTCGATACCAGGTTGAACAGACAGCCGCAGCTTACTTCAGTTCGGCGAAGTACTTGATGGTACGAACCATCTGGCTGGTGTAGGAGTTCTCGTTGTCGTACCAGGAAACAACCTGAACCTGATAGGTGTCGTCGTCGATCTTCGCAACCATGGTCTGAGTCGCGTCGAACAGGGAGCCAAAGCGCATGCCGATAACGTCGGAAGAAACGATCTGATCTTCGTTGTAGCCGAAGGACTCGGAAGAAGCAGCTTTCATCGCAGCGTTGACGGAATCCACAGTCACGTCTTTGCCCTTCACAACGGCAACCAGAATGGTGGTGGAGCCGGTGGGAACAGGCACGCGCTGAGCGGAGCCGATGAGCTTGCCGTTCAGTTCGGGGATAACCAGGCCGATGGCTTTCGCAGCGCCGGTGGAGTTGGGAACGATGTTCTGGGCGCCGGCACGAGCGCGGCGGAGGTCGCCTTTACGCTGGGGGCCGTCCAGGATCATCTGGTCGCCGGTGTAGGCGTGAACGGTGGTCATAATGCCGCTCTGGATGGGGAAGGTGTCGTTCAGAGCCTTCGCCATGGGAGCCAGGCAGTTGGTGGTGCAGGAAGCAGCGGAGATGATCTGATCGTCGGGGGTCAGAGTGTTCTCGTTAACGCTGTAAACGATGGTCTTGAGGTCGTTGCCGGCAGGAGCGGAGATCACGACCTTTTTCGCGCCGGCGTTGATGTGCGCCATGGCTTTCTCTTTCTTGGTGTAGAAGCCGGTGCACTCCAGAACAACGTCTACGCCCAGTTTGCCCCAGGGGCACTCAGCGGCGTCTTTGATCGCGTAAATGACGATCTTTTTGCCGTCGACAACAATGTAGTTGTCCTCGCCTTCACCCTCGTGATAATCGACGGTGTGCTGGTCGGGTTTGAACGCGCTGCCGTAGCTGCCCTGCGCGGTGTCGTATTTGAGCAGGTGAGCGAGCATTTTCGCGCTGGTCAGGTCGTTAATGGCGACGACTTCGTAGCCCTCGGCGCCAAACATCTGACGGAACGCAAGACGGCCGATGCGGCCAAAGCCATTGATTGCAACTTTAACTGCCATAATCATGTAACCTCCAAAATTTATTCTACCATTATTTTATACCATTTTTTCCAAAATGACAAGGGCTTGTCAGAAAATTAACGGGATAAATTCAGTGAATTTTTTGTAAACATTCCCAATGAAAACTATCTGCTTTCGCCAATCCGCCCAATGCAGACACCCGTTTGCGGGCAGCGCATGGGAAAATGCGGGGCCCGGCAGATTTTCGCCGGAAAGCATTGCGGACGGGCGGGGGAATGTGTTATAATTGCGGTAAATGAAGCATTTTGAAGCAAAGGGGGAGAACGATGCGCTTCAAACGGATTTATGTCGAAATCAGCAACATCTGCAACCTGAAATGTCCATTCTGCTCGAAGAGCACCCGCCCTCCCCGTTCCATGAACGAGGAGGAGTTCCGCCACGTGGTCCGGGAGATTGCGCCCTTTACCGGCAACGTGTATTTCCACGTCAAGGGAGAGCCGCTGCTGCACCCGCTGCTGGGGAGATTTTTTGACATCTGCGAAGAAAACGACCTGCGGGTCAATCTGACGACCAACGGCAGCCTGCTGGCCAAAAACCAGGAGCTGCTGATGCGCAAGAACGCGCTCCGGCAGGTGAACATTTCCCTCCACAGCTTTCCCTTCCAGAACGGCGCCAACGGGGAAGCGCCGGAGTTCTACAACGAGCTGGACCTGGACGGGCTGGACACGTATATGCAGACGGCGCTGGGCTTTGCCGCCCGGTTTGCGCGGGAGCGGAAGAAATTCGCGGTGCTCCGCCTCTGGTCCCTGGGAAAGGGGAGGCGGCTCGACCCGGCCGCCCGGAGGATGACCGAAATCATCGAGGCGGCTTATCCGGAGGCCGCCCCGCTGGAGGAGAAGATGCTCCGCCGGCCCAGCATCTGTCTGGAAAAGGGTGTTTTTTTAAGCTGGGAGGAGGAATTCGCCTGGCCCACCCTCAAATCCCCCTATGTTTCGGATACCGGCATCTGTCAGGGGACCCGGAGCATGGTGGCGGTCCTCTGCGACGGCACGGTGGTGCCCTGCTGCCTGGACGCCAACGGGGAAGCGCCGCTGGGCAATCTTTTTGCGGAATCCTTCGCGGAGATTGTTTCCGGCGACTATTTCCAGCGAATCTCGCGGAATTTTGACAACCGCCACGTCACGCTGCCCCTCTGCCGCCACTGCACCTACCGCCTGCGCTTCGACAAGCTGGCCGGCGGCGCGTTTCAGGAGGAGGACGGGGAGCCGGGCAATCTGTAGCCGCCTTAGCTGTGAAACGGAACCGCAGGGTTCCGTTTTTTCTTGACACCGCGGAGAAAAGATGGTATACTTTTTCGCATAAAAGCGCTAAAATAAGAAAGAAGGCGGATTTATGAAAATCCAGGTAATCGGGCTGGGGCTGATCGGCGGCTCCCTCTGCAAGGCCCTGAGCCGCGGCGGCGTCCATCGGGTTCTCGGGATGGACATCGACCCGGAAACGGTGCGGAAGGCGCTGATTTCCGGGGCAATCCAGGAGGAGGGGACCGCCGCCACCCTGAAGGAAGCGGACCTGGCGGTGGTGTGCCTTTACCCGGAAGGGACGATCCGTTTTCTGCTGGAGCACCGGGAGGATTTTAAAAAGGGCGGCATCGTCTGCGACGTCTGCGGCGTCAAGGCGGCGGTGGTCCATGCGGCGGCCGGGCCCCTGCGGGAAGCGGGGGTGCGGTTTGTGGGCTGCCACCCCATGGCTGGGCGGGAATTTTCCGGCTTTGATTACGCCAGGGAGGACCTGTTCGACGGAGCGAGCTTTATCCTCACCCCCGTGGAGGACACCGACCCGTCGGCGGTCGCCGAGCTGGCGGCGCTGGCCCGTTCCATCGGATTCGGGCGGACGGTGACGGCCTCTCCGGAGGAGCACGACCGCATCATTGCCGCCACATCCCAGCTGGCCCATGTGGTTTCCAACGCCTATATGAAAAGCCCCACCCTCCGGGAAGAGGCGGGCTTCAGCGCCGGGAGCTATCTGGACCTGACCCGGGTGGCCAAGCTGAGCGAGGAGATGTGGACTTCCCTTTTCCTGCTCAACAAAGAACCGCTGCTTTATGAGCTGGACACCATAATCGGGCATCTCGCCCAGTATCGGGACGCCCTGGCGGCGGAGGACGCGGACTTGCTGCGCGCCCTGCTGCGGAAGGGCCGGGAGCTGAAAGAAGCGGACCTCAGACGGCATGGGGTCAGGCCGTAAATCGTGCGGGCCGGGAGCATCCGTGTTTCCGGCCCGCTTTTCGGCATTTATATTTGATGAATATCGAATAATATGATTGACAGATGTAAATAACTGTGATATGATGCACTTGTAACATCATGTTAGAGGTGAATCAAATATGTATCGGGACATTCTCAAAAACGCCGATTACCGCAAGCTCCTTTTCGCCGATGTCATCAGCCGGTTTGGGGACAGTGTGGATGCGGTGGCCTTCACCTGGCTCACCTACCAGTTCAGCCACAGCGCGTCCTTAAGCGCCCTGACGCTGGCGGCCAACCGCCTTCCCACCGTAATTTTCCAGCCCCTGTTCAGCCCCATCACCGACCGGCTGCCCAAAAGGCCGGTGCAGGCGGTGTGCGACTTTATCCGGGCGGCGCTGGTGGGGATTTTCCTGCTGCTGTTCCTCACGGATTCCCTGCAGGCCTGGATGTTTTTGGCCTTTTCCTTTGCGATGAACACGGTGGAATCCTTCCGGATTCCCGCCGGTGTGGGGATGCTGCCGCGGCTGGTGGGAAAAGAGGAATACAAAAAAGCCAGCAGCTTCATCCGTTCGGCCGGCATGGGGGCGGAACTCATCGGAACCGGCCTGGCGGGGCTCATTGTGGCCCTGTCCATGGGGGCGGCCTTCGCCATCGATCTTCTGACCTTTGTCCTGTCCGGGCTGCTGATTCTGAGTATCCGGTTCCGGGAAACCATCGCCCCCCAAGCGGAACGGAAGGGCTATTTTGCGGAGTTGAAGGGCGGATTCCAGTATCTGGGGAAAAACCAGCTCTTTCTGCTGCTGGTCGTCGGCGCGGTGCTGAGCAACAGCATCAACAGCATTTTCGGTTCCCTGCAGGCCCCTTACATTTCGGAGATTTTCCGGGGCGGCAGCGAAACCCTCTCCCTTTTTGGGGCCTGCGAAACCGCCGGGCTGCTGCTGGCCTTTTATTTCTACCCGAAGATTTCGGAACGGGTCCCCTCTCGGAGCCAGTTTTTGCTGACCTTTGGGACTTCCTGCGCCAGCTACCTGCTGCTGTTGCTGATTCCTTGGCTGGGCTGGTTCCGTTACCCGGCGGCGGGGGTTCTCATGTTCGGGTGGGGGCTGCTGGGCGGCATTGCCGCCAGCCTGTTCAGCGTGAAGCTGGTTCAGGTGGTGGAGCCGGACTACCTGGGGCGGGCGGCATCGGTCTTTAATGCAGCGGGGGCCTGCGTCACGCCGCTGATGTCGGCGGCCATCGCCGGACTGGTGGCGTTTTTGCCCATTCAGGCGGCGCTGCTGATGGGCGCTGCGGCCGCCGCCGTGGTTTTTGCCGTCATGGCCCGGCTGAAGCTCTGCCGCGCCTTGAATGAGGGAGAAAAGGAATCTGCGGAAGCGGATAACGAAGCATAAAACCGGCAATCTGATGTTAGAGGTGAATCAAACATGTATCGGGACATTCTTCAAAACGCCGACTACCGCAAGCTGCTTTTCGCCAATGTCATCAACGATTTCGGCGACAGCATCGACGCCATTGCCTTTACCTGGCTCACCTATCAGCTGAGCCACAGCGCCTCCTTAAGCGCCCTGGTGCTGGCGGCGAACCTGCTGCCCACCGTGATTTTCCAGCCCCTGTTCAGCCCCATCACCGACCGTCTGCCCAAAAAGCCGGTGATGGCGGTCTGCGACCTCATCCGGGCCGGGATGGTGGGGATTTTCCTGCTGCTCTATCTCACCGGCTCTTTGCACGCCTGGATGCTCCTGGCTTTTTCCTTTGCCATGAATACGGTGGAATCCTTCCGAATTCCTGCCGGCGCCGGGATGCTGCCGCGGCTGGTGGGGGAAGAGGAGTACGAAAAAGCCAGCAGCTTTATGCGCTCCGCCTGCACGGTGGCGGACCTGGCGGGCACCGGCCTGGCGGGTATCATTGCGGCCTTTTCCATGGGGGCGGCCTTCGGCATCGACCTTCTGACCTTTGTCCTGTCCGGCCTGCTGATCCTGGGCATTCGGTTCCGGGAAAGCATCGCCCCGAAGGTGGAGCGGAAGGGATATTTTACCGAACTGAAGGGCGGCTTCCGGTATCTGGGGAAAAACCAACTCTTTCTGCTCCTGGTCATGGGCGCGGTGCTGTTCAACAGCGTCGGCACGATCCTCGGCTGCCTGATGGTCCCTTATATCTCGGATGTCTTCCGGGGCGGCAGCATGGCGCTGTCCATGTTTGGGGCGGCCCAGACCGCCGGGATGCTGCTGGCCTTCTATTTCTATCCCAAAATTTCGGAAAAAATCTCCTACCGGGCGCAATTCCTGGCTGCATATGCCGCGCTTGCCGCGGGATATGCAGCCCTGACGGTGTTTCCCGCACTGGGCTGGTTCCGCTATCTGGCCGCCGGGCTCTTCATGTTCGCCTGGGGAGGGGTCATGGGGGTGACCAACAGCTTTTTCAGCATTCAGTTTGTCCGGATCGTGGAGCCGGACTACCTGGGACGGGCGGCGGCGGTCTTTAATTCAGCGGGAGCCTGTATCGATCCGCTGATGTCCGTCCTTGTGGCGGGATTGGCGGCATTGCTGTCCATTCAGGTTTTGTTTGCCATTGCCGCCGCAGCCGCCGCTGTGGTTTTGGTCATCCTGTCCCGGTTAAAACTCTGCTATGCCTTGAATGAAAAGGAAAAACCTGCTATCATGGAAGGAGAACAACATGTAGGAGTGGATTGATATGAAACTGGAACCCTTCCACCTGTATCTGGAGGCCTACGGGCTCCTTTGTCAGAAATGCCAGCAGGACGACGACGCCCCCAAGGCGGAGAAACTGGCCCAGCGATCCGACGACCCGGAGCTTGCCCGGAAACTCACAGAGCCGTACCGGGAAATGCTGGAAGCCTGTGGGGATATTTCCCTGCCGGAATCCCTCCTGTTCCAGCGGGTATTCCGGCAGGAGGGTCCGGATACTCTGCTGTTTCAGGAGCTTTTCATGGCCTATTACAGCCCCGTGGACTCCCGGCCGCCTTTGGAGCAGCTGCGGGAGGGGGTCCGGGAAAAGGGGATTCGGCAATTTTTGCTGAACATCCCCACCGATGATGACGACGGCAGCCGGGAAAGCCTTTCGGAAGAGGAGCTGCTGAAACGGCTTCACGAGGACAGCATCACCCCGGAAGGCCGTGCCGCCATTATGGAAACCGCCCTGTTTCCGGAAATCTATATCGCCCAGCTGGCGGAACTGCTGGAAAAAATCGCCGGAAAAATCGAACCGGTCCTTCAGAAGCACCGGGACAAATTCCGGTACGCCGAGGAATTTTTCGCATTGCCCGACCTGCCGGGACGGATGCGGGAACGGGCGCACCTTCAGGTGCCGGAAAACACCATCGTGTTCCCAAGCCTCAGCGCCTTCAATTACGGGCTCATATACCAGCTTGCGGACAGCGAAACGCCTTATCTGATACTGGGCATCCTGTTCTGCGGGGTGGACCTTTTTTCCCGGAACGAGCTTTCCGGCGAGGGGATTGCGGCCCGGCTGAAGCTCTTAGGGGATTCCACAAAGCTCGAGATCCTGCGGATTCTGCGGGAAGGCCCCGCCTATCAGACGGAACTGGCAAAGCGGCTGAAACTCACCGCCCCCACCGTGTTCCACCACATGAATCTTCTGGCGCAGCGGGATTTCGTCACCGACGAGGTGCGGGACAACCGCATTTACTACCACTTGAACCCGAAGAGCATCGACGAGCTGACCGAGACCCTCCGGCGTTACCTGGGGCTTTCCTAGGGCGGGGAAAATCGGTCATTTCTCCTTCAAAAATGATTTACAATTTTCAATTAGGTTTCACTTTGCTTTCAAACGCATATCACTTGACACGGGTATACTAAAGACAATGAAACAAGTGAAACACCTCTTGAAGAAATACTGAAGGAGAGATTGATATGGAAGGCAACTACAACAACATGAACAACATGAATTTGACCCCTGATTTCCAGAACCATCAGGAACCGGAAAAGAAGAAAAGCCCCTACCTCACCAAGAAAATGGGCGCCGTCATCATGGCCTTGTGCATCGTGGCGGCGGGCGGCGGCGGATTTGCCGCCGGCGTGGCGGCCAATGGGCTGAGCGCCGACAGCGCCTCCGTTTCCCAGACCCAGCCCGCCGGAACGGTGAGCACTGCGGACAGCGGTTCTTCCTCTTCCAATGCGTCCACCATGGCCAGCAGCAATTCCTCTTCCGACGCTTTGACGGTTGAGGAGATTGCCGACAAGGTCTGCGACTCGGTTGTGGAAATCACCACCGAGGTCACCCAGTACGACAGCTACATGCGTCAGTATGTGTCGGAGGGCGCCGGTTCCGGGGTCATCATCTCGGCGGACGGCTATATTATCACCAATAACCACGTGATCGAGGACGCCAGCAGCATCACCGTCACCCTCCGGGACGGCACGTCCTACCCCGCCACCCTGGTGGGCACCGACGAGCAGGGCGACATCGCGGTGGTCAAGATTGACGCCGCCAGCCTGAAGCCCGCAACCATCGGCAGCTCCGCCGACCTGAAGGTGGGCGAGACCGTTGTGGCCGTGGGCAACCCCCTGGGCCAGCTGGGCGGCACCGTCACCGACGGCATCATCAGCGCGCTGGACCGCCAGATTGACCTGGAAGGCCAGACTATGACCCTTCTCCAGACCAACGCGGCCATTAACCCCGGCAACTCCGGCGGCGGCCTGTTTAACGAGTACGGCGAGCTGATCGGCATCGTGGTTGCCAAATCCTCCGGCAGCAATATTGAGGGCCTGGGCTTCGCCGTCCCCATTGACACCGCCAAGGCCATTGCCGACGACCTGATGCAGTACGGTTACGTCAAGGGCCGCATCAGCCTGGGGATGTCGGTGGTGGATGTTTCCAACGCCCAGATCGCCCGGATGTACGGCCTGAACAGCACCGGCGTGTATATCACCCAGGTGTCGGAGGACTCCAATGCCGCCCAGGTGGGCTTCCAGGCGGGCGACCGGATTGTCACCTTTAACGGCGTTGAAATCACCAGCATAGACGACCTGCGCAGCGCCATCAGCCAGTGCAGCGTCGGCGATACGGTGGAAATGGTCATCGAACGCGGCGGCAGCCGGTATTCCGGCCAGCTGACGCTGGAGGAATCCGTCCCCAGCGGGCTTGCCCGGACCAGTTCCAACAGCTGAATTTGCCAGACCCCTCATTTATGAGCTTTTCCATAGGCAGAACCCCCGGCGGGATATCCCGCCGGGGGTTCTGCTTTTAAAGCTGTTTGGGCGGCTTTTCCTTTGCCAGCTCTTCTTCCAGCTTCAGAATGACCGTGCTCATTTTTACATTCATTGCGGTGCAGATGCGGTAGAAGGTTTCCAGCGTCGGACGCCGCTCGCCGCGCTCGATGGCGCTCAGATGGCTCCGGCCGATGTCGGCCAGGCCGCTTAAAACCTCCTGGGACATCCCGCTTTTCTGACGAAAATATGCAATTACTCTCCCTACCGTAACAGAATCTAAAGTGGGAATATACATAACATCACCCCTATGTATATTCTATGGGAGAATTTCTAAATAATTGAGCACATAAGTTGACAATTGAATACATATGTGTTATAATGGCGCTGTTAAATATTTGGGAAAGAGGTGAATATGTAAACCAGTCTCCAAAAACGGCACAAATCGGACCAGGCGCAAACCGGCGTCAAAAGAAGTGGGAATAGGGGAGAGATTATCATGGTATTTGCAATCATTCTGCTGGCGGCAATGGCGTTCTGCGCCCTGAAGGAATCCAAAGTTACCGGGCTGTACCGGACCTTCGGCGTCTACGGACGGTTCGCCGCCTACATGAGCCTGTTCTGCCCCATCGGGGTGGTCATGTTCATCGCCAGCTTTTTTACGGAGGGGACCGGCTGGGCCCAGCGGGGCGGTTTCCTGGCAATGGCGGCTTTCGGCGCGCTGTTTTACCTCAACGCTCTGCGGAAATGCCCGGGCTTTCTCAAGGTCAAGTGCATCCCGGCCATGCTGATTTCCGGGCTGGGGCTCTGCGTTAAAATTTTCGTGTTTTTCATCGGCGGCGTCTGGAAGCTGACGGGGCCCAAGGAAGTGCTGGGCGCCGACGGCCAGGTGCTGTATCTCTATAACCATCAGGTGTACACCGCCGGCGGCGAGCTGGTGGGCGACGCCGCGCCGGACGGGCAGTCTTACGTCAAACGGTCCTGACGGCTCCGGCCAAAACCGGGCATTTCTCCGCGGCGGGAGGGATGCCCGGTTTTTTTGATGTGACCGCTTTGTAAATTCTATGGAACTCCACCTTTTTCCGTTGCTTTTCGACACATTATCCGATATAATGACAAGTATAGAAAAGGAGGATGCCCATGGAACAGAATTCCAACCCCAAACCCAAGCGCACCGGTACATTTTCCCGCGTGCTGAATATCGTGCTTCTGCTGGCGCTGCTGGCGGTGGCAGTGGTTTTTCTGTGGAACAGCCGCCGTCAGGCGGTGCAGGCCATGGCTCAGGAACAGCAGCTTGAGGAAGCCCAGGCCCGCGTGGCGGAGCTGGAGGAAACCACAATCCCCATCGAAACCTTCAAGGGATATGCCCAGCAATACAGCCCCAGCACCGAGTTTATCCAGCAGTTCTTCCCCGACAAGCTGGTCTATAAGGACGAAACCGGCATCGTTTACGCCGATATCGACAAGAGCCTGCCGCAAAACGACTACGACTGGCAGTATCTTTCCCGGAACGGCAAGCGGTATTCCTATACCCCGCCGGACGGCCAGGCGGCGGCGCTGGGCATCGACGTTTCCGCTCACCAGGGGGAAATCGACTGGCAGGCGGTGAAAAACGACGGCATCGATTTTGCCATGATCCGCCTGGCCTACCGGGGCTACGGCCAATCCGGCAATCTGCTGGTGGACGCCAATTATGAGACGAATATAGACGGCGCGCTGGCCGCCGGGCTGGACGTGGGGGTCTATGTCTTTTCCCAGGCGGTGACGGAGGAAGAAGCGGTGGAGGAAGCCAATCTCGCCATCGAAAACCTTCAGGGCCGGGACATCACCTATCCGGTGGTGTTTGACATGGAGGAAATCGCGGGGGACGAGGCCCGCACCTACGGCCTGACCCCGCAGGAAGTGACGGATATCGCCATTGCCTTCTGCGAGACGGTGGAAGCGGCGGGCTACCGGCCCATGATTTACGGGAATATCAAGTGGATGGCGGCTAATATGGAGCTGTCCCGCCTGGCGGAATACGACAAGTGGCTGGCCCAGTATTACCGCACCCCGGCTTTCCCCTATTCCTTCCAGATGTGGCAGTACACCAACACCGGCAGCGTGGCCGGCATCACGGGCAATGTGGACATGAACCTCTGCTTTACCCCCTGGTGAGCCATCCCGGAAAACGAAAGGCCCCGTCAACTGGACGGGGCTTGACATTCGCGCCGGAAGCGGCTATAATAAAAGCGTAAGGCAACCGATAGACGGTTCGCCCTCTTGTAATGGATAAAGATAACCGCTACATTTGGAACGTGGGGCGGTTATCTTTTTTTATTGCTGATGCGGATTATTTCTTTCACAAGAAAGAGGATGATGATAAGTAATATCAACGCCGTATAATCCATCGCAATCGCCCCCTTTCGAGGGCAAAAGTGAACCGCCTACCGTTTTCGTTTGCCTTACGGTAAAATTCTACCATATGGGGGAAAATCTGTCAATTCGCGGAAGGATTTTCCCTTTTGAAAAAGCGCCCCCGGTCCGTGTTTGCTGCGGACCGGGGGCGCTGTGTTTGTCTTGGGGAGATTTCGGGTTTCCGGCGGGCCGGGAAACCCGGCCCCTACAAGGTTGAGTGAACATCTGAACGTAACGAGCAGGAGCCCCAGCTCCGAAAACGGCGGTTCATCCCGCCGTTCGCGAATTTGACGTGTGCCGCCCCGGCCGCGTCGACATAACAGCCCGGTTACCGGGCTCGAAAACGGCGGTTCATCCCGCCGTTCACGAATTTGTCGTGTGCCGCTCCGGCCGCGTCGACATACCGGGCTAGCGGAGGAATCCGGCGATGATGCGTTCTTCGGCTTCTTCCCGGGTAAGGCCCAGGGTCTGGAGCTTTAGGAGCTGCTCACCGGCGATTTTGCCGATGGCGGCTTCGTGGATCAGGGAGGCGTCCAGGTCGGCGGCTTCCAGAGCGGGCTGGGCGACGACGGTGCCGTTGCCGCTCAGGATGGCGTCGCACTCCGAATGGCCGGTGCAGCGGCAGAGCCCCCGGATGTTGGAGCGGAATTCCTGATGGGAGCGGCCCTTGGCCACCGAACGGGAAACCAGGTCCACGCCGGAATCCTCGCCTTCCAGCGTCACTTCAAAATCCGTTTTGGCAACATCCTCGCCGTCGGTCATGATGCGCTCCCGGACCAACAGCCGGGCCCGGGCCGCCAGAGTGCCGGTGGTCTTGCGGAAGGTGTTGTCCACGCCGCCCAGCTGGACGGTGTCCATCTCCAGGCTGGAATCCTCCGCCAGATGCACGTCGGTCACCGGGTCGATGCGGCGGGCGCCGGAGCCGGAACCGGTCCCCAGATGCTTCTCCTCATAGAGAACATGGGCGCCCTTTTCCAGGAAAAAGCGGTGGATGCCGTTGTGGCGGGCTTCTTCCTCGCCGTCGCTGTGGACGCCGCAGCCGGCCACAATGGTCACGTCCGCGCCTTCGCCCACATAAAAATCGTTGTAGACCAGGTCGTCAATGTTGCTGTGGGTGACGCAGGCGGGGATGTATACCTTTTCGCCCTTCGTCCCCGGCGCAATGTGGATTTCCAGCCCGGGCAGCCCTTTTTTGGACTCGATGCGGATGTTTTTGCTGGACTGGCGGCCGGCACATTCGCCGTCCACCCGGATGTTGAAGGCGCCGTCAAAAGCCCCCTTGAAATCGGAGACGACGCGGAGCAGTTCTTCGGTAATCTTGTTCATACGGCGGAATCCTCCTTCCCAAGCGGGCAGCGGGCGGCCCGCTCGTTCGACAGCAGGGTGGGGAGCACTTCCTCCCGGGGTCCGGCGCTGCGGACGCGGCCGTCGGCGATGACGATAATTTCGTCGGCGATGGAAAGGATGCGCTCCTGGTGGGAAATTACCATCAGCGTGCCGGTCCCCTGGGCCCGCAGGTCCTGGAAGGTCTCCACCAGCCGGGAGAAGCTCCACAGGTCGATGCCGGCTTCCGGCTCGTCAAAGATGGAAAGCCGGGCGCGGCGGGCCAGAACAGTGGCGATTTCGATGCGCTTGCTTTCCCCGCCGGAGAGGGAGGCGTTCATTTCCCGGTCAATATACTCGTTGGCGCAGAGGCCGACTTTGCTTAACAGGCCGCAGAGCGCATCCTCCCCGAGGGAGCCGCCGGCGGCAAGCTCCAGCAGGTCCCGGACGGTGAGCCCCTTAAAGCGGACCGGCTGCTGGAAGGCGTAGGCAATGCCCTTTTTGGCGCGTTCCGTGACGTCCAGGCCCGTGATGTCCTCCCCGTCGAACCAGATTTTTCCGGCGGAAGGGGTCTCCAGCCCCGCCACCAGCTTGGCGAGGGAGGTTTTGCCCCCGCCGTTGGGGCCGGTGACGACGATGAGCTTGCCGTCCGGGGCCGAGAAGTCAATATCCCGAATAATTTCTTCCCCGCCCGGGAGTTCCCAGGCAAGGTGTTCCAGTTTCAGCATGTGAATCCCTTTCTTTCCAAAATCCATGGCCAAAGGGCCGGTTTCTCATTTGCCAGTGTTATTGTACCACGTTCCGCCCTTTCCGTAAACAGGTTTTCAGAAGGATTCTTTCAAAATCATACCAGGTTCGTACACAATATGAAAAACCGGCGGTTCTCCGCCGGTTTTTCGGGCATTTTTTCACGGCTGCGCTCACCGGAACAGGGCTTCCAGCAGCAGCCCCAGCGCTGTGCGGAAATTCATCTTGGGCACGGCGTTTCCGGCGGTGACCGAGAGGGAAGCAAGCATCTGTCCGTCCAGGGCGAAGGTGACCTCCCCCAGCTTCTGGCCGGCTTCGACGGGGGCCTCCACTTCCTCGGGGACCGAAACGGTGCGGGTTACGTCCGCGCCGCGGCCCTTGACCACCAGCAGGGAGGGCGGTTCTTCCAGGACGGGGGAAAGGTACCCCTCCACCCCGTTTTTCACCCGGATGACGGGAATCTCGCCGATTTCCACTTCCGGGACAAAGCGTTCAAAGGCCGAGAACCCGTAATCCAGCAGGGTGCGGCAGGATTCAAAACGCTCGTCGGAGGTGGGGCTGCCCATAGAAACGGCGATGAGGCTCAGGCCGTCCCGTTCGGCCGTCGCGGACAGGCAGCTCCCCGCCCCGTCGGTGGTGCCGGTTTTGAGGCCGGTGCAGCCGTCGTAAAAGCGGACCAGGCGGTTGGTGTTGGTGAGGGCGGTTTCGCCGCCCCGGAGGGAATCCATCCAGATGGTGGTGAAGCGGGTGATGTCCTCGTGGCGCAGCAGTTCCCGGGACATGAGGGCGATGTCGTAGGCGGTGGTGACATGCCCCTCCTCATCCAGGCCGGTGGGATTTCGGAAAACAGTGTCCTTCATCCCAAGCTCCGCCGCCCGCTCGTTCATCCGGGCGACGAAGGCCTCCTCGCTGCCGGCGACATACTCCGCCAGGGCCATGGAGGCGTCGTTGGCGGAATTGACGGCGGCAGCCTTCAAAAGTTCCTCCACCGTCATTTCCTCCCCCGGTTCCAGCCAGATCTGGGACCCGCCCATCTCCGCGGCGTGCTCGGAGCAGACCACGCTGTCCGTATACCGGATGGAGCCGTCCTCCAGCGCCTCCATTACCAGCAGCATGGTCATGATTTTCGTGATGGAAGCGGGGGGCATCTGCTCGTGAGCGTTCTTTTCAAAGAGGAGCTGGCCGCCGCCGGCGTCCATCAGCACGGCCGATTTGGCCGGGACATCCCGGGCCTGGGCCTCGGTGACCACCGCCTCTTCCGTCTGGGTGGGGACCGCTTCTTCCAAAAGCCCGTCGGCGAAAACCGCCTGGGGAAGGGATACGGCCAGCAATGCGGCAGCCCCCAGGGCCGCCAGCCGGTTGCGCCAGTGTTTCATACAGCACCATCCTTTGCCTTTTGTTTGGTAAAGGATATGCCCGTCTCCGCGAAAAAATAACAAAAGCCTCCGGAAGCTCCGGAGGCTGTGCGCCAAAAGAAGAAGGATGCCATGCAAATGGCATCAGGGGTGCGTCCGCCGCAATTATTCGACCACGTACTGCTTGATTTCAGCCAGGAAATCGGAGGCGTCGTCGGTGTGGGCTTCCAGCTTGATGGGCTTGGAAAGGTCCAGGCTGAAGATGCCCATAATGGATTTAGCGTCGATCGCGTAGCGGCCGGAAATCAGATCCACATCAAAGTCATACTTGCAGACGGTGTTGACAAACCCCTTCACATCATTGATGGTGTTCAGCATAATGTTGCAGGTTCTCATTGGTATCGACCTCCATTAGTATTTTGAAATTTGGCAATCATAGATGCGCAGAAACCAACACTATCTATAATTACTATATTTACAATATATCAGTTGTTTGCTTTTTAGTCAACTGCTAATTGTAAAATTCTCTCAAATCTATTATAATACTAATTGTAAGGCCGCAGATTTGTCCATTATTACCGAACCAAAAATGTACAAATAGTGGAAAAAACGGTCTTTTTTTCGACGTTGTGCCTATTTTGCTTAAGCGGAATTGGGCGAATAGTTCTAAAAACGAGAGGAGGCGGCGAATGCGCGTCGCATTCACCACACTGGGCTGCAAGGTCAATCAATATGAAACGGAGATGCTGGCTGAGCTGTTTTCCCGGGAAGGATACGAAGTTGTGGACGCCCACGACTTTGCGGATCTGTACATCGTCAACTCCTGCACCGTTACCGCTTCGGGGGACCGAAAGACCCGCCAGCTCCTGCGGCGGCTCAAAAAGCAGAACCCCGCCGCCCGGGCTGCGCTGACCGGCTGTTATCCCCAGGCGTTCCCGGAGGAGGCGGCCGCCATCCCGGAGGCGGATATTGTGGCCGGCGCCAAAAACCGCGCCGGTTTGCTGAAGGCGGTGGAGGAGGCGTTCCGCACCGGAAAACGGGTGGTTGCCATCGAACCCCACGAGAAGGGGGAGGCCTTCGAGCACATGTCCGTCACAGGGCTGCGGGGACGCACCCGGGCGTTTGTCAAAATTGAGGACGGCTGCGAGCGCTACTGCTCCTACTGCATCATCCCCAAGGCCCGGGGCCCGGTCCGCTCCAAACCCCCGGAGGAAATCCGGGCGGAGCTGGAAGCCCTCGCCGCCAACGGCTACCGGGAGGCGGTCCTTGTGGGAATCAACCTCTCCTCCTACGGCAGGGATCTGGGCCTGCGGCTCATCGACGCCGTGGAGCTCGCCTGCAGCGTGGAGGGCATCAGCCGGGTCCGGCTGGGGAGCCTCGAACCGGAGCTCCTGACCGGGGAGGACATCCGGAGAATGGCCGCCCAGGAGAAATTCTGCCCCCAGTTCCACCTCTCCCTCCAAAGCGGCTGCGACAGGACCCTGCGGGCGATGAACCGCCATTACGACGCGGCGGAATACGCCCGGATTGCCTCGGACATCCGGCGCGCCTTCGGCAACCCCTCCCTCACCACCGACGTAATGGTGGGGTTTGCCGGGGAGACGGAGGAGGACTTCTGCCAAAGCCTCGCCTTTGTGCGGGAAATGGCCTTTGCCAAGGTCCATGTGTTCGCCTACTCCCGCCGGGAGGGCACGGCGGCAGCCAAACGCCCCGACCAGGTTCCCGAAGCGGTCAAGGAGGAACGCAGCCGCCGGATGATCGCAGCAGCGGAGGAAAGTCGGCAGGAATTCCTCCGCCGCCAGCTGGGGCGCGTCGAGGAGGTCCTGGTGGAAACCACCCATGCTCCCCTGGGGTATGAGGGGTTTACCAAAAATTACACGCCCGTGTATGTCAGCTGCGGGCCGGAGGCCTGCGGAAAAGTCTGCAAAGTGAGGCTGGAAGCGGTGCTCGACGGGCACTGCATCGGCACTCTGGAATCATAACCATAGGAAAGGAATGGCAAACATGTCCGTTTACAGAATTTACGTGGAGAAAAAACCGGCCTTTGCCGTCGAAGCGGATTCCACCCGCCGCGACATCAAGGCGTCGCTGGGCATCTCCCTGTCATCACTCCGCCTGTTCAACCGCTATGACGTGGAAGGCATTGACGAAGCGGCTTTTGAGATGGCGTCCAAGACCATCTTTTCCGAGCCGCCCGTGGACACCATCTCCATGGAACTGCCGGCGCTTGGGGAAAACCAGCGCGTCCTGGCGGTGGAATATCTTCCCGGCCAGTTCGACCAGCGTGCCGACTCCTGCGAACAGTGCATCCAGCTCATGACCCAGGGCGACCGCCCGACGGTGCGCAACGCCCGCATTTATCTGCTGGAAGGGGCGCTCACCGAGGAGCAGTTCGCCGCCATTAAGAACCACCTCATCAACCCCGTGGAAGCCCGGGAGGCGAGCCTGGAGAAGGCGGACACCCTCAAGACCGAGTACGAAATTCCCACCGCCGTGGAGACCCTTTCCGGCTTTACCGGCCTGGACGAGCAGGGGCTGGCGGACTTTGTGGCCAATTACGGGCTGGCCATGGACCTGGACGACATCAAGTTCTGCCAGGACTATTTTAAAAACACCGAGCACCGGGACCCCACCATCACCGAGATCCGCATGATCGACACCTACTGGTCCGACCACTGCCGCCACACCACCTTCGGCACCATCATCGACCAGGTGGACATTGACGACGAAACCATCCGGAAGAGCTTTGACAAATATCTGGAGCTGCGGGACGAGCTTTACGTGGGCCGGAATAAGCCCATGACCCTCATGGACCTCGCCACCATCGGCGCGAAAAAGCTCAAAAAGGACGGCAAGCTCAAAGAACTGGACGAAAGCGACGAGATCAACGCCTGCTCCGTGAAAATCAACGTGGATGTGGACGGCGTCCAGGAAAAATGGCTTTTGCAGTTTAAAAACGAGACCCACAACCATCCCACCGAGATCGAGCCCTTCGGCGGCGCGGCCACCTGCCTGGGCGGCGCTATCCGCGACCCCCTGTCCGGACGCGCTTATGTTTACCAGGCCATGCGGGTCACCGGCGCGGCCGACCCCACCGTCCCCTTCTCCGCCACCATCCCCGGCAAGCTGCCCCAGAAAAAACTGGTGACCACCGCCGCCCACGGCTACAGCTCCTACGGCAACCAGATCGGCCTCGCCACCGGCGAAGTCGCCGAGCTTTACCATCCGGGCTATGTGGCCAAGCGCATGGAAATCGGCGCGGTTATCGGCGCTGTGCCGGAAAATTATGTGGTGCGGGAGACCCCCGATCCCGGCGATGTCGTCATCCTGCTGGGCGGGCGCACCGGCCGCGACGGCTGCGGCGGCGCCACCGGCTCCTCCAAATCCCACACCAAGGAATCCATCCACACCTGCGGCGCGGAGGTCCAGAAGGGCAACCCGCCCATTGAGCGGAAAATTTCCCGCCTGTTCCGCAACCCCGACGTCACCCGGATGATCCGCCGGTGCAACGACTTCGGCGCAGGCGGCGTCTCCGTCGCCATCGGCGAGCTGGCCGACGGCCTGTCCATCAACCTGGACGCCGTTCCCAAGAAATATGACGGCCTGGACGGCACCGAGCTGGCCATTTCCGAGTCCCAGGAGCGGATGGCGGTGGTGGTTTCCGCCGCCAACGCGGACCGCTTTATCAAGCTCGCCCACGAGGAAAACCTGGAAGCCACCAGAGTGGCGGTGGTCACCGCCGAGCCCCGCCTCACCATGGACTGGTGCGGCAACCGGATTGTGGACCTCTCCCGGGAGTTCTTAAACTCCAACGGCGCGGAAAAGCACACCGCCGTGCATGTCACCGGCGGCAAGGTGAAGCCCGTGAACAACCGCAAAGACGTGAAAGAGGACTGGATTGCCCATCTTTCCGACCTGAACATCTGCTCCCAGAAGGGCCTGGTGGAGCGGTTTGACAGCTCCATCGGCGCGGGCACCGTCAACATGCCCTACGGCGGCAAGTACCAGATGACCAAAACCCAGGCCATGGCGGCCAAGCTGCCGCTTCTGCAGGGCGAGACCAACACCTGCTCCATCATGGGCTGGGGCTATAACCCCTATATTGCCGAGCAGAACCCCTATCTGGGCGCTATGTACGCCGTGGTGGAGTCGGTGGCCAAGGTCGTGGCGGCCGGCGGCACCCATTCCCCCTGCTGGCTCACCTTCCAGGAGTATTTTGAGCGCATGAAAACCGATCCCTCCCGCTGGGGCAAGCCCATGGCGGCCCTGCTGGGCGGCCTGGAGGCTCAGCTGCAGCTGGGCTGCGCCGCCATCGGCGGCAAGGACTCCATGTCCGGCACCTTTGAGGACATCGACGTCCCGCCCACCCTGGTTTCCTTCGCGGTATCCACCGGCGACGCCCGGACGGTGATTTCTCCGGAATTCAAGCAGATCGGCTCCACCGTCGTCCTGCTTCTGCCCAAATATCACGAGGACGGCACCCCGGACTTTGAAAGCGTCAAGGACGTGTTCACCCGGGTGGAAAACCTGATCCGCAGCGGCAAGGCCCTCGCCGCCTGGACGCTGGGCTTCGGCGGCGTATCCGAGGCCATCTGCAAAATGTCCTTCGGCAACCATGTGGGCTTTAAGTTCACCAAACAGCTCCCGGAAGAGCTGCTGTTCAACCCCGTTTACGGCGGCTTTGTGCTGGAGCTTTCCGGCGGCATCCCGGCGGAGGAAGGGGAAATCATCGGCGTGACCCGGATGGAACCCCTCCTGGAAAACACGGACGGCACCAAGTTTGCTTCCATCTCCGAATTCCAGAAGGCGTATGAGGACCGCCTGGAGAGCGTGTTCCCCTGCAACATCGAGACTTCGGACAAGGCTGTGGAGAAGTTCTCCTACAGGGCGGAGCACCGCCCCTCTCCGGCCGTCAAGGCGGCTTCGCCCCGCGTCCTGATCCCCGTATTCCCCGGCACCAACTGCGAGTACGACACCCAGCGGGCTTTCGAGCGCGCCGGCGCCAATACCGATATTTTCGTCATCAACAACCTTTCCAGCCGGGACATCGAGGAATCGGTGGCAGAATTCTCCAAGCGGCTGTCCAAGGCCCAGATCGTCATGATCCCCGGCGGATTTTCCGGCGGCGACGAGCCCGATGGGTCCGGAAAATTCATCACCGCGTTTTTCCGCAACCCCCGCATCAAGGACGGCGTCCATGAGCTTCTCAAAAACCGCGACGGCCTGATGCTGGGAATCTGCAACGGATTCCAGGCGCTGGTGAAGCTGGGGCTTGTGCCCTACGGCGAGATTGTGGACATGACGGACGACGCCCCCACGTTGACCTTCAACTCCATCGGCCGCCACCAGTCCATGATGGTGACCACCCGCATCGCCTCCAACAAATCCCCCTGGCTCGCCCACACCCAGGTGGGGGATTACCACACGGTGCCCATTTCCCACGGCGAGGGCCGCTTTGTGGCCAGCGAGGAATGGGTGCGCATCCTCTCTCAGAACGGCCAGATTGCCACGCAGTATGTGGACCTGACCGGGGAACCCACCTACGACATCCGGTTTAACCCCAATATGTCGGTGGCGGCCATTGAAGGAATCACCTCCCCGGATGGGCGGGTGTTCGGCAAAATGGCGCACAGCGAGCGCACCGGCAGCAATATTGCCAAGAATATCGACGGCGACAAGGATCAGATGCTCTTCCAGAGCGGCGTGGAATATTTCCGCTGACGATCCTGCCGCAGCGGCAGACAGGGCAGCGCCACCATCGGCGCTGCCCTGCGGCGTTTTAAAACAAACTGTCGGAAATCAGGTCACATCACGTGTAATCTTGCGCCGTTAACTGCTTTTTACGTGATTTATTTCTTAATATTTGATAAAATTTTTTTGCCTTCATGGAATATTCACAGAACCATCACATCCGTGTGGGATACTTTGATATAGAGAAGATTCAGAAAATTGACAAGAAAGGCAAGGTGCGCCATGCTCTCAAACGGAATCAGCAAGCTCGACCTCAAACGGCGGAACCGCATGCAGATCCTGCGGCTTCTCCGCCGCTGCGGCCCCACATCCCGAATCGATATCGCAAGAGATATTGGAATTACCAAGGCCGCAGTGACCATCATCACCAACGAGATGATTCAGGAGGGCATACTCTATGAAAAAGGGGAGCAGCATATTCCGGATGCGCCTGTGGCGCGGGGGCGGAAGAAAATTCTGCTGGACATCTGTGCCACCTACCGGCTGGATTTGGGAATGGTGCTGGAGGGAAAGGTCCTCCACGCGGGGGTTTCCACCCTTTGGGGGGAGATTGTGGAGTGCCAGTCCATCCTGCTTCCCACCGGCGTTTCCCAGGAGGAGCTCCTTTCCCAGATGGAGGCGGCCTACCATCAGCTGCTTTATAAAAACGGACTGACGCCGGAGCGCATTACGGGCCTGGGAATTTGCGTGGACCCCGCCTATTTTCAGCGGCTGGGGATTTCGGACGGCCCGGAACCCGATTACGGCCCCTTTTATGACAGGCTGTCCCGGTTTGTCAAGGTGCCCGTCCTGTGCGCCAAGCTTTCCGGCGCGGCGGCCGTTGCGGAAGCGGATTACTGGCAGCGCGACCAGGCCTTTCCGGCGGACAACGCCCTGTTGTTCCGGTGCAGCAGCCAGATGGACGGAGCCGTCATGATTGGCCAGGAGCTTTATACCGGCTCCCGAGGGCGCGCCATGCGGCTGCCGGACAAGCAGAAATCCCGCGCGGAGGAGACATTCTGGAGCTGCCTCGCCATGGAGTTTTCCGCCGCCGGGACCCCGCGCTCCTGGCAGCTTGCCAACGGAAGCCTCCAGCAGATGCAGCGGCTGGCGCGGGAAGGGCGGCTCCCCATGGAGGACGAACCGGTCCGCCGGCTGGCGGAGGGCTTTGCCGCCCAGCGTGCGGAGGAAATTCTGTATGCCGCCAGTTTTTTTGACCCTGCCCGTGTGATCCTTCTGGCGGCGGAGGAGCGGGAGTTCTGGCTGCGGGATTATCTGGAAAACCGGCTGAAGGAGACCCTGGACGTCCCCGTTATCCGCAGCCGCCTTCAGCCCGACAGCCTGTTCCTGGCCGGAGCAGCGCTGGCCACCCGGGAATTTTTCTGCAACCGCGGCGGCTATTGAGCGCTTTCCCGGACGTTAAAAACGCCGCTCCTGCAAAAGGAGCGGCGTCTGCCGTTTTGATGGGGAAAGCCTCAGCCTACCCAGATTTTGGCGTCGGGCATCACCTGTTTTTTCTCCCGGGCCCCCGCTGCCATGGAGATGGACAGGGCAAAGGAGACCGGCCCTACCCGCCCCAGGAACATGCCGATGATGAGCATGATTTTGCCGAGCTCGTGGGCTTCGGCGGAAATTCCGACGCTGAGGCCCACCGTTGCGAAGGCGGAGGTGGATTCAAACAGAGCGTTGATTTCGGAGCTGCTGGATTCGGTGGCAAGCAGAACGCCAGTGGTAATCATGACCAGCAGCATGCCCAGGAAAGCGACGGACAGCGCTTTATAAACCACCAGCTTGTCCACCCTGCGGTTGCGGATGACGGTGTCGGTCCGCCCGCGCGTCACTGAAACTACCGTCATGAGCAGTACAACCAGCGTGGTGACTTTGATTCCGCCGCCGGTAGAGCCGGGCGCCGCGCCGATAAACATATAGATGACGGAAATAAACTTGGAAAGGGTGGTCATTTCCCCGTTGCCGATGGAGTCAAAGCCCGCTGTCCGGGTGGTGACCGACTGGAAAAAGGCGTTGAGGATTTTGCCGCCGACCCCCATATTCCCCATGGTGGCGGGATTGCTCCACTCGGTCAGCAGGAAGAGGGTAGCGCCGCTCAGGATGAGAATCCCGGTTGTGACCAGCACGATTTTGCTGTGCAGCAGCAGACGGCGGCGCCGCCGGAAGTTCCAAAGGTCCTGCCAGACGATGAACCCCAGCCCGCCGGAGATAATCAACAGCATAAGGATGGTGAGCACCCAGGGGTTCTGGTTGATGGAAATCAGGCTGGAATACTCTCCGTGCATCCCAAGCAGGTCGAATCCCGCGTTGCAGTAGGCGGAAATGGCGAAAAAGACGGACATAAAGATGCCGTAGGTGCCGTAGGCGGGGACAAAATAGCACATCAGCAGCAGAGCGCCAACCGCTTCGATGGAGGCGGTGAGGAACACCACCATTTTGACCAGCCGCACCGTGTCAATCTTGTCGTCGGAGGAGACGGATTCCTGCGTGAGGTGGGCGGTGCGCAGGTTCATGCGTTTGCCGATGAGGAGGTAGAAAAAGCTGGTCAGGGTAACCAGCCCCAGCCCGCCCAGCTGAATAAGGGCGATGATGACCGTCTGCCCGGCCATGTTGAAGTAGACGTAGGTATCGTAAACAATCAGTCCGGTTACGCAGGTGGCCGAAGTTGCCGTAAACAGCGCGTCCAGGAAAGGGGTGAAGCTCCCTGTCCGGTTCATAAAGGGCAGCGTCAGCAGCAGCGCTCCCACCAGAATGAGGATGGCAAAGCTCGATACAATAATCAGGGCAGGGTTTTTCAGCAGCGGAAGTTCCTTCTTCCGGTCCAATGTGTACCGCATAGTTGTTGAGAACTCTCCTTGTATAGAAATTTTGGGAAAAGGTTTCAGCGCCTTCCGGCGCTGTTGATATGATTATAGCAGACAATCTGCAAAGTTGCAACCATCTTTGTAAGTTTCTCTTGCTTTTTTTTCAAAAATCCGCTATAATAAAAAATACCCGCAGCGGGACAGCTGTTTCGCCGGGAATATCGAGTGGTCTCCGTAGTTAAATGGATATAACAAGCCCCTCCTAAGAGAACTAACTACGGTTCACTAAAGGAGGCGGCGTGGGATAACTTTGTTAAGTTCAAAATTTAATATGTGCCAGTAGCTCAGTTGGATAGAGCACCGCCCTCCTAAGGCGGGTGTCGGGGG
>DVFM01000072.1 GCA_018713245.1 Candidatus Merdivicinus intestinavium
GTCTCCACCACCGTGGTGGAGGTGGGGGTGGACGTCCCAAACGCCACCGTCATGATGGTGGAAAACGCCGAGCGCTTCGGCCTGGCCCAGCTCCATCAGCTCCGGGGCCGGGTGGGGCGCGGGGACAAAAAGTCCTACTGCATCCTGGTTTCCGACAACGACGGGGAGGAGAACCGCCGGCGTTTAAAGGTGATGAAGTCCACCTCCGACGGCTTTGTCATCGCCCGGGAGGACTTGAAGCTCCGGGGCTCCGGGGATTTCTTCGGCAGCCGCCAGCACGGCATGCCCGCCCTGGCCATCGCCGACCTCTTCGAGGACGCCGGGATGTTCGCCGAAGCCCAGGAAGCGGCCCGCGCCCTCCTGCGGGACGACCCGGAACTGGAAAAACTGGAAAATCATCCCTTACAAGTGATTATCCGCCGCCTTTTTGACCAGAATAAGGACGGCTGGAATTAGACGCAATCCGGAAGGAGAATCTTTATGTATCTCGACCATAAAAAGCACATCCACTTCATCGGCATCGGCGGGTCCGGGATGTTCCCGCTGGCCCAGATCCTCCACAGCAAGGGCTACTATCTCACCGGCTCCGACAACAACGAGACCGACACCCTTCAGATGGTGCGGGAGATGGGAATCCCCGTCACCCTGGGCCAGAAGGCGGAAAATATCCGGGGCGCGGACCTCATCGTCCACACCGCCGCCATTATGGACGACAACCCCGAGCTCATCGCGGCCAGGGCAAGCGGCGTCCCCACCATCGAGCGCAGCGTCCTTTTGGGGGAAATTTCCGCCCAGTACGCCGACGCCGTCTGCATCAGCGGCACCCACGGAAAAACCACCACCACCTCCATGACCGTCCAGATCCTGCTGGACGCCGGGCTGGACCCCACCTGCGTCATCGGCGGCAAGCTCCCCGCCATCCACGGCGGCGGCCGGGCGGGCCGGAGCGAAACCATGGTCTGCGAAGCCTGCGAGTTTGTGGACACCTTCCTCAAGCTCTACCCCGACATTGCCGTCATTCTGAACATCGACGCCGACCATCTGGACTATTTCAAGACCATGGAAAACCTCATCGCCTCTTTCCATAAATTTGCCTCCAAGGCCACCCGCCTCGTCATCGCCAACGGCGACGACAAGAACACCTTGAAGGCGCTGGAAGGGCTCGACAAGCCCGTCGTTACCTTCGGCTATTCGGCCATCAACGACTATTATCCCACCAACATTGAGCATGTGGACGGCGTCACCCTGTCCTTTGATCTCTGCCGGGATTCGGAGGTCCTCACCCCGCTTCAGCTCCACATCCCCGGCGACCACAACATTTTAAACGCCATTGCCGCCTGCATCGCCGCCCATGAGGCGGGGGCAAGCTGGGAGCAGTGCGCCCGGGGGCTGGACGCTTTCCACGGCGCGCAGCGGCGCTTTGAGGTGCTGGGGGAATACGGCGGGATCACCGTCGCCGACGATTACGGCCACCATCCCACCGAGATTACCGCCACCCTGACCGCCGCCAAAAAGCTGCCCTTCAAGCGGGTCTGGGCGGTCCATCAGCCCTTCACCTACTCCCGCACCGCCATGCTGCTGGACGATTTTGTCAAGGCGCTGTCCATCGCCGACCGGGTGGTGCTGTCGGAAATCATGGGCTCCCGGGAGAAAAACACCTACCACATCTACGCCAAGGACCTGGCGGAGCGCATCCCCGGCTGCGTCTGGTTCCCGGAATTTTCCCAGATTGCCGCCTATGTGGTCCAAAACGCCCAGCCCGGCGACCTCATCATTACCCTGGGCTGCGGCGATGTCAACAAGTGCGCCCACATGATGGCAAACCTGCTCCGGGAAAAATACGGCGGCTGATTTTTCAGCGCGAGACCGGCGGATAGGGCTTTCGCTCATCCGTCCGGCCCAGCAGGTAATCCACCGACGTTCCGTAAAAATCCGCAAGCAGGCACAGAACTTCGGTGGGGACGCCCCGATGCCCGTTTTCATAGCCGGAATAGGCGGTGCGGCTGACCTGAAGGTAAGCCGCCACATCCTTTTGGGTAAAATCGCTGTCTTCACGCATTTCCTTGATTCTCCTGTACATCATTTTCCCTCCATAACTTTACAGGAAATTCCCTTTCTCATAAAGCCATTATAAGATGATGCAAATTGACTCATTGACAATCGATGCATATTGCGTCATAACGAGGGTAGTATGCCCCAAAAATGCGCGGGAAGAGGAGCAGCCGGAAAAAAGATGGCGGATAATCAAATAGTCCCCCCGGCACAGGCCGGGGGGACTGCTGTATATGGAAGCATCCGGAGGGGGAGCGCTTCAGTCTGCCGTCACTTCCATGGATTCCGTCCCGATGACGAGGGTGTAGGTTTCGCCGGACACAATGTCGGGGCTGCTGAAAATCACAAAGGAGAAGGGGAGCTCCGGCGTACAGATGAGAATCGTGCTGCCGGCCGAATCCGTAAGCGTGACCGCTGTTCCGGCGGGCTGGCTGCCTGCGTTCAGGGATATGACGCCCTGCCCGGCGCTGCTGAAGGTCTGGGCCATGCCGGCGCCGCCGGTTCCGAGAAAGACGCCGCCCGTTATGACGGCGGTGGTGTCGTAATCCAGCACCGAGGTGTCGCCCTGAGCGGGGCCGGAGACGGTTATTTCGCCGCCGGAAATGGTCAAAGAGCCGTTGGAGTCGATTCCGTCGCCGGAAGCGGTGATGGAGATTGTCCCGCCGCAGACCAGGCGGCTCATGTCCAGCGGCTCCGTCTGCGGGACCGTGTTTTCCGCCCGGGCCAGCTCCAAAAGCTGGATAATCAGCGCCGACATCCGCTCGTTTTCGTACTGGATGTTGGAAAGCCACCGGTTTTCGCCGATTTCCCGGGAAAGGAGCTCCAGATTGGCGCTTACCACCGCCACCGGCGTTTTCAGCTCGTGGCCCGCGTCGGAAATGAACTGTTTCTGAAGCCGGTAGCTTTCCTCCAGCGGGGCCACAATCCGGCCCGCAAGGAAGCGCGCCAGGAAAAACAGGAGGACCAGCGCCGCGCCGCCGAAGATCAGGGTGTAATCGATCAGGGTGCCGGCGTTTTCCAGCATCAGGGTGTTATCCAGGAATGCCACCAGGGTATAGCTGCCCTTGTCCGCCATCCGGTAGAGCAGGCTGTTTTTTACGCCGTCGGTCTTTCCGCCGGCAATGATTTCCCGGGCAAGCTCGGTCAGCGCCTCCTCGCTGAGGGTGGAAATGTCGGCGGTGTCCGCCTTCAGGACTTCCCCCTCCTTGGAGATGGCGACGGAATAGAAGGTGGAAAGCTCCGCCCTGGGCGGCCTGCGCGGGTCGCCGCGGTCCATTCCGGCGCCGTCCGGCGTCCCGGGAATGCTGTAGGCGTCCACATACTGCTGGAGAAGCCTTTGGTTTTCGCCGGTCATCTCCGCGTAGCTCGCCAGGTAAATGGTGCAGAAAGTGCCGCACAGCAGCAGCACCAGCGCGGACAGAATGGCGGCGACGATTTTCCGCCGCGATTGCTTAAACATTGTCATATCTCAGCTCATACCCCACGCCGCGCACCGCCTTGATCTCCGTTTTGGCCTTTACAAAGCTCAGCTTCCTGCGGGCAAAGGACATGTACACCTCCACGTTGTTGTATTCCGCGTCGCTGTCGTAGCCCCAAATCTTGACCGCCAGCTGTTCCCGGGTCAAAATCCGCCCCTGGTTTGCAATCAGGTATTCCAGAATGCGGAATTCCCTGTCGCTCAGCCGCACGCTGTTTTCCCCGCAGATGAGGGAGGACGTGCCGGCGCTGAGGGCGATGTCGCCGAAGGAAAGGGCGCCGTCGGGGGTGTTCCGGCTGCGCCGGCCCAGGGCCCGGAGCCTCGCCAGCAGCTCCTTGGTCATAAACGGTTTGGTCAGATAGTCGTCCGCCCCCATATCCAGGCCCGCAACCTTGTCGTCCAGCTCGCTTTTGGCGGTCAGCATGAGAATCGGCGTGCGGATTCCCTTTTTCCGGACCTCCCTTGCGATGTCAAACCCGTTTTTCCGCGGCAGCATGACGTCCAGAATGACAATATCGTAAACGCCGGTTTCGATGGCGTCCTGCCCGTCCGGACCGTCGGCGCAGTGGTCCACATCGCATTTTTCCAGGCGCAGAATTTCGCAGAGCGCCTGCGCCATCCGCTTTTCGTCCTCTACCAGCAAAATCCGCATAGCGGCATCTCCCTTTTTTCTCATTCTCATTATACCACAAAAGATTGAAGAAGCATTGAAGAAAATCCCGGCCCGCGCAGGACACGGAAATCAATTTTCAAATTCTGCAACAGCTGAAATGAATACGAACTAGATTTATGATGAAAATCTTGCCCTGAAACGGATGAAATCGATGCTATAAAGAAGTCGTTTTAACCATCCGGTTTGACCAAT
>DVFM01000073.1 GCA_018713245.1 Candidatus Merdivicinus intestinavium
ATTGGTCAAACCGGATGGTTAAAACGACTTCTTTATAGCATCGATTTCATCCGTTTCAGGGCAAGATTTTCATCATAAATCTAGTTCGTATTCATTTCAGCTGTTGCAGAATTTGAAAATTGATTTCCGTGAGGGATTTCCCCGGAAAATGACAAAGAGGCAGCCAATTGAATTGAAAGGCGGAAAGAGAAGGCCGTCCCCTGCAGGCTCATGCAGGGCGCGGCAGGTTTGTTCAAAGGGCGCCAAATCCGTTGACAACCCGGTCCAAAGCTGGTATCCTGATAAGGAAGCGGCCGTTCCGGCGGCCCGGAGATTGAAAGGGGGGCTTTGGCCATGATGCAGGATTGGTTCAAAAAAGCGAAGCTGGGCATTTTTGCCCATTACGGCATCTATGCCGTGGGGGACGTCTCCGAATCCTGGAGCTTCCACAACGGCAACATTTCCTACGAGGATTACATGAAGCAGTGCGAGGGCTTCACCGCCTCCAAATATGACCCGAAGCAGTGGGCGGCGCTGTTCAAGCGGGCCGGCGCGCGCTATGCGGTGCTCACCGCCAAGCATCACGACGGCGTGGCGCTGTTCGACACCCAATACAGCGATCTGAGCGTGGTGAAAAAGACCCCCGCCGGCCGCGACCTCATCGCGCCCTACACCGAAGCCATGCGGGAAGCGGGGCTGAAGGTGGGCATTTATTTCTCCCTCATCGACTGGTCCGATCCCCGCTACCGCAGCGTCTACCCCGAAGGGGAAAAGCCGGAGGACCACCTGAAGGATGTATTCGCCACCCCCGCGGGCGGGCCGGAGGACCCGGAAAAATGGGAGGAATTTCTGCAGTTCAACAACAACCAGCTCCGGGAGCTGATGACAAACTACGGCACGGTGGACCTTCTCTGGTTCGACGGCGACTGGGAGCGCAGCGCCAATCAGTGGAAATGCCCCGAATTCCGGGCCTACCTCCACTCCCTCAACCCCAATGTCATCATCAATTCCCGCCTCCAGGGCTACGGCGACTACGAAACCCCCGAACAGGGCATTCCCCTTTACGGGCCCAGGGGCGTGTGGGAATTCTGCACCACCATCAACACCTCCTGGGGCTACCGGCCCTCCGACAACGACTATAAGACCAGCAGAATGATCGTGCGGATGTTCTGCGACTGCCTTACCCTGGGGGGCAACATGCTCCTGGATGTGGGGCCCAAAGAGGACGGCACCCTGGACCCCCGCCAGGTAAAGATTCTGGAGGACCTGGGCGACTGGATTCACGACAACGAGGAAGCGGTTTACGACACCGGGAAGGGCCTGGATTACCGCCACTTCTTAGGCGGCAGCACCCTCTCGGAGGACAGAAGGACCATCTACCTCTTTGTTTACGACAAGCCTTCCGAATACATCTGCCTGAAGGGCATCAAAACCCCGGTGAAGCGGGTTTCCGTCCTCCACACCGGCGAGGAGCTTCCCTTCCGCTACACCGGCGCGCTGCCCTGGAGCGGCATCCCCGGCACTTTGTGGATCAAGGGCGACGAAATGACGCCGCACCCCATGGTCACGGTCCTCAAGGTGGAGCTGGACGGCGAGATCACCTACAACCTGGGCCACGGCGAAGTCGTGACCAACAACGACTGATAAGAAAGGCGGAGATTTGATGAATTACCGTATTCCCACACCGCACATGCCCGTTTTTGCTCCCAAAGTATACCAGTGCCGCCGGGCTCCCGGCCCGCTGGAACTGGACGGGAATCTGGACAAGCCCTTCTGGGAGGGCGCTTCCTGGACCTGCGACTTTGCCGACATCGAAGGGGACATCCGCCCCGCCCCCCGCTACCGCACCCGGGCCAAAATGCTCTGGGACGACCAGAACCTCTACATCGGCGCGGAGCTGATGGGGGAGGAAATCTGGGCCAACGTCACCCGGCGGGACGACGTTATTTTCCGGGACAACGACTTTGAAGTGTTCATTGACCCGAACTCCGACACCCAGGTTTACTGCGAGTTTGAAATGAACGCCCGCAACACCGTCTGGGACCTGCTGCTCACCAAGGCCTACCGGGACGGCGGCGACCCCATGAACGGCTTTGACCTCAAGGGCCTGCGCACCGCCGTCAAAATCGACGGGGAGCTGAACAACCCCGCCGCCCGGAACCGCCGCTGGACCTGCGAAATCGTCATGCCCTTTGAAACCCTGCTGGAGTGCCTGGGGCAGGGCGCGTCCATCCCCGCGCCGGGGGATTTCTGGCGGATCAATTTCTCCCGGGTGCAGTGGACGGTGGACGTGAAAAACGGGGCCTATGTCAAGCGCCTGGACCCCAATAGCGGCAAGCCGCTCCCGGAGGACAACTGGGTCTGGTCCCCCACCGGCGTCGTCAACATGCACTACCCGGAGCTGTGGGGCTTTGTGTTCTTCACCGCGGGGCAGGAGGAATACGCCATCCCCGAGGACGAATACCGCAAATGGGAGCTGCGGAAAATGTACTATGCCCAGCACGCCCGCTTCGACGAAACCGGCCGTTTCGATCCGGAGATGCAGTCCCCCCGGGCGGACCTGCCGGTTAAGGTACAGGTCACCGACCACTGCTTTGAAATGTCCTGTCCCGCCGCGGACGGCCGCCACCGCCTGACCATTTTCACCGACGGCCGGACCTCTCTTTTATAATTCGACGCGGCCGCACAGCTTTTTCCGGCACCGCCGGTGCGGCGCGGCAGGCTGCATCTTTTTCCAAAATTTCAGCTGAGAGCGCATCCGGGCAGACCGGCTGCGCTCTTTTTGCCGCTTCCTCCCGAAATTTCACTTGTCCGCCGGCGCTTCCGGCATGTGCCCGCACAGCAAAAACGGCGCAGCTCAGGGCTGCGCCGTTTTCTGAAAGCAATCTCGTTATTCTTCTTCGTCGGGAGTCTCCGGCATCGCCTCGGATTCCTCGGAAGCCGTTTCGTCGGGGTGCAGGGGGATGGTTTCTTCCTCCTCTTCCTCCTGGCAGCCGCAGCAATCCTCGCAGCCGCAGTCGTCCTCAAAATACTCGTCGGGGTCATAATCCAGGTGCTCGGAGAGCGCCTTGCTCTTCTTCCGCACATAGGCGGCCACTGCGATGGCGCCGGCTACAATGGCCGCTGCTCCCGCGGCAATGGCGAGCCATACATTCTTTTTCATACAACCATTCCTTTCTTCGGTAACTTTCTGAAAACGCGGCGGAAACCCGGCTAAATCTCGCCCAGCAGGCTGAGCATCACCGAAAGCCCGCAGAGCGGCGCCGTTTCGCACCGCAGGATGCGCGTTCCAAGGGTCGCGGGGACCACCCCGTTCTGTTCCAGCAGGGCGATCTCCTCCGGTGCAAAGCCGCCTTCGCTTCCCACAAAAACGCCCCATTCCCGGTCTTGAGGCGTCACCAGCTCCCGAAGCCGCCGCCCGCCCTTTTCGTAAAAGACCAGCGCTTTTTCCGGCAGCCGGCGGACCGCTTCGGAAAGGGTCGCCATCTCCCCGATTTCGGGGATCACGCCCCGGCCGCACTGCTTGGCGGCTTCGGCGGCGATTTTCTGGTAGCGGACCCGTTTTTTCTCCATGCTTTTGGCGTCCGGCCGGGAAACGCACCGGGAGGTGAGGACGGGGACAATCTCCGCCGCGCCCAGCTCCACGGCCTTCTGGATGATAAATTCCATCTTATCCCCCTTGGGCAGGGCCTGGAACAGGGTGATGCGGCACCGGGGCTCGGAAACGCTGGGAACGCATTCCAGCAGCTCCACCTCCACCGCGTCGCCAACCGAGAGAATCCTTCCCTCATAGTCCATCCCGCCGCCGTCGCAGAGGGTGATGGCATCCCCCGGCCGCAGCCGGAGGGAGCGGCTGATATGGGCGGCGTCCTCGCCGGAAACGACGGCGCGGCCGCCGGGAACAAATCCCCCGGGGACGGGGGGAACAAAAAAGCGGGGCACGCAGGCGACCTCCTTCTCTGTTGTTTCTTTTATCATACACCCAGCCCGTGAAAAAAGCAAGGGAAAAAGAATACGAATTTGTGAATTCCCGCATTCCGGCGGCGGAAAAGGGGCTCCCCGGCCGGATTGCAAAGCGCCCGGGATTCTGCTATAATGGGGAAAATCAGGGGCGGGAGCCCCTTTAAAAGGGAGCGGTTTTTCATGGAGCAGGAATTGAAGGAAGCGCTCTTCGGCCTTCTGGCGGAAAAGGGGGCCGGGCTGATGGGGGCGGCGAACCTGTCCGGCGTCGCCGGTGCGGAGCTGCCGGTGGGAGTCGCCGTGGCGGTTCCGCTTCCCCCAAAAATCGTCCGGGACCTGCAAAGCGCGCCCACTTTGGAATATTACGCCGCCTATCACGCGCTGAACGAAAAGCTGGACGGCATCGTCTCCTGCGGCGCCGCGTTTCTGCGGGAGCGCGGCTACGCGGCCGCCGCCCACACCACCAAAACCGTCCGGAAGGATGCGGACTGGCGCACCCCGCTGCCGCACAAAACGGTGGCAGCCCGGGCGGGACTGGGCTGGATCGGGAAAAGCTGCCTGCTGGTCACGGAAGAATACGGAAGCGCGGTCCGGCTGTCCAGCCTGGTCACCGACGCGCCGCTGCCGCCGGACCGTCCGGTTTCGGAAAGCCGCTGCGGGAGCTGCACGGTCTGCGTGCGGAGCTGTCCCGGCAGGGCTTTGACCGGGGCGCTGTGGACGCCGGAAATGCCGCGGGAGGCGCTGTTTCGCAAGGAGGATTGCAAAAAGGCGCAGATTGAGCGGATGAAGAAGGCGACCGGCATGGAAACGGACCTGTGCGGGCTCTGCTTCGCCGTGTGCCCCTACACCCGGCGGTATCTTGCCCGGGCTACAGGCCGAGGGCTGTGATTTCCTCGGCGATTTCGGCGAAAACCGGGGCGGCGGTTTCATTGCCGAAGCCGCTGTTTTCCGCCAGCACCGTCACCACATACCGGGGATTTTCCGCCGGGAAGAAGCCGGAAAACCACCCGTGCTCCAATTCCTCGCCGTTTTCGTCAAAGCGGCCGGTTTGAGCGGTGGCGGTCTTGCCGCCGGCGGAGACGTTGGAGGGCAGGGCGTTCTGCTCCTCCTCCACCATGACGCAGTGGATGAGAAAGCTGCGGATCTGGGCGGAAATTTCCGCGGAAAGGACCTGACGTCCGGGGACGGAAGCGGCGCGCTCCAGGGTCCTCCCGTCGGAGGTAGTCCCCAGCACCAGCCGGGGCTGCACCAATACGCCGCCGTTGGCCGCTGCCGCCATCATCCGGGTGACCTGGAGGGGCGAAGCCGTCAATAACCCCTGCCCAAAACTCAGGTTGGCGGCCTCTGCGGGATTTTGCAGGTCGGATTCCCCGGGCAGGGTTCCGGCCGATCCGCTGATGCCCTGGGCCAGGGGCAGGGTTTCCCCGAACCCAAAGCGTTTTGTCATTTCCAGAAGGGAATCCCCCCCGATTTGCAGCCCCAGCTGAATAAAATACGGGTTGCAGGATTTCATCATGGCGTCCACCATATCCACCTCGCCGTGGCCTGAACGCCTGTGGCAGCGGAAAATCTGGCCGGAAACATCAATCTGCCCCGTGCAGTTGAACACCCCGTCGATGGGAAGCCCCTGCTCCAGCGCGGCCGAAGCCGTCACCATTTTAAAGGTAGAACCCACGCTGTAGGGAAGCAGGGCGCGGTTAATCATGGGGGTATTTTCGCTGTCGCTGACCGCCTGGGCGAGATTGTCGGGGCGGTAGGAGGGAAAGCTCGCCATGGCTTTGATCTCCCCGGTACTGGGGTCCATCACCACCACGGCCCCCTTTTCGAGCCCCCGGGAGCCGGCGTTTTCCACGATTTTCTGGATGGTGGAGTCGATGGTGAGCACCACCCCCGCTTTTACCTCCGCGGCCTCCCGGACCTCCGGCTCCAGCCCGGAAATGCCCCGCCCCAAGCCGTCCAGCTGATAGACCGCCTGGGTGGCGGCGGCGAAGCTGCTCAAATAGCTGTCGAAGCTCTTTTCAATGCCGGTGAGCCCGCGGCCTGCGTCGTCCAGATACCCTACGATGTGGGGGGCGAGCTGGGGGGAATCGGTTCGCACCGGGACGGAAAACTCCAAAACGCCGGGAGCCTCCAGCTCCGACGCGCCCCGCAGCAGGAAGGGCTTGCCCGCCTGCATCAGGTCGGACACCGCCGTCCGCCGGGAAACCGGCACCGACTCCAGCACTGCCAGCAGATTTTCCGGCGACGGCATGACCGCATAGACCGTCTCCTGGCGGGTGTCCGCCAGCGGCGCATAGTTACAGTCGTAAATTGCGCCGCGCGTTTCCGATATGGTCAGCGTGTATTTTTTCTGCTGCTGGGCGGCCTCCAAAAGCGCCGGCGAATGGGAGAGATACCCCACCCGCAGGTAAAGCCCCGTAAATGCTGCCGCAAAAGCGGAAAAAACAGCCACCGCCCTTCCCGGCAGGCCCAGATGTCCCTTTTTCATCGCAATTCCTCCTTGGCGCATGATTCCGGCATTAGTATGGCTCCGAAAGCGTAAAAAATGTCTGAAAAATCACAACAATACGCTTGTAAAATACAGGAATCTGTGCTTTAATAAGGACAAAGCCATGCGCACGGAAGGGGATGGCGATGGGAGAGGAACAGCGTGCAGTCCGCCGGATGGCCGCGCAGATTGCCGAAAGGCTGGAGGGCTGCCGGCCCTCTATATACCTATACGGTTCCGCAGCCATGGGGGACTTCCGGCCCGGATGGAGCGACCTGGACATTCTGGTGCTGACCCGGGAAACAATCACGCCGGAACAGGCCGGGAGGCTCCTTTTTCTTCGTCAGGAAATGCTGGAAAAGGAGCCGGAGAACCCCGATTACCGCTCCTTTGAGGGCGGGATGCTGGACCTTTGCGCCTTTCTGGACGGCCATCCCAGCCGGGTGATTTACTGGGGAACCGGCGGCCAGCGCGTGACGGACACTTATTTATTTGACAGCTTCTGCATGACCGAGCTGCTGGAATCCGGCCTGCTGCTGTTTGGCCCGGAGCTTCGGGGGCAGCTCCGAAAACCCTCTTATGCGGAACTGCGGGCGGATGTGGCGGCGCACTGCCGGACCATCTGTCAGTATGGCGTAAGGGCAGGCCGCAGCTTTCGCGCCTTCGGCTGGCTGTTGGACACCGCCAGAGGGCTCTGCACCCTGAAAACCGGGCGGGTGGTTTCCAAAACGGCGGCGGGGGAGTGGGCCCTGGAAAACGGCCTTTGCCCGGACAGGGACGCCCTGGAAACCGCTTTGCAGGTCCGGCGGGACCCTCTGCTTTATCAAAACGACCCCTCGATTTTGGACTGTGCGGAAACGCTTGGCCCGAAAATCCGGCGTTTTGCTGATATTCTCGAAAACGAACTTCGTCTCACCGGCGAAACACAAGATGAAAAAGAAGGTGCTTGCAATGAATGACATTCAAATCCTGAGAAAATTGGCGGCGGAATATTTTGAGGCCAGCCAGTCGGAAGCAAACGACAAACGGCGGGTGCTCCACCGGGCGGTCAACGACCTGAAAATGATCCGGCCGGTGGTGCTCATCGAGGAAATCCCCTTTCACGAGCTGAATGTGGACGGTTCCCTGACCCTTCAATGCGAAGATGAAACCTTCCGGGGCGTGGAGGATTTCCTGCGGAAAAAGCTGTTCCACTGGAAGCATTTCCCCGGGGACATGATCCTGACCCCCTATTACCCGGTTTATAAGGGCTACACCAGCACCGGCATCGGAGTGACGGTCCACGAGGAGACCCTGGCGGCCGACGCCAACAACCACATTGTGGCCCACGAATACGAGGACCAGCTGGCCACCGAGGAGGATGTGGCAAAGCTCCACACGCCGGTGCTTTCCTACGATGAGGAAGGGACCATGGCCCGGTTCAATAAAATTGCCAACGCCATCGGGGACGTCCTGCCGGTAAAAATCGTGGGGCACAACGCCTACATCACCATGTGGGACCAGATTTCCTCCCTGCGGGGGGTAACGCCCCTGCTTATCGATCTGGCGGAACGGCCGGAGTTCAGCCACAAGATCATTGAGAAATTCACCGAAATCGAAATCAGCATTTCGGAGCAGATGGAGAAGCTGGGGCTTTACGAAGCAGACCCCATCGACATTCACTGCACCGCCGCCTTGAACAGCACCCTCCCCGGCGAAACCGACGGCAGCCCGGTAAAGCGCAGCCAGGTCTGGGGGCGGGGGATGGCCCAGATTTTCGCGTCCGTTTCCAAATCCATGCACGAGGAATTCGACATCGACTACATGAAGAAGGTGATGGAGCCCTTCGGCCTGGTGTATTACGGCTGCTGCGAGCCGCTGGACAGGAAGATCGACATTGTGGAGAAGCTGCCCCATCTGCGGAAAATCGGCGTCACCCCCTGGGCAGACGTGGACGCCGCCACGGAAATTATCGGCAAAAAATATGTGGTGGCCAACAAGCCCAACCCGGCTTCCGTTGCCTCCGGCGTTCTGGATGAGGACGCCCTGCGCAAGGAAATCGGCCGCACCATCGCCGCCTGCAAGCGCAACGGATGCAGCTGCGACATCGTTTTAAAGGACATCAGCTCCGCCGGATACCGGCTGGAAAACCTGGTGAGATGGGAACAGATCGCCATGGAGCTGGTGCAGAGCTGGTAAGACGCCGGCGCTGTAAGCGATACGGACAGAACCATGCTCCAAGTGCGAAAGCATTTGCGGCTTTCCCACTTCTGTTTTCCATATGAGCAGGTACAGACGCACTTGTCAACGGCAGGCAAAAGCGAGTTTATCTCGACTGTTGCGACTTTGTTATTATTTAGACAAACACGCATCATACTGGTGAGGTAGTGATTATATGTTTAGAATAGAAAATATCCCATCGGATTCTATATCCGCAGATCTGTTATTAAACTTCCATCATTATCAAGTCATTGATCAAAAGTACGTAAATATAGATGGCAAATGGGAAATTACAAAAGCCCATGAATTGCGGCAGTGGGATGCTGAAAAAAGAACATGGATTATCAAATATTTTCGGGAACAAATTGCTCGGGGCGGTTCGCTTGTAGGAGCGTTTTCCGGTGATGCTTTGGTCGGGTTCTGTAGTATAGACGGTTATTTATATGGTGAAGCTGCAAAGTATGCAAATTTAACAATGCTTTTTGTAGATGACAAATTTCAGAGGAAGGGAGTGGGAAAGGCATTATTTCAAGCGGCATGCAAATGTGCGTTGGTTCATGGTGCGGATAAGCTTTTTATTTCTGCCATCCCATCTGTTGAAACAATTACATTCTATTTCCGCATGGGATGTACCGACGCTAAGGAAATCATTGCAAATTATATTGATACAGAGAATGACAGGTATCTTGAGTACAAATTAAGGTGAAGGATGAGCGAAGCTCCAGTTTGCTGAAGAGACTGGACATTCCCAACCAGTAATAGTCACTTTTACTGCCGCAGGCAAAACAAGTGGTTTTTAGGAAAGGGGATCTCTTTCCTAAGCCTGCTCCAAAACCTTTTACACTCATTTATACACCCTGATTTATTGAAATGTAAAAACCCGCCTCCGATTACCGGAGGCGGGCCCTTTTATACTATTTGTCTTCTTTTTTCTCGGGGAACACCTTGGTCAGCAGGACCATCACGGCGATGAGCACCAGAACAACGATGAAGATGCCCAGCATGCCGATCCCCATGATCTTCAGGGAGTCCAGAAAAGCGGCAACGTCAATATGCATATCTATTCCACTCCTTCCTTAGTGGACCAGCGTCAGGATCAGGCCGCCTGCAATAACCGAAGCAATCTGTCCGGAAACGTTGGCGCCGACCGCATGCATCAGCAGGAAGTTTTCGGGGTCCTCCTCCAGGCCGATGCGGTTGATTACGCGGGCAGACATGGGGAACGCGGAAATGCCGGCCGCGCCCACCATGGGGTTGATCTTGTTGTGGGGGGTGAAGAGGTTCAGGAGCTTCGCGAACAGCACGCCGCCCACCGTGTCAAAGATGAAGGCAACCAGGCCCAGGCACATGATGAGGATGGTCTCCCAGGTGAGGAAGAACTCCGCCTGCATCTTGGTGGCGATGGTGAGGCCCAGGAGCAGGGTGATGAGGTTCGCCAGCACCTTCTGGGCGGTTTCAGACAGGGAATCCAGCACGCCGCACTCGCGGATGAGGTTGCCGAACATCAGGAATCCGACCAGCGCCACGGATTTGGGAGCCACCAGGCCGGCCAGCATGGTGATGACGATGGGGAAGAGGAGCTTCGCGGTTTTGCTCACCGGGCGCTGACGGTAGGGCATCCGGATAAGGCGTTCCTTCCGGGTGGTGATCAGCTTGATAACCGGCGGCTGGACAATGGGCACCAGCGCCATGTAGGAATAGGCCGCCACGACAATGGCGCCTACATACTTGGAGCCCAGGAAATTGGCCACGAAAATGGAGGTGGGGCCGTCCGCCGCGCCGATAATGCCGATGGACGCCGCGTCCTTCAGGTCGAAGCCCAGAAGGCAGGCCATGCTCAGGGTAAAGAAGATACCGAACTGGGCCGCGCCGCCGAACAGCATCATCTTCGGGTTGGAGAGCAGGGGAGAAAAGTCGATCATCGCGCCGATGCCGATAAACAGGAGCAGGGGGAACAGCTCGTTGGCGATACCGGCATTGAACAGGACGTCAATGGCGCCGACTTCTTCCCCCTGGGTCACCGCGCCGGAGTTGGGGAGGTTCACCAGGATGGCTCCAAAGCCCATGGGGACCAACAGGGTGGGCTCCATCTTTTTGCGAATGCCCAGGTAAATGAGCACTGCGCCGATAATCCACATAATGACCTGCGGCACGGTGACCTGGGTGACATTCTCAAAGAGTGCCAGGATTTGCTGCATTTTGTTCATTCCTTTCGCATTTTTACAGGGAACCGGCAACAAAAAAGACTTTTACCATGGCAGGAGATTGCCACAATAAAAGTCTTGCCGTCGAATCAGACCTTAGGCCGGCGCGGATTTTTGCATAAATCGGGATGACGCGACCGGCCGCAGCCCCGGAGGCTGCCGGCTACTCCCTTTTGTTGTACCCTTTTATGATAGGGGATTTTTTACAAAATGTCAATAGGAATTTCAAAAACTTCCCGTTTGCGGATGGGAGATTTCCGCCTTGTCCTCCCACTCGCCCTTGTGCTCCTCCCACCAGGCGGGAAAGGCCGGGTCTTTGGGGGAGAGGGTGGGGGGATAAAGAAAAGGAAGAGGGGCTACCTTGGTCCGGCAATCGAATGGCATGATCGATGTCGTCGCACTGCCCAAATGCAAAAATTTCAATACAACCCCATTGCTTTCCGTCCAGATTTTCCCATTGTATGTTTGGAATACCTCACTCAGCGAAATAGAATTCTTTCCCTGATGTCTGTTCAAAAGTTGACCATAGAGATATTGAATGGCTTTTTTCTCCTGTTCTATTTTCTTCTTCTCGAACAAAACAGGAACATGTTTTGTCAGCAAACCCAATTCCACATCCATGATTGAAGTGCCGATTGTATCAGTTGTTTGCTCTGTAATCAAGCACCGATTAAAGATGGCCCGAACATTATCTTCATTCAAATCCATAGGCCGAAAGCCCTCGGTTTTGATAATCGGTTTTTTATTGAGAAAACCCATTTCGCAATCCCCCTCCCGCGTCAAAACGGCGCAGAATTTCATACCATTTATTTTATAACCTTTTTCCGCTTTTTACAAGCGGTTCCCTTTAAAAAGGCGAAAAATTGCAGTTTTTGTAATATTTTATTCTATTTATACGTATCGCATAAATTCACTTCAGCAGTCCCGCGTAAATCTCGCTCTTTTTAAAGCCGGTGTCCGCCGCGGTCAGGCGGGCGGCCTCAGTGGCCTTCATGCCGTTTTCCACCATGGCTTTGGCGGCGGCAACGGCTTCTTCTAAAGTGGCGGACTGTTCCTTTTCCTGTTCCGGCGCGCCCTCCACAATCAGGACAAATTCCCCCTTGGGGGTTTTGCCGGAGAAATAGGCGATAGCCCCGTCCAGATCGGTGCGGAGGACCTCCTCGTGGATTTTGGTCAGTTCCCTTGCCAGGGAAATCCGCCGGTTGCCCAAAGCGCGGCGCAGGTCGGAGAGGGTGTTGCAGAGCTTGTGGGGGGCTTCGTAGAAAATCAGGGTGTGGGGGTCGTTTTTGATGGACTCCAGATGCAGCTGGCGGTTGCGGCGGTTGGTGGACAAAAACCCCTCGAAACAGAACCGGGAGGTGGACAGCCCGCTCAGGCACAGCGCGGACACCGCCGCGCTGGGGCCGGGCACCACCACCGTGGGAATGCCGTGCTCCGCGGCCAGCCGGACCAGGTCCTCGCCGGGGTCGGAGATGCAGGGCATCCCTGCGTCGGAAACAACGGCGCAGTTTTCCCCCTCCTCAATGCGCCGGATAATCATCATGCCCCGCTCCCGGAGGTTGTGCTCGTGATAGCTGACCATGGGCTTCTGGATGCCGAAATGGTTCAGGAGCTTCAGGGTGACCCGGGTGTCCTCCGCGGCGATGAAGTCCGCCTGCCGCAGGGTTTCCTCCGCCCGGGGGGAAAAATCCGACAGGTTGCCGATGGGGGTGCCCACTACATACAATGTTCCGCTCATAAAATGCCGTCCCTTCTGATATGCGATTTGGTTGAATGGGTGTGAATTGGATGGGATTGGAGGTTTGCTGGCTCCGGTCAGCGCGAATTTTCATCAACACTTTGTATATTCCCGTATATTTTCAACATTTCGTCGGTAAAGGAGCCGTCCGGATTCATGGAGCAGAGCAGCGGCTCGGTCCGCAGGAAGGGCCTGGCCCCCAGCTTGCCTTCCATCAGGAAAAGCCAGGGGAGCGCCCCGGCGTTTTTGGCGGCGAAGCGCAGGCGCTTGGGCTCGATGTTGTGGGCCCGCATGGCGCAGACCACGTCCGCCAGACGCTCCGGCCGGTGGCAGACGCACAGCCGCCCGCCAAACTTCAAAATCCGCGCCGCCGCCGCGCAGACGTCGTCGATGGTGCAGGAAAGCTCGTGGCGCGCCAGCTGCCGCCCGGGGTCCTCGTTCAAAAGCCCGGTCCCGGCGGTTTTATAGGGCGGGTTGCAGGTGACCAGGTCCAGGCTCCCGGCGGGGATGGCGTCCCCCAGCCGGCGGAGGTCGCCCTCAATGGGGAAAACGGTTTCTTCCGCGCCGGAGCAGGAAACCGTTTCCCGGCACTGGGCGGCGGCCTCGGGCTGGAGCTCTACGGCGTATATTTTCTTTGGAAAATACTTTTTGTACAATATCATCGGAATAATCCCGCAGCCGGTTCCCAGGTCGGCGCAGAGGTCTTTCCGGCGCGCGCCGGCAAAATCCGCCAGCAGGAACGCATCGGTCCCGAATTTGTGGATCGGGCTGACGCAGACCCGGAGTTCCCGGCCCAGCGGGCCGGTCCCCAGGGTTTCATAAGCAAGGCTCATAGGCTCCTCCTCTATGGTATTGGTACCATTGTACCACAAACCGGCGAAAGCGGCAACGGGGCTGCCGAAAAAAAGCCGGCGGCCGCGGGGCGTTGACGGGGCCGCCGCATCGTGCTACAATAAAAAGAAGCGCAGCTGTCGGGGCGGCGCCGCCCCGGAAAAAATCTGCTCAGGAAAGGGAGCTCCCTATGAAAGACGAGAAAAAGACGGACCTGTTTGAACGGATGCCGGTGCCCAAGGCGGTCATGACGCTGGCGGTGCCCACCATTCTCAGTTCCCTGGTCATGGTATTTTACAACCTGGCGGACACCTACTTTGTGGGCATGCTCAACAACGCCGTCCAGAACGCGGCGGTGACGCTGGCGGCGCCGGTGCTGCTCGCTTTCAACGCCGTCAACAACCTGTTCGGCGTGGGGACCTCCAGCATGATGAGCCGCGCCCTGGGCCGGAAGGACTACGACACGGTGGCCCGCAGCTCCGCCTTCGGTTTTTACTGCTCCATTTTCAGCGGGCTTTTGTTTTCGCTGCTCTGCACGGTGTTCAGCGGGCCGCTGATGGTGCTGCTGGGGGCTGACGCCGAAACCATGGAAGCCACCGCCGGATACCTGTTCTGGACGGTGAATCTGGGGGCCGCTCCCGCCATCCTCAACGTTGTGATGGCCTATCTGGTCCGTTCGGAGGGGGCCGCCCTCCACGCCAGCGCCGGCACCATGAGCGGATGCATCCTGAACATTATTCTGGACCCCATTTTTATCATGCCCTGGGGCCTTAACATGGGGGCGGCGGGGGCCGGCTGCGCCACATTCCTGTCCAACTGCGCGGCGTGCCTGTACTTTTTCGTGCTGCTCTTTGTGCGGCGGGGGCGGACCTACGTCTGCATCAGCCCCCGGATGCTCCGGCCCAAAAAGGAGATCGTCCTGGGCATTTTCAGCGTGGGAATCCCTTCCTCCATTCAGAACCTGCTCAACGTCACCGGCATGACGGTGCTCAACAACTTTACCTCCGCTTTCGGCTCCAACGCGGTAGCCGCCATGGGCATCACCCAGAAAATCAACCAGGTCCCCATGAACATCGCCATGGGTCTGTCCCAGGGGATCATGCCCCTCATCAGCTACAACTATTCCAGCGGCAACATCCGGCGGATGAAGCGCACCGTGTCCTTTGCCGTTAAAATCGCCGTGGGATTCCTGGCGGCGGTGGCTGTGATTTACTACGCTGCCGCCGCACCGCTGACGGCGCTGTTTATGGAAAACGAAGAAATTGTGGCCTACGGGACCCGGTTCCTCCGCGGCTTCTGTCTGGGGCTGCCCTTCCTGGGGATGGATTTCCTGGCTGTGGGCGTGTTCCAGGCCTCCGGCATGGGGGCCAAGGCGCTGATTTTCGCCATTCTCCGGAAAGTGGTGCTGGAAATCCCGGCGCTGTTCCTGCTGAACCGCCTTTTCCCGCTGTACGGGCTGGCTTACGCCCAATTTGCCGCCGAAATTATTCTGGCGGTAGCGGCCATTCTGGTGCTGGTGCGGCTTTTCCGGCGTCTTTCGGCGGAATCCGACGCATCCCAAACAGAAGCGCCCTACCCGGACAATCCGACGGAAATCCGATAGGGATACAGCAAAAAACCCGCCCGAACCTCTGCGCGAGATTCGGGCGGGTTTTCTTTTGGGGAAAATTCTAAAAACGGAGCAGGTACAGCCACTCCCCATCCGGCGCGGTCCCGATGCGTTCAAAGCTGCAGGATTCGTAAAGGGCCTGGGCCTTGAAATTAGCGGGATGAGTGGTCAGCAGAACGCCGCCTTTCCCGTTCTCCCGGGCGTAGGAAACAGCGGTTTCGGCCAGGCGGCGGCCCAGGCCGGCGTGCTGGTAGGCGTCCGCCACCGCGATGCCGAACCAGACCACCGACCGGTCCGTGTCCCACAAAAAGACATATCCCGCCATCACATCGCCGTCGCAGGCCATCCACCGGACGGCGTTTTCCTCCGGGGCGCCGTCGAAAAACCGGAGGGCCCCGCGGCGGTTCCCATCCCCGCGGTTGAAGAACATCCGGGCCTCAAACCCCAGGCTGTCGAAAAAACGGTCCACCCGCTCCCGGTCGCCGGGCCGGAAGCGGCGGATTTCCAGCTGATGCTCCATACGATTCCCCCCCCCTTATTCCCGGAACCGGACCTTGACTTCAAAGAGGGAGGACCGGGGGACGGAGAAGGAAACCGCTGCGCCGTCCGCTGCGACCGCTCTGCCGTCGGGGCGTTCCAGCAGATCTACCGAAACCGCCTCCTCCACCGGCGCGCCGAAATGCAGGGTAACATGGTCCTCCCGCCCGGCCGTCTCGTACAGCCGGACAATCATGCAGCCGTCGTCCGCAAAGGTGACGGCGGAAACCACGCTGGACTCCGCCTCGCAGGACAGCATTCCCAGCTCCAGCGGCAGCGTGCCTTTGCGACAGTTGCCCGCCTGGTACGCCAGCTTGCGGTTGAACCGCCGGGCCAGCTCCTCCGTCTTTTTGGGGCAGCCGTCGGTGACGCCGATGAAAAGGCTCACGTTGTGGATGCCGCGTTCCGGATACGGGTCGGGGCTGGTGGAGCTGTTGATGAGGGTCAGGGCCAGGGAATCGCCCTTCCCGCGGTAGCCGTACTTGCTGTCGCTGATGAGGGCCAGGGAGGGGCCGTTCGGGTTCAGCGCCGCGCCGTACTGCAGGCCGGGGACGTCGTCCTCCTCATCCCGGCGGCGGATGGATCCCGCGGGGATGTCATAAAGGAATTCCTCCGCCGAATAGCTGAGCGGCAGCCGGTAATCCAGCACCGGGACGGTCTGGCCGCCCGCTTCGCGCCAGTCGATTTTCAGGTCCACCCGGACGCCGGGCTGGCGGCTGTCCAGAATGTAGGTCACCTCGGCGGTGGAGCCCATGACGGTATAGGAAGCCGTGACGGCCTGGCGCAGCGCGCCGTCCGCCGTTTTCTGCACCCGGATGCAGCGGTCCACCGGCGCTTCGGACAGATGGCGGCCGATGTTCCAGGCGCTGGAGGTGGCGCACTCCGTTTCGATGCAGGTGAGCCCTGCGGATTTGCCCGCCCGGATCAGCTCCGTGCCGGTCTGTTTGTCCAGGATGGAGGCGATGCGGCCGTCGCCGGAATTGACGCGGACCGATACCAGCTCGTTTTCCAGCACAATATCCGGATGGGGGTGGGTCGAACGGACGTCCGGCTGGTAGTAGAACCGGTATTCCTCCGGTTCCCCCTCGGAGAGGACCACGGTGGTATAGCCGTAAGCGGGGACTGTGACGTCGGCCAGAATGCGGAAATACCGGTGATCCCAGTATTTCTGCAGCTCCTGGTCCAGAAGCTGGAAGGGGATGGGTTCTCCCTTGGCGTCCGCCATCCGCAGCTCCCGCAGGTCCCCGGTCCAATCCCAGACGGTGAGCTCCGCCGTTTCCCGGCGCTCCTGGGGCAGGGAGTTAAAGATGTGGAAGATCCGGGTTCTGCCGCTGCCGCGCTCCGGGCTGGGAACCCCCACGAAGTTTTCCAGGCCGTAGCCCGCGCCGGCCCCCTCGGACTGGGTGTTGTAGGCGTCGATGTCCACCGGGATGGAGGAGGTGTCGATATTCTCCGCAATCACCCGCATGGCGTTCTGGGCCTGGGTGCTGGCTGCGGCCATGGAGGTCTGATAAAGGCCCATGGCGTGCTCCCGGGAATCCTGGACGCAGGAGCCGGTGAGGATATCATGGAAGTGGGTGAACAAAACGTCCTGCCAGGCCTTGCGGAAGGCGGGGCGGGCAAACCGGAAGGAGGTCAGGCGGTTGGCCAGGACGGCCATTCCCTCCGCGTCGCAGAGGGCCGCTTCCAGCCGGCGGTTGGCCCGTTTGATGCGGCTCTGGGTGGTGTAGCAGCCCTGGGCGAAGTAGTTGAGCTCGTGGTCCACCACCGGCAGCTTTTCCCGGACGGATTCCGCTTCCCGGAAGAACTCCAGCAGCGTGCCGAATTTCACCCGGGGGAAGATGGGCCAGCTCATCATGTCAATGGCGCGCTCCACATCCCGGCGGGTGGGTCCGCCGCCGTGGTCTCCCACACCGTAGACGACAAGTCCCGTCTTGAGCCCGCCGGACCGCCGGGACAGGTCGATGAGCCCCGCGCCGATGTGCGGGGTGATGGCGCTGTTATACCAATAGGGTTCCCGGTAGGCCAGGACCTCCCTGCCGGACGGCGCGCGGTAGCGGTAGAGCACATAGTCCCCGTCCAGGGCGCGGCAGTGGTAGAAATACCGGACGTCGCCGAAGCGGTCGATTTCCGGCACGTTGGCGTTATGGCCGAAAGTGTCCGGCGAGAAATCGATGGCGAAATCTTTGACGCCCCATTTCTCGCTGAGGTATTCCCGGGTGTATTGGATATGGCGCAGAAGGGACTCGGTGTCGGGCATATTTTTGTCCGTCTCCACCCAGCCGGTGGCGGTGCCCTCCCAGCGGCCCTGGGCGATTTTCTCCTTAATCCGCTCCATCAGGTCGGGGTCGTATTCCTCCACAATTTTATAGACGCTGGCCTGGGACTGGGAAAAGCAGAAGTCCGGGTATTCGTCCATGATATTCAGCATGGTCCGGAAGGTGGCCAGGGTGACGGCGACTGTCTCGTTAAAGCTCCACATCCAGTTCATGTCGATATGGGCGTGGGCGGCGAGGATGAGCCGGTACTCCTTGGCGGCCTTTTCCATGGGGGCCAGCATTTTCTCTGCCTCGGCGCAATGAGCATTTGTCAGGGCGCCGTCCTCCTCCGCGCATTTCAGCAGGTAATCGAGCGTTTCGTCCAGCAGCGCGTCGTACTGCTTCCCCTCCGCGCCGGAAAGGCGGATGGCGAATTCCAGTTCACCCAGAATCCGCGCCGCCGCGCGGCTGGGAGGCGTAATGCGGCGGAGCTCCTCCTCCGGCATCCCGAAGGTGAACTCAAACTCCGTTTTTTCGCGGTTTCCTCCCACCTGTCGTTTCAGGCGGCTGTATTTCCCCGCTATATTGCTCATGATTTCTACTCCTTCCAAATGGTTCTTGATGTATTATACTATACGTTTTTGGAAAAATAAATAGGTTTTTGTAAAATGGCCGCTGTTTCGGCCGGAATTTATTTGGGCGGAGAAAATGACGCAATCCCCTTGACTTTTTTGCTTGCAATGGTGTATAATAAAAGACACGCCGGTATGATGGAATTGGCAGACGTGACGGACTCAAAATCCGTTGGTAGCGATACCGTGTCGGTTCGACCCCGACTACCGGCACCATGATGGTGTGACAAAATAGATGTCACACCATTTTTCTTAGGTTTTATCGGGGGTTGCGGACTTTTTTAGAACGAT
>DVFM01000074.1 GCA_018713245.1 Candidatus Merdivicinus intestinavium
CAAAGCCCTCGCCCATGTCGAGGACGTCTTCGGTGTCGACAAAGGACATCTCCATATCGATCTGGGTAAATTCCGGCTGGCGGTCGGCGCGGAGGTCCTCGTCCCGGAAGCAGCGGGCGAGCTGGATGTACCGGTCAAAGCCGGAGATCATCAGAAGCTGCTTGTAAATCTGGGGGGACTGGGGCAGGGCGTAAAAGCTGCCGTTGTGGACCCGGGAGGGCACCACATAGTCCCGGGCGCCTTCGGGCGTGGATTTGATGAGCATGGGGGTTTCAATTTCAATGAACCCGTTTTCCGCAAAATAATCCCGGGCCGCACGGGCAAGCTCCGCCCGGAACATGATGTTCTTCTGAAGGGCGGGGCGGCGCAGGTCCAAATAACGGTAGCGCAGCCGCAGTTCCTCGTTGGTGTCGCTTTCGTCGCTGATGTGGAAGGGCGGGGTCTGGGCTTTGGAAAGAATCCGCAGCTCGGTGACAAAAATTTCCACCTCGCCGGTGGGGATGTCGGGGTTGACGCTCTCCCGGCGGCGGACTGTGCCGCGCGCCATCAGGACATACTCGGAGCGCACCTCTTTCGCCTTGGCAATGACGTTCCGGTCGGATTTTTCGTCAAAAATCAGCTGGACGATGCCGGTGCGGTCCCGCAGGTCGATAAAGACCAGCTCGCCCTTGTCGCGCTGCTTCTGGGTGAATCCCCCTACTACGATTTCTTTTCCAATATCGGCGGTTGAAACCTCGCCGCAGTAGCAGCTGCGCTTCATCCCCTGCATTGTTTCTGCCATGTTACCTTCACCATTCCTTATATTATTCTTCCGCGCCGTCCTGGAATGGGAACCCCTCCAGCACGCCGCTCAGCTCGGACAATTCCTGATCGTAGAAAAACCTGGTCAGCCCGTCGCCCAGCTCCACCCGGGACGTCCGGCCGTCCTCCAGGGAGCGCACGGCCAGCTTTCCTTCGGAAACCGACGCGGCGTCCACGACCGCGTAAAAGCGTGCGCCGGCCGCTTCCGCCCGGGAAAGCCCCTCTGCGGGACCGGCCCCGGACCAGTCCGCCAGCACCGAAAATCCGTCGGTCCGCAGGTCCTCCGCGATGGCCAGGGCGTCCGGCTCCCATTCATCGCCGGCCGGCGTCAGATAGAGAACCGGCGCATCCGGCTGCGGCAGCTCCACCCCCTGCTCCCGAAGGAACCGGAGGACTGCCGCCGGCTCCAGTTCGATCCAGAACCCGCCGTCCAGGCTGCCGCCGCGGCCCAGCGTTTCGCTGCCGGTTTCCAGGGAAAAGGAAAGGCCTTCCCCCGTCTCCGTGTCATAGGCGAGGTCCAGCCGGTCCAGCCGGACGCGCAGCGCCGCCAGCGCTTCCGGGCTGCCGCTGATGTTCAGCTTTGCCCCCGCTGCGCCCATGCCGCCCAGAAAATCTCCCGCCAGCGCCATCAGCTCGGCCGCCGCCGTCAGGGAAGAGGTCCCCAGCACGGCCGCGCCGATTTTCCGGCACGGCAAGAGCAGGCTGTATTTGGCCGGCCCCGACTGGGCGGCAAAAATTTCCCGGACATCCGCCGGCGCTTCCTTCCCCGCCGGGCAGCGCAGTTCGAGGTAGCCCGCCAGCCGCGCCGTATCCAGGAAAAAGCGCTCCATCGTCTGCCATCCCCAGCTTTCCGGCGGGTAAACCGGCCGCCGCTCCAGGTTGTCAACGCTCATAATATTCCCACTTTCTAAATTTATACAAGAAAACAAAGGGATACCGCCGCCCGGTTGGCCATGGGCAGCATCCCTCTCTCAGATTGATCTTTCTTCCAGGGTGTCTTTCTCAACGCTGGCTGACGATGATCCGCCAATCCAGGTCGCCGCGCTCCAGACCATGAATCAGGACCTCCGCTGTGGCAATGTTGGTTGCAACGGGAATGTTGTGGACATCGCACAGGCGAAGCAGGTTCATTTCGTTGCTTTCATGGGTCTTGGTGGTCAGCGGGTCGCGGAAAAAGAGCAGAAGGTCGATTTCATTGCAGGCAATCAGCGAGGCAATCTGCTGGTCGCCCCCCTGGGAACTGCTCAGGAACCGTTTGATCTCAAGGCCGGTCGCCCCGGAAATCAGCTTTCCGGTGGTCCCCGTCGAGCAGAGTTTATGCCGGCTCAGAATGCCGCAGTAAGCAATGCAGAACTGTACCATCAATTCTTTCTTAGTATCGTGCGCAATCAATGCGATGTTCATTTATAGTTCCTCCTTACGAACGATTTCAATTGGATGACTTGGTATGTTGAGATGCTGCGTGCTTTTGAAGTGATCTGTGTCCTCTGCGTAGGGTCATGGAAAAATAAGAGGGACATACTCCCCGTCCAGCCGCCGGGAAACCGCCTGCGCAATCCGGAGGACCCGATGGTTCTCCCGAAGGGGCAGGCCCCGCGTCAAACGGAGGGGAATGTCCGCATCGCCGGGAAACACGCCGATCAGCTGGGCGCCGACGCCGTCAATCACCGCATCCAGGTCCGTCACGACGTCCCGCCGCAGCAGCTTTTCCTCGACGCGGTTAATGACCAGCCGGTAGTTTCGAAACCTGCGCTTTTCCAGTTCCTGCGCCATTTTCCCCCCGTCTCGGACACAGACGGAGTCGGGAACCGCCGCGATGAGGGCGGCGTCCGCCGTTTCCGCCGTCAGGCGGGAGGAAAAGCCGAGCCCCGCCGGCATATCCAGGAACAAACGGTCAAAATGACCGCGCAGGCCGTCAATCAGCAGGCGGACGTCCTCCATCTTCATGGGGGCCTCCAAACTGACCGGCGCTACAATTGCATTCAGGTTTTCATGGAGAGGGGATTCCGCAATGGCTTTGCTGATGGTGCAGCGCCCTTCCAAAAGGTCCCCCAGGTCGTAAACCACCCGGTCTGCAATTCCCATCATCAAATCCAGTCCCCGCAGGCCTGCGTCAAACTCAATCACCAGGACGCGCTTGCCGCGCAGCGCATCTCCCAGCCCCAGGAGCACGCACAGCGTGGATTTGCCGACGCCCCCTTTTCCGGAGGTTAAGGCAATGACCTGATTCTGCCCTGATTTTCCAAGGTTCGTTGATGCACTCTGTGCCATACCGCGCTTCCCCATTTTGCTTGAATCTTACAGACCGGCATACATATCCAGAATAGACTTTTATAAATTATAGCATATTTTTCTCATTTTTTCCAGTGCGCCAAAAAAATTCTGTTATTCTTCCAAAAAAATCATGGGATTTCTATGCATTCTCAACCTCTTCGTCAGTATTTGCAGGACTGCCGCCGTTCAGCTCGTAATAAGCCTCCAGAATCGGGCGGACCAGGTTTCGGGCGTTGGCGCCCCGTTCCAGGACAATGCCGATGGCAATGTCCGCGTCGTCCGCCGGCGCGAAGGCGATGGCGGAGGAGCTGAAGGTGGTGGCGGTCACCTGCGGGGTGCCGGTTTTGAGGGCCACGTCATATCCCAGGTCCGACAGGCTGGTGTTCCATCCCAGCACGTTATACTGTTCCGAAACGCTTTCCGCCGCGCCGATCATGCCGGTTTTGATGGCCTCGAACGCCTCGTCGGACAGCGCGAATTCCGACATGACCTCCGGCTGTGTGCTTTCCAGCACCTCGGAGTCGTCGTAGCTGCGGATTTCCTTGATGATCCGCGCCCGGTACCGGACCCCCTGATTGGCCAGCGTCATGGCCTGGATGGCCAGCTGGAGGGGGGTGACCGCCGTGTCCATCTGGCCGATGGAGGTCTGGCAGACGTTGCCCGGCTGCCAGGTGGTGCCCAGCAGTTCGGAGCGGTCCGGGCCGGAGATGCCGCCCACCGCGTTGGAAAGCTCCAGGCCGGTATCCGTCCCCAGCCCCAGAAGGTGCGCATATTCCTGAATCTTGTCGATCCCCAGCCGGCGGCCCACATCGTAAAAGAAGATGTTGCAGGAGACGGTCAGCGCCCGCATGACATTGGTTGTCCCGTGATACCCCAGGCAGGTGGGGCGGAAGGTGTTCCCCGGGATATAGTCGTAATAAGTGTAAACCCGATGGCAGTCCACCGTGTCGGAGGGGGTGATGATCCCTTCGGTCAGAGCGCCGGCCGCCACAACGGTTTTGAAGGTGGAACCGGGCCGGTACAGCCCGTCAAAAGCCCGGTTGACCATGGGGAGGTCCTCCCGGGATGCCAGGGCGCTGTAATCGGAAAAATAGCTGTTCAGGTCATAGGTCGGGGCAGTGACGGCGGCCAGCACCTCGCCGGTTTTGGCGTCCAGCACCACCGCGGCGCCGCCCACAACCTGGTTGCCGTTGTCGTCCCCGTCCGGGTCGTCGGGGAGGGAGCGGAGGTACTCGATATAGTCGTTCATAACCTCCTGGATGCGGGCCTGGAACCGGGCGTCGATGGTCAGCCCCACATTATTGCCGGATTCCGGCTCCTGGGTGATGGTTTCGCTGAGGATGGTCCCGTCCTCGCTCTGCTCCACCGTTTTGACGCCATCCACGCCGTGGAGCTCCTCCTCCATCAGGCTTTCAATGCCGAACCGGCCGATGAGGGCGTTCATGGGATAGCCCTTGTCCCGGTAGCCTTCCACGCCGTTCTCCGGATCGCCGTAATACTGCTCGGCGTACATCTGCCCCACCACGCCGACGATATGCGGGGCCAGGTCCCCGTCCGGATAGACCCGGATGTCCTCGTCCACGATGTCCACCCCCGGGAACTGGTAGGACAGCTCCTTGATCTGGAGCACCAGCTCGGCGGTGACGTCCTCTGCGAAGGTGTACTGGTTATTGTTGACGGAAAAGTCCGCCAGAACCATGCCGTACCGCACCCCGGCGATTTTTCGGGCGGTCAGGTCGTCGTAGGATTCGTCGATGTCAAACAGCTCCCGCAGCTGATACATGCAGTCGTCCGCAGTGGCGTAGCCGTTCACCTGGAGCTTTTCCTTGAGGGTGTCAATATCCGAATCCCGGTTTTCCAGGAATTCCGGCTCCGCGCTCACCGTCAGGGGAAGGGGATCGTACCAGTCCTCCCCGGACGCTTCCAGCAGTTCGATGAGGCTTGCAATAATCTCGTTGCGGCTCTCCGCGGGAAAGAAGGAGTAGTAAAAAACGATGTTGTAGCCCACTTTGTTGTTGGCCAGGGCGACGCCGTTGCGGTCGGTGATTTCCCCGCGGGCGGCTTTGACCGAGATCCTGCTGACCGTCATCTGCTGGGTCTTTTCCTGAAACTCCTCCCCGCGCACCACCTGGAAGTTCATCAGCTGGAGCGCATAGACGCCGCACACCAGTGCGGAAAGGATGCTGAGCGTAATCAGGCGCCCGCGTTCCTTGGGCTTCTGCGGTTTGTTAGGCAGCATAAGGGTCCCTCCTTTTTCCCGAAAAACGAAACGGCCCTGTCCCTTTCAGAACAGGGCGGCAGCTGCGGATGAAGCTCAGGCGCGGACAACGGGGTTGAACCGCACCGAAATCAGCCGGATCAGCAGATAGACCGGCACGGACAGCGCGACGGTGTAAAGCAGCACCAGCAGCAGCCGGAGCAGGCAGTACCACACGTCCTCGTATCCCCAGATCAGATAATAAAACACGAAATTCCAGATGGTACAGAGGAACCCCGCCGCCGCAGTCAGCAGCAGGGCGTTGCTCCAGTTGACCTTGACGAAATACATGGACAGAAGCGCCACGCAGACGCAGCAGATCATCAGCACCATCCCGTAAAAGCCAAAGAGCTTCGCCGCCGAAAGGTCCCACAAAAGCCCTGCCGCCAGGCCGAACGCGCCGCTTCCCGCCTCGTTTTCAAACAGCGCCACCGAAATGGCGGCCGGGATAATCAGGACCGGCTTAACTCCCCCGATGGAGAGCAGGCCAGGCGACGACTGGAGCCCAAAAAGCAGCAGCAGCACCAGCGTGTAACAGACCCATTTGAGCGCCGCCCGCGCATTTCTTCCCAGCGTCATGACGCGGCATCCTCCTCTCCGGACGAGGACGCCTTCCCCAGGAAATCCGTCAGGACAAAGACGTTTTTAATCTCGCTGATCTCGCTGGCGGGCCGGATGACGGCGTAGGAGGTGATGCCGGAGGTTTCCAGCTCCACCCGTTCCACCGTTCCGATGACCAGGTTCTGGGGGAAGAGGCCGCTGGTGCCGGCGGTGACGATGGTGTCGCCCTCTTTGACCTGGGTGTCCCGGGGCAGGAGCTCCAGCTTGGTGTTCCCTTCCGCGGCAAGCTCCACCGTGCCGGTGATGTTGCCGGTGTCCTTGGTGGTGATCTCCATGGCCCCGACGTTGCAGTCAGGGCTGAGGATGGTGGTGACATTGGCGTAGGTGGGACCGACCTTGCTCACATATCCCACCAGCCCGCTGCCGGTGACCACCGGGTCCCGCACGGAAATGCCGTGGAGATATCCGATGTCAATGGTAAACGAGCCGAAACGGTCCTCCGGGTCCCGGGAAATGACTCCCGCAGGCTGAAATTCGATGTCCGGGTTCAGTTCCTTGAGGCCGGTAATTTCCTTGAGCCGCTCGTTTTCGGTTTTGGTGTCCTCATAATCCACCAGCTGGCGGCGGAGTTCGTCAATCTGCGCTTTCAGCTCGATATTTTCTTCGTAATTTGCCCTCGCGTCCACAAAGACGGAAAAAAAGTCGGTAATGCGGTCGGATACGGCAGCGGCGGCCCGCTGCACCGGATAGACGACATAGGAAAGCAGCTGTTCCGGCAGCGTCGCCAGGCCGCCGGTGGTTGCGGCGTACAGCATGCCTCCCAGGATGACCGCCACGACTGCCAGAATGATCTTAAACCGCAGGCTTTTGAAAAATTCCCGCAATCAGCAGCCCCCCTTTTCCAGAGCCCCGATTCTCAATACCGGGGCTCCTCCTCGCTGAGGACGTCGGTCAGCTTGTCGATGTTGTCCAGCACCATGCCCGCGCCCATGGCAACGCAGTCCAGCGGGTTTTCCGCAATCTGCACCGGCATGCCGGTTTCGTTGTGGATGAGCTTGTCAAGCCCCCGGAGCAGCGCGCCGCCGCCGGTCAGGGTGATGCCCTGGTCGATGATGTCGGCGGACAGCTCGGGCGGGGTCCGTTCCAGCGTGATGCGGATGGCGTCGAGGACCTGAGAAAGCGGGTCCTCCAGCGCGCCGCGGATCTGGTCGGAAGTGACCACAATGTTTTCCGGCAGACCGTTCAAAAGATTGCGCCCCTTGATCTCCATGGAAAGCTCGCCTTCCTCCAGCGGGCAGGCGGAGCCGATCTGAATCTTGATGTCCTCGGCGGTGCGTTCGCCGATGAGGAGATTATATTTCTTTTTGATAAAGTTTATGATGGAGGAGTCAAATTCATCCCCGCCCACCCGGACGGATTTGGAAGCGACGATGCCGCCCAGGGAGATGACCGCCACCTCGCTGGTGCCGCCGCCGATGTCCACCACCATGGACCCCTGGGGGTCCGCCACGGGGAGCCCCGCGCCGATGGCCGCCGCCATGGGTTCTTCGATGATGGAAACCCGCTTGGCGCCCGCCTGTTCGGCCGCATCCCGGACAGCCCGCCGCTCCACCGCGGTGACGCCGGAGGGAATGCAGATTACCACCCGCGGCCGGACAAAGAATCCGCCGCCGATGGCCTTGTGGATAAATTCGGTGAGCATGCTGGTCGTCACGTCAAAGTCCGCGATGACGCCGTCCTTCAGCGGCCGCACCGTGACGATGGAGCCGGGCGTCCGCCCGATGACGTCCTTGGCCTCCTGGCCGACGCATTTGACCTTGTCCGTCTTGGTGTCCACGGCGACGACGCTGGGCTCGCGGATGATGATGCCCTTTCCCTTCATGTAAACCAGCGTATTGGCCGTCCCCAGGTCGATGCCGATATCCCTTGAAAACATCATAATTGCTACCCCTTTATCAGTGATATATGAAAAACGCCGTTCCCGCCGTCAAGCCCTTCACAGCGGCGGGAATCCGCAAATGAATTCTTCTCCTTATTATACCCCTTCCTGTCGGATTACACAAGGCATAATTTATGATATGAGTAAAAAAAGCAATTTTTTCGGAAAAATTCTCTATATTTCGCGTGAAGAGCCGCAAAAGGCCGCCAACTCCCTCAAAAGCGCGGCCGCCGGCAGGCCCACCACATTGTCAAAGCTCCCCCGGATTCCGCGGACCAGCAGGGAGCCCGCCCCCTGAATGCCGTAGGCGCCCGCCTTGTCGAAAGGTTCGCCGGTATCCAGATAAGCGGCGATGTCTCCTTCGTCCAGGGGATAGAATTCCACCAGCGTCGTGACGGAAAAGGACCGCGCCCCTTCCCGGCCCAGGATGGTCACGCCGGTGGAAACCCGGTGGGTCCGCCCGGAAAGCGCCCGCAGCATCCGCGCCGCGTCCTCCCGGTCCTCCGGAATCCCGAAAACCTCCCCGTCTGGGGAGACCACCACCGTGTCCCCGCCGATGACAAGGCCCTCCGCCGGAGCGCCCAGCTCCTCCCAGACCGCCCGGGCCTTTCCGGCGGAGAGGGCCTTGACCAGCTCCTCCGGCGGTACGGAGCCGGCCTGCGCCATCAGCGGCGCTTCGTCAAAGCGGGAGACTTTGACCGTAAAGTCCGGCGTGATGCGGGAAAGCAGTTCCTTCCGCCTGGGGGAGCGGGAGGCGAGCCAAATTTTTCTCCCGCTTAAAAATTCTTCCTTCATGCCGCACCCCTCCTCAGTGAATCTTTCCGGCGGTTTTGACATACAAAACCACCGCCAGAATGATGCACAGCAGAAGGGCGACGTTCATGGAAATGGTGATGCCGAAAGTGAACTGCACCACCGCCAAATCCACCGAAAGGCTGTTGATGCCGATGGATTCGCCCCAGCACAGCCAGGAAAGCCAGGACACCTTTTTGGCCACTTCGGTCAGCAGCGTCCCGATGAGCAGGCCGCCGAACAGGTATAAAATGAGCAGAAAGGTCCGCTTCACCGGGAGCGCCCCCCTTCTTCCCCGTATCCGGTGGAACCGAAGCCGCCGGTTCCCCGTTCGCTGCCGTCCAGCGCCTCCATTTCCTCCACCTCCGGGAGAAAGACGGGGCTCACCACCAGCTGGGCCACCCGGTCGCCGGGGCGGATGGTGTAGGGGGTTTGAGAATGGTTGGTCATGGCCACCTGGAGCTCCCCCCGGTAGTCGCTGTCAATGACCCCCACGCAGTTGGAAAGGGTAACGCCGAATTTGGACGCCAGTCCACTCCTGGCGTAAACGAGCCCCACCGTCCCCGGCTCCAGCTGGATGGCAAGGCCGGTGGGCACCCGCACCAGCTCGAAAGGGTAGATGGTCAGTTCCTGCTCCAGACAGGCGCAGAGGTCCAGGCCCGCGCTTTCCGGCGTGGCGCGCCTGGGCAGGACGGCCCCTGGACGGAGCCGCTTGATTTTCAGCCGCATAAAATCCTTCTCCTTGTTCCAGATTGGTTGGTCAATCGATTCCCCGGTAGTAAAGGCCCCGGGTGTAGCTCCCGGAGGGCTTTGCGCCGGCGCCGTAACGCCGCAGCGTCTCCCGGACCTCCTGCGCCGTTTCCTCCGTGAAGGAAAACAGCCAGAAATCCAGGAATTCCAGCTCCCGCACGCGGTCGGACATTTCCAGCGGCACGGCGTTGTACAGGAAGCTGGCGGATTTGTCGTAGTCGCACCGCACCGGGAAGGAAATCCCCTTCCGATCGGTGACAAAGCCCTTCCGGCCGCATTTGGCGCAGCCCAGCTGCGCTTTTACCGGGCAGCTGCGCACCGCCATCAGCGGCAGGCTTCCGTAAACCGCCGCCCCCAGCGGAATCCCCGCCCGCAGCGCGCGCATGTCATCCAGCTTTTCCTCCACCGAAACCACAGCCGCGGCGATTCCCAGCGTTTCCGCCTCCGCCAGGGCCAGGGAATTGGTCAGGTTGAGGAACGGCCCGCCCAGGAGCTCCATCCCCGCTTCCCGTCCGAGGGCAATGTGGGCGGCGTTGTCGCAGAAGAGGGCCGCAACGCCCTGCTCCCGCAGCTTTTTCAGCCGGGGGAGGAATTCCCCCTCGCTGTCAAATAAAAACCGGGGCAGCACCGCCGCCAGCCGTTCCTTTTCGGAGGAGAGTTCCTCCAAATGGGCCTCCAATTCCGGCACCGGCAGCAGGATTCTGGAAAATTCCCCGCGGGATTGGGGAGGGATCTGCGAAACACGCTGGAATTTTCCCCATTTTTCCGGGGAAGATGGGGAAAACTGCCGCTCCGGCAGAGGGGGAAAGTCCTGTTCCCGAAAGGGGGCGGGCGGCGTTTTCCGCGCACGGTCCAAAGCGTCGGCCGCTTCCCGGCGCAGGGCGTTGAAAGCGGCGGCCGGCATGGTGAGCCCCTCCCCGATTTCGGCGGAAAATCCGTCCAGAAAATAGGGCGTGCCGCCCAGCTTCCCCAGAAACTTCCGGGCGAGGGCCTCGTCCGCCGGCGCAGAGGCCGCCCGGCGGGGGATTTCCCCCGAAACGGAGACGGTGTGCTCCCCGTCGGTCATGGTGAGGGACGCGGGCGCCTCCTCCCGCATGGCAAAGCGCATTTCCACCGGGATCCGGGGGGCATCCTTGCGGTACAGCCCCGCCAGTTCCTTCAGGACCGGCGCGGCGGCCGTCACGTCCTCTTTCCGGCGGAAGCCAAACATTTCCCGCCCCAGCTGTCCGTCGTAATAGGCGGAGGTAAAGCCGCTGCGGGAGAACACCGCCCGCAGCGCGTCCAGGTCCGGCGTTTCCCCGGCCAGTGCTTTGCGGCAGGCGGTGACGGCCGCCGCCACATATTCCGGCCGCTTCATCCGCCCTTCGATTTTGAAGGAATCCACCCCCATGGCCGCCAGCTCCGGCAGCCGCTCCACCAGGGACATGTCCTTTAAAGACAGCACATATTCCCCCGTTTTGGGCACAGAGGGGCAGCCCGCCGCAAAGGGCAGGCGGCAGGGCTGGGCGCATTGGCCCCGGTTGCCGCTCTTTCCGCCGAACATGGCGCTCATGTAGCATTGGCCGGACATGCACATGCAGTGGGCGCCGTGGACGAAGGTTTCTATTTCCAGATCGGTGGAGCGCCGGACGGCGGCGATTTCCTCCCGGGAAAGCTCCCGGGCCAGCACCACCCGGGAAAAGCCCAGCCGCCTGGCCGTTTCCGCTCCCGCCGGGGAGTGGATGGCCATCTGGGTGGAGGCGTGGAGGGGGAGGGAGGGCGCGAACGCCTTCACCGCCGCGGCAACGCCCCAGTCCTGGACAATCAGCGCGTCCACTCCCGCTTCGCAGGCGGTGCGGATGCAGTCCTTCAGCCCCTCCAGTTCCCGGCCGAACACCACCGTGTTCAGGGCCTGGTGAATCTTGACGCCGAAGCGGTGGGCGTAATCAGCCGCTTCCCGCAGCTCTTCCGGCCCGAAATTCCGGGAATTGGCCCGGGCGCTGAAATTTTTCTGCCCCAGATATACGGCGTCCGCGCCGCAGCGCACGGCTGCCTCCAGGGCTTCGTAGGAACCGGCCGGCGCCAGAATCTCCGGCTTTTTCATGCTTTTGATTCCTCCAGCTTTCCGGCAAGCTCCTCGTTTTCCTTTTTCAGCTGCGCCAGTTCCCGCTGGGCCTTGGACGCCTCCTCCACATACCCTTTGATCTGGGCGCGGATGTGGTCCACGTCCGCCACATTTTTGGCGCTTTCGTCCATCAGCTCCAGGGCGACCATCACCGCCGCCGTCGTGACCGAAGCGCTTTCGTTCTGGTCCATAAAGTCATTGATGCGTTTGTCCAGCTCCTTGGAGAGCTTCACCAGATAGGAGGGGGATTCCTCCGTCTGGATGGTGTAGGTTTTGCCGCAAATGACCACTTTGACTCGGTTCATCATCTTCAAAGCCTCCCGTAATCTCTATGACAAAACCCGCCGGGTTCTCCGGACCAGGCAGGCTGCTTTCCTCTTTATTATAAAGTATTTTTCCGGTTGTGAAAAGTCCCTTTTTCGAGAATTTTGTAAAAAATCGATGGTTTCCCTGCCAGTCAGTCCCGCCGCATTGATGTTTTTCCTTGCCTGTGATAAAATTGATTTCGGAATCAGAGAGGAGGGCATTCGGATGAAAAAAGGCGGAAAAATGCTGATGGCCGCAGCGTTTCTTGCTGCCGCCGGGGTTTCCTTCTGGGCGGGGGGCGCTCTCAAAGTGCGGGAATACGAGAACGTGCGGGCGCAGCGCTGCCGGACAATTCTGTCCTTTGCCGTTGAGAAAGCGGAAAGCGGGGAGCTTTCGGAGCCGGATGCGGCGGAAGCGCTGGCCAGCAACGTTTACGCTGCTTCGCAGATTTGCGGCGATCCCGATTTGTCGGCGCAGCTGCATGACCTGTGGAACAGCCTGATTTTTGAGGGGGATTCGTATGCCGGGAGGGAAGATGAGCTGGCAGCCCGATTGAAGGGCATCGCGGATATGCTCCCGTAAAAAACACCCCGGAAGGAACGTCCTTCCGGGGTTTGTAATTCTGGTATTCTGGAGAATTCGTAAGGATTACTTGGCGAAGCGCTAATTATTTGCCGAAGTAGCGATTCAGCAGGCCTTCGAAGGCTTTGCCGTGACGGGCTTCGTCGCGGGCCATTTCATGTACGGTGTCGTGGATAGCGTCCAGGTTCAGTGCTTTGGCGCGTTTGGCCAGGTCGAACTTGCCGGCGGTGGCGCCGTTTTCGGCCTCAACCCGCATTTCCAGGTTCTTCTTGGTGGAGTCGGTCACAACTTCGCCCAGCAGCTCGGCGAATTTCGCAGCGTGCTCCGCTTCTTCATAAGCCGCTTTTTCCCAGTACAGGCCGATTTCGGGGTAGCCTTCCCGATGCGCAACGCGGGCCATGGCCAGGTACATGCCGACCTCGGTGCACTCGCCCTGGAAATTGGCGCGCAGGTCTGCCATGATATCTTCGGGAGCGCCGGCCGCAACGCCGACAACATGCTCGGCAGCCCAGGTCATGCCGTCGCCCTGCTCTTTGAATTTCTCACGGGGAGCCTTGCACTGGGGGCAGAACTCAGGGGCGGTTTCGCCTTCAAACACATAACCGCAGACGGTGCATACAAACTTTTTCATAATTCAGGGTCCTCCTCATAAATTTTTTGAATTTCTGTCTCTTTTTCAGCCGATGGATCGTTTCTTGACTGTACCCCTATTATAGCGCGTTCTTCTCCGGTTGTCAAGAGGATTTTAGAAATATTCTAAAGTTTTTTGGCTTCCTGCGTTTTTGCGGAGACGGCAGAGGTAAAATCCGGCTATTTGCACGAAAACAGCAAACTTTTTGTAAACCAGATTGTGAAAGCCTGCGATTTATGTTATGATAGAAGGGAAGACAAAACAGAAAAGGGTCGGTATCCATGAAATTTTTGCTGGCGGGCATCAGCGCCAAATACATTCACACCTGTCTGGCGGTCTACTCCCTGGCGGGGTACGCCCGGGAGCAGTACGGCATCGACTGCCGCACCGCGGAATTCACCATCAATCAGTCCGAGGACCTGATCCTGTCCGAACTTTACCGGCAGGCTCCGGACCTTCTGGGATTTTCCTGCTACATCTGGAACTATGCAATGATCCGGCGCCTGGTCCGGTCTTTAAAGAAGGTGCTCCCCGGCACGCGCATTCTGCTGGGCGGGCCGGAGGTGAGCTTTGACGCGCCCCGGGCCCTTCTGGAAAGCGGGGCGGATTTTGTGCTGTCTGGCGAGGGGGAGGAGGCTTTCTCCCGGCTTTGCCTGGCCCTGCGGGACGGGAAGCCGCTGGACGGGGTTCCGTCCCTCACCTGGACGGACAATGGCGCGCCGCGGACCAATCCCGCCGCCCCGCCCCTGGACCTTGGAAAGCTCCCCTTTCCCTATGACGACCTGGGCCGGTATCAAAACCGCATCCTTTACTATGAGGCCCAGCGGGGCTGTCCGTTTAACTGCCAGTACTGCCTTTCCTCCGCGGACAAGGGCGTCCGCTTCCAGCCCCTTCCCAAGGTCCGGGCGGAGCTGCGGCGGTTCCTGGACGCAAAGGTCCCCCAGGTAAAATTCGTGGACCGCACTTTTAACGCGAATCCCCGCTTCGCCATGGAAATCTGGCGGTTCCTGGCGGAAAACGACAACGGCGTCACCAACTTTCACTTTGAAATCGAGTCCGCCTGCTTTACCGAGGAGCAGTTCCGGCTTCTGGAAAGCGCCCGGCCCGGGCTGTTTCAGTTTGAAATCGGCGTCCAGTCCGCCAACCCGGACACCCTCCGGGCGGTGGAACGCCGCGCCGGGCTGGAGGAACTGCGCAGCGCCGCGGAACGGCTGCGGGCGGGGCGGAACATCCACCTGCACCTGGACCTGATTGCCGGGCTGCCCTTTGAGGGGTACGAGAGCTTCCGGCGCTCCTTTAATTTTGTCTACAGCCTGGGGCCGGACCAGCTCCAGCTGGGATTCCTCAAGCTGCTCAAAGGCTCCGGCCTCCGGCGGGACGCCGCCCAATACGGCATCCTGTACCGGGACGAGCCGCCCTATGAGGTGCTGTCCACCCGGGAGCTCACCTTCGGCGAGCTTTTAACGCTCAAGGAAATTGAGGAGCAGGTGGAGCTTTACCACAATTCCGGAAGGTTCCGGGCGTCGCTTCGGTACCTGCTTTCGCTGGCGGAGGAGCCCTTCGGATTTTTTGAGGAGCTCGCGCGGCTCCGGCGGGAAATGGGGCTGCATCTGGCCCCGTCCTCCCTGCTGGGACAGTACGAGACGCTGTACCGCTGCGGCTGCGGGATGGAGGGCTGCGACCCGGAAAGGCTCGGGTACTGCATGCGCTTTGACCTGTACGCCCACGAGAAGGCGCGGAAGCTCCCCGACTGGCTTCCCGGCCTGGACAGCCCGGCGGCGCGGCAGGCCCGGCGGGAATTTTTCGCCGACCCCGCCCTGCGGGCGCGCTATCTGCCGGAATACGCGGGGGAGGACCCCAAGCGGACGGAACGGCTCGCCCACCTGGATTTCTTCCCCTTCGACCCTGTGGGGGAGGGCGGCCCCTGCGCCTACCTGTTCCGCTACCGCCGGACAGGCTCCCCCGACGGGCAGTTTTCCGCAATAAAAATCGAAAATCATGCAACAGTCCGCCTCTTCCGGGACACTATATAAATGACTGGTAGAACCGGAAAGGTGGCTGCCCTAATCCATACGAGGTGAGGAAATGGCAGAGATCCAAAGCCTTGTGCCTGCAGCGAAGAAAGGTGATAAAACGGCCTTTTCCAAGCTTTACCAGGAGATTTACAAGGATTTATACAAATTTGCCTTTTACTGCCTGAAAAACGAAACAGACGCCGAGGACGCGGTGAGCGAGGCTGTGCTGGACGCCTGGGAGAATCTGCCCAAGCTGCGCCAGGACGGCGCTTTCCGCGCCTGGATGTTTAAAATCCTCTCCGCCAAATGCAAGCGGAAGATGAAAACCTACACCCAGCGTCGGGATGAAACGGAGCTGTCTGAAGTGGAAATCCCTGTTTCGGATTCCCGGGAGGATTCCCTGGAGCTCAGGCGGGCAATGGCATTGCTGAGCGAGGAGGAACGGCTGATCGTTTCTCTGACGGTGTTCGGCGGGTATGACAGCGGCGAGATCGCCGAAATACTCCACTTGAACCGCAATACCGTCCGTTCCAAGCACAGCCGCGCATTGGCAAAGCTGCGCGAGACGCTCGCATGAAAAAAGCGTTTTTATCATTCGGAAAGGACGATCATCGATGAAACACACCCCGGACAACGATGCGATGGAGCGGCGCATCCGGGAGATGGCGGATTCTTTAAAGATTCCGCCGTCGCTGGAACCGGAAAACCTGCTTCCCAGGCTGCCCGACCGGCAGCGCATCCCGATAATCCGTATCCGGCGGTACCTGCCGGCTGCGGCTGCCGCCGCATGCCTGCTTGTGGTTCTTTCCGGTACGGTTTTTCTCCGGCAGTTTGCCGGCCCCTCTGTCATTACGCCGGAATCGTCCCTGCAAAGTTCCGGGCCGGAATCCTCCGCGCCGGAGAGTTCCGCCTCGCCTTCTCTGCCCGGCGAGGTTTCTGCGGAATCGGAGGATGAGGCTCCTTCCGGCGAGGCATCCGGGGAGCCCGGTACGGACGCCCTGCCTGCGCCTGCGCCGGAGCCTTCTCAGCCGCAGCAGTCCGCGCCTTCGGGCGGCCAAACGGAAGGTCCCGCCTCCTCCGCGCCGGAGGAGACCCCCTCCGAACCGCAGCAGGAGCCGGAAAACAGCCTGCAGCAGCAGGACGTTTCCGCATATCAGGACGTGTATGACGCCATGGTCAGCCTGCAGAGGGACAGCCAGGTCTACAGCGGGGCCGCCCCTGCCTATTCCCGGGCCGGCGCTGCGGTAGCCATGTCGGACAGCGTTTCCGGCGCGGGTACGGTTCAGTCGGCGGGCAGCCTCCTCTGTTCCCTGTCCTCCGGAGAGGAGTCGGAGACCATCACGGTTTTTAATCTCCGGAAGAGCACGGAAGAGCCTGCCTCGGTCTTTCAGCCTGAATTTCAGGTCCCCGAATTTGAAGGGATGCATCTGAGCAGTATCGCCGTCAATGAGCTTTACCTGAAGGGTACGACCCTGGCTGCCGTCGGGACCGCTTATTACTGGTCCGATGCCGGGACGCGCCAGCGCACCATTACGGTCATTTCTCTGTACGACCTGAGTTCCCCCCAGAAGCCGGAGTATCTTGTCACTCTGGCCCAGGACGGCCAGCTGGCCGCTTCCTGCCTGGACGGCAGCACGCTGGCGCTGGTTACAAGCTACACGGTTTCCCCCCGGCAGACGCTGGAGGAGGACCGGCTTGCCAGCTATCTGCCGGTCTGCTACGTCAACGGAAGGGAAGTCCTTCCCACCGGCGAGCAGATTCAGGTGAGCCCGGACGCGGATTCTCCCACCTACACCTTCATCAGCACCATCAACCTGAGGGAACCGGAGGAATTTCAGGATGTTTTTTCCTACCTTGGCGAGGGAAGCAGCTTTTATCTGACCAGCGGGCAGATCTATATGGTGCACGACGGCCGCAGCAGCCTCAACCTCACCGCCTTTACCTACGGCCGCAGCATCCGCCTCAAATCGGAAACCCAGCTGGAAGGCCAGCTGATGGGCCAGCTGTTTATGGACCCCCGGGAGCGCGCTCTGCGCGTGTCGGTTCTGACGGAGGAAAATTCGGTTTCCCTGTACCTGTTTGACAAGGACCTGGAGCTGCTGGGGGCCATGGAGAATTTTGTCCCGGCGTCCTCTGTTTCCAAGGTCTGGTACCGCGAATATTTTGCCTACTATTACGACAGCGCCGGAAATCCGCTCTGCATGGTGGACTGCTCCGTTCCCGCTTCTCCCCAGTTCCTGGAAGGAGATCCCCAGGCGGAGTGGGGCGACCTGTATGCGTTCGGTTCCAACGCGGTGGGGATTGAGCCGGCTTACGGGGAGGACGGGACCTACCTGGGAATCCGGGTTTCCCTCTACAAGGAGGAAATGCCGGCGGGATTCTCCCTGACGGACGAAATCCTTCTGGAAGGCTCCTGGAGCCTGACCGGCTGGGAAGTTCCCGACAACATCTTCCTGGACCCGGACAACGGCCTCATCGGTCTCTCCCTCACCATGCAGGAGGACGGCAACATCCGCTATCTGCTGCTATCCTGCAGCCAGGACAAGGGCTTTTCGCTGCTTTTGGATCATCCGGTGGAGATGGGGGAAAACCTGTATCTGGATTACCGCACGGGCGTTTACAGCGGCGGCACCTTCTACCTGGCTACGCCGGGGAAGCTGGAGGCGTTCAGCGCGGCGGAACTGAAACGGAACGCCGCATCGGAATGACAGCCGCAATGCGGAAGGGATCGGGGCGCAGGACGTCCCCGGTCCCTTTTTTGAAATTAAGGGGATCTTATGATTTGTCCGCTTGCTTTTCCGCGGCGCATGGAGTATAATGGGAAAAGAAAGCAGTACGCAAGGCGGCGGGAGGTTTTATGCAGCGGATTTTAGGATATATGCGCAAGGCTATTCAGGAGTTCGGCCTCATCCAGGACGGGGACCGGATCGCGGTGGGCGTTTCCGGGGGGAAGGATTCCGTGGCGCTTTTGGCGGGGCTTTCCCAGCTGCGGCGCTTTATCGGCATTGAGTACAGCCTGACGGCCATTACGCTGGACCCGCAGTTCCACGGGGTCCCCGGCGACTATGCCGAAGTGGAAAAGCTCTGCGCCCGGATGGAAATCCCCTGCGTCATTAAGCGGACCCAGATCGGGGAGATCGTTTTTGACGCCCGCAAGGAGCCGAACCCGTGCAGTCTCTGCGCCCGGATGCGCCGCGGCGCGCTCCACGATGCGGCCAAGGAGGCCGGCTGCAATAAAATCGCCCTGGGCCACCATTACAACGACGTGATTGAGACCTTCCTCATGAACCTGTTCAACGAAGGAAGGCTCGGGTGCTTTTCTCCCAAGTCCTACCTTTCCCGCAAGGATTTGTGGCTGATCCGCCCGCTGGTGTTCGCGCCGGAAAAGGAGATCCGCCGCGCCGTGGAGCGGACGGGGCTGCCGGTGGTCAAGAGCAAATGCCCCGCCGACGGCTACACCCAGCGGCAGGCGATGAAGGAATTTTTAGCGCAGAAGGAACGGGAAAGCAGCGGCTTTCAGTACCGCATTTTCGGCGCGCTGCGCCGGAGCGGGCTGGACGGCTGGGGCTTCCCGGAGCCTCAGAAAAAGCCGGACGATCCCGGCGCTGCACCCAACGAAGGAGGTATACTTTTATGAAATCCAACCGTTTACGGGAAAATGACCGCGGCATGACCGCCATGTCGGTGGTGACGCTGGTTTTCGGCATGCTGACCCTCATCATGGGCGGCGCTTATCTCATCAACCACTTCCTGACCGAGCGCGCCTACCGCAACAAATGGAAAGACTATGAGGACTGCGGGTGGATGTAAGCCTGCTCCTTTCATACGGAAAACCGCCCCCGGAATCCGGCCGCAGACGCCGGCGCCCCGGGGGCGGTTTTATTTGGGCGCTTTGGGACAGGCGGCGGAAGCCGCGTTGTCCGGATGCCTTTCAAAATGCCGAAAGCCGCCGGAGAATCCGTTCTCCGGCGGCTGCTTTTACGGAGCCATGTTGCGGTATTTGAGCCTCGCATCCTCGATTTTCTGCTGTTCGGCGGCGGGGGTGGGGTACCAGCCCCGCTTGCTCATTTCCTGGAAGATGCTGTTCTGAATTTCGTGCTCCTCCGAAAGGAGGGAGAGGAAATTCTGCCGCACCTGGGGGGTAGCGGCTTCGCAGCTGAAGGTGTTGTAGCTGTCGGCGGCGAATTTTTCCGACGCCAGGGCGTCTGTCAGGATTTCCTTGTCGTCAAAGTTTGCGGTATTGACGGTCGCTTGCATATCGGCGCTCCTTTCCTCAGCCCAAGAGGCCCAGGAGGGCCTGATAGTGGTTCCGATGCTTGGCGGCGGTTTCCTCGCACTTGGTCCGGAGCTGCGGGTCGGCGCATACCTGCGCGTACATCTGGTACTTTTTGACCAGGGAACATTCCATCCCCAGCTGGTCGCCAAGGGCGCTCAGTTCTTTTGCGGTTAACTGCGGCACACAAAAAACCTCCTTGCCTGGATTGGGGGAGCTCGTCCCCCGTTTTTAGTATGGGAGCAGTCCCCGCAGATATTCCTTCCAGTTATTCCCTCCCAGTGCGTCGATCCCCCAGGCCAGCAGCCGCAGCTCCCGGGGGACCAGCACGGGGAACCGGGAAACCGCTTCCTCCAGCCGGTCCGCCGGCAGGGAAAGCACCCGTTCTTCGCCGAAGGCGGTGATTTTCCAGACGCCGCCGTCCACCGCTTCCACCGACAGGGAGGGAAGCTCCGGCATCAGCGCGGCGCTGGTGTTGAGCCACACGGCGGCCAGCCCCCAAATGAGGGCGGCGGCGCAGAGGGTGGGGACAAACCCCAGCAGAAAATAACGCAGTTTCAGCATCCTGTTTTCCATGGCTGTTTCCTTTCTTTTTCATTGTTTCATGCCGTTCAGCAGCCTCCCCAGGGATTTGCCGATGAGTTCCCCGGAATAGGCGGCCTGCTCCAGCGTGTTGCCGTGGCTCCCCACCTCGATGAGCAGCGAGCCGGTGGTCAGCTGCTGGTTGTACTGCCGGTAATCAAAGAGCACCGGGCGGGTGAGGGTGGGCCAGTCCCCCTCCAGCTGGTTCTGCAAAGCGGCGGCAAAGCTCAGATTTTTCATGTAGTCGGGATATTCCATGCTGCCGTCGTCGCAGCCGGAGATAATCATGACCTGGGCCGCCGTTTTCCCGTCGATCTCCGCTTCGGCGGAGTAAACCTGGTCGCCGGAGGCGATGGCGTCCCGGTGGATGTCCAGCACGACTTTGATGGAAGGGTATTCCGCCAGATACTGCTCCACCGTCTTGCGGGAGCGGTCGTAAGCGCCGTTGTAGGAGGGGTAGTCGTGCTGGGTGGCGTCGTGGATGACCCCGATTCCGGCGGCCTCCAGCTCGCTTGCGATGCGGTCCCCTACCACCGCCATGTTCTGGCTGTTGTCGGTGGAGCGGAAGGACATGGTGCGGTCGTAATAATCCCCGGTGAAGGGGACGTAGCTTTCGGTGGTGTGGGTGTGCATGATGAGCACCTGGGGCGCGTCGGTGTCCTCGATGGTGAAGTAGGGCGGATTTTCAATCTGCGCCTTCACGTCCGCGTTGGAAATGCCGGTGCAGTTTTTAATATATCCGTTTTCCAGGGGAATATAAATATTGGAGGGCGAAACCGTATAGGTCTTGTGGACCAGCGCGGCCCGGTTTTCCTCCGCCACCTCGGGGACGCTGACCTCAATGGGCGGGTAGGAGGTTTCCGCCGCTTCGACCGGGGAGGATTCCGCCGGTTCTTCGGAGGGCTCCGGCGCTTCTGCCGATGGCTCCGGTTCCGGGGCGGAGGCTTCGGCGCTTTCCGCCGGCGGCTCCTCCGGCTCCGCGCCGCCTTCCAGCACGGCAAGTCCGCCTTCCGGCAGCGCAAAACCCGCCGAAATGAGCCCCGCTTTGACCATGTAGCCGGAAATCCCCGGCAGGCTGTAAAAAAGCGCCGCCGCGCAGCCGGCAATTCCCGCCGCCGCAGCCAGGGCGGCAAAGATCCGCTGAAGGCTCCGGAGGCGCTTTTTCCGCCGCAAATGTGTCCGCATGGCAACCGCTCCTTTCCCTGAAACAGTATATCCTATGCGCCGCAATGGGCGGTTAGACCGGAAAATTTGCCGCTGTCCGCCCAACCGGGTGCGCAAAACGCCCCTTTTCCCTTGACAAAACAGCGGGATTTTATTAAACTGTATTATAAGAATACCGGTTTATTTTATTCATAAATCAGGAGGGTAGATTATGGTCAGGCTGAAAAACCATCTGGGCGCCATTGAAATCTCACAGAACTTTTTTGTCAACCTGGTGGGCTCGACAGTGACGAGCTGCTTCGGGGTTGCGGCTATGGCAGTTTCCCATCCCGCCGCAGGCTTTTGGAACAGGCTTAAGGGCTTAAGCGAGGATACCCGCGGGGTGAAGGTCCGGCAGCGGGGCAGCGGACTGGTGATCGACCTCCACATCATCGTCACTTACGGCGTCAACATCTCCGCCATCGTCAAGAGCATCATGCACAAGGTGAGCTACACGGTGGAGGATATCACCGGCATCCATGTGGAGCATGTCAACGTGTTTGTGGACGGGATGCGGACCAACTGAACCCAGGGCGAAATTTGTAGGCGGGTCTCCCCGCTTTGTTAGGAGTGCAGCGATTGTGATTAACGGAAGTCTGCTGCGGGATGCCATCATTTCCGCGGCATATACCATCGCCAGCCAGAAGCAGAAGGTTGACGAGCTCAATGTTTTCCCCGTCCCGGACGGCGACACCGGCACCAATATGTCCATGACCATCGGCGCGGCGGTGCGCGAGCTGGAAATGCTCAAAAACCCCACCGCTGCGGAAACCTCCAAGGTGGCCGCTTCCGCCCTGCTCCGGGGCGCCCGCGGGAATTCCGGGGTCATCCTGTCCCTGCTCTTCCGCGGGATTTCCAAAGGGCTCCAGGGCAAGGCGGAAGCCACCGGCTCCGACCTGGCCGACGCGCTGGTAGAAGGGGTGACGGCGGCCTATAAAGCGGTGATGAAGCCCACCGAGGGCACCATTCTCACCGTGGCCCGGGAAGCCTCCGAAAAGGCCCGGGCTGTGGCAATGGACGACAACGACGCCGTCACCGTATTCCGCGCCGCGGTGGAGCAGGCGGAGGAAACTCTGCAAAGGACGCCGGAAATGCTCCCCGTCCTCAAAAAGGCCGGCGTAGTGGATGCCGGCGGACAGGGCGTGGTCATTATTTTCCGCGCCATGCTGGAAGTGTTTGAAGGCGGCCCCATCCGGAAGCCGGAGGCTTCCCCCGCGGCGCCTGCTCCCGCCCCCAAGCGTTCGGCGGTGGCCGAGGCGGACGGTGACATCCATTTTACCTACTGCACCGAGTTTATCGTCCTGAAGGCCCCCGGCTGCGAGGACGCCCTGAAGCTCCGGGCCTATCTGGAATCCATCGGCGACTGCGTCGTGGTGGTGGACGACGAGGAGATCATTAAGGTCCACGTCCACACCAACCATCCCGGCAGCGCCCTGGAGGAAGGGCTGAAATTCGGGATGCTCACCAAACTGAAGATTGAGAATATGAAGGAGCAGCACACCGCCCAGGTCACCGAGGCGGAGCAGCTCGCCTCCAACGAGCGGTATGTCCCGGTGGACCCGGAGATTCCCTACGGCTTTGTCGCCGTGGCGGCGGGAATGGGGGTCCAGTCCCTCTTTGCCGACCTGGGGGTCAACCAGGTGGTCACCGGCGGCCAGACCATGAACCCCAGCACCGACGACATCCTAAGCGCCATCCAGGCCACGCCCGCCCAGACGGTGTTCGTCCTGCCCAACAACAAAAACATCATCATGGCGGCGGAACAGGCGGTCAAACTCGCAGACCGGCGGGTCTGCGTCCTCCAGACCACCACCATTCCCCAGGGGATTTCCGCCATGCTGGCCTTTGACCCCGAGGCATCCTTTGCCGACAACCAGGTGAACATGACCGAGGCGGCTTCCCGGGTCCAGTCCGGCCAGATTACCTTTGCCGCCCGGGACAGCGATTACGACGGCCACAACATCAAGGCCGGGGAAATCCTCGCCATGGAAAACGGCAAGCTCTCCTTTGTGGAGAAGGATCTGGAAAAGGCGGTTTACAAGCTGACCAAATCCATGGTGCGGCGGGATTCCAGCTTCATTACCCTGATTTACGGAGCCGACGTCACCGACGACCAGGCGGCGGCCGCCTGCGAGCTTTTAAAGGCAAAGCTCAATTCCAACCTGGAAATCAGCCTCATCAACGGCGGACAGCCCGTCTATTACTACATCATCTCGGTGGAATAACCAACCGCCGCCTTCCAGGCCCCCTGCCCACGCCGCAGGGGGCTTGTGCGTAAGAAAGGAGCCGCTATGGAAGAAAGCCTGCTTTCCCTGACCGCCTCCCTGCTCCGCCATTACGGCGGGGAGACGCCGCATCCTTCCCTGCCCCGGCTGGACGCCCTGCTGGAAAAGGGGTTCCGGAACGTGGCGGTGCTGCTTTTTGACGGGATGGGGGAATCCGTTCTCCGGGAATGGCTCCCGGCGGACGCCTTCCTGCGGCGGCACGAAGCGGGGACCCTTTCCTCCGTCTTTCCGCCCACCACCGTGGCCGCCACCACCACCCTGATGACCGGGCTGTCCCCCATCGAGCACGGATGGCTCGGGTGGAACCTCTTTTTTCCGGAAATCGGCGACGTGTCGGTTTTTTCCAACACCCTGGCCCGGTCCGGCGGGAAAAAGGCGGCGGATTACCCGGTGGCGGAGCGGCTGCTCCCCTGCGCGTCCATCTTTGACAAAATCAGGCGCGCCTCCGGCGGGACGGCAGACCCCCGTTACCTTTCCCCCTACGCCGGGGAAAGGGTGGGAAGCGTGGGGGACATCTGCCGAAAAGTGCGGGAAATCTGCCGGGAGCCGGGGCGGCATTACCTTTACGCCTACTGGCCGGAGCCGGACGCCATGATGCACCGCAAAGGGGCCCGCAGCCCGGAAATCGGGGAATGCCTCCGGGAAATCGACCGGGCGGCGGAGGAGCTCTGCGCCGGGCTTTCGGACACCCTGGTCCTCATTACGGCCGACCACGGCCTTGTTGACGTGCGCTGGGCCTTCCTCCGGGATACCCCCGACGCGGCGGACTGCCTGCTGCGCCCGCCTTCCCTGGAAGCCCGGGCCCTGTCGTTTTTTGTGAAGCCGGGCCGGAAGGAGGAATTCCGGGAAGCGTTTCTCCGCCGTTTCGGCGGGGATTTCCGGCTTTACACCCGGGAGGAGGTCTTTTCCCGCCGCCTTTTCGGGGAGGGGACGCCCCATCCCCGGACGGCGGATTTTCTCGGGGATTTCCTCGCCGTGGCGCAGGGGGCGCTTTCCCTGGATTGGGAGCCGCCCCGCGGCCGCCCGCCCTTCGCCGCCGCCCACGCCGGCGGTACGGAGGAGGAACGGCGGGTCCCCTTTGTCTGCATCGAAACCTAAGGAGGTATTTTTTGGAACACACACCCCCCCTCACCCCGGATTCCCCCGTCACCGCCCTCAAAAATGTGGGGGCCAAGCGGGCCGCCCTTTATGAAAAGCTGGGGATTTCCACCGTCCGGGACCTCCTGCGCTATTATCCCCGCAGCTACATCGACTACACCTCCCCCCGGATGGCATCGGAATGCGGGGAGGGGGAAAGCTGCGTCCTCAAGGGGATGGTTTTAAAAAAGTTCCAGCCCGCCCCCATCCGCAAGGGCCTGGTCCTTTACAAGCTCCTGGCAAACGACGGGCTTTCCAACTTCCAGGTGACGATTTTCAACAACGAATACGCCTACTACGGCATCAAGGCGGGGGAGGAATACGTCTTTGCCGGGAAATTTTCGGTGATGGGGCGGCAGTTCCAGCTTTCCATGACCTCCTGCCTTCCGGCGGCGGAGGCCGGCGTCCTGCGGCCGGTTTACAACCTCACCGAGGGGCTGTCCAACGGCATGATCGCCGCCAATTTGGCGGAAGCCGTCCGCTGCGCCGACCAGCTGGAGGACCCCCTCCCCAAAAGCCTGCTGCAGTCGGCCCAGCTCTGCCAGCTGCGTTACGCCATCGAAAACATCCACTTCCCCAAAGGCCGGGAAGCCTACGAAATCGCCCGGCGGCGGCTGGTGTTTGAGGAATTTTTCACCCTCTCCCTGGGGCTCATCCTGATGCGCGGCCGGGAGAAGGCCGCCACCGCCGTGCAGATTGAAAACACCGACATCTCCGCCTTTGAAGCCTCCCTGCCCTTCTCCCTGACCGGCGCCCAGCAGCGGGCTGTCCGGGAGATTCTGGAGGACATGAAAAAGCCCTATCCCATGAACCGGCTGCTGCAGGGGGACGTGGGCTCCGGCAAGACCATGGTGGCGGCGGCGGCGGTTTATGCCGCGGCAAAGAGCGGCTATCAGTCCGCCGTCATGGCCCCCACCGAGATTCTGGCCGTCCAGCATTTCGCCACCTTTTCCAAGGTGCTGGAACCGCTGGGAGTGCGGGTCTGCCTCCTCACCGGCTCCCTCACCCCCCGTCAGAAGGAGCTGCTCAAGGAGGAGCTGGCCGCCGGGGCCTACGACCTGGCGGTGGGGACCCACGCGCTGGTGCAGAATTCCACCGCCTTTCACAACCTGGGGCTGGTGATTACCGACGAGCAGCACCGCTTCGGGGTGGAGCAGCGCCGCCGCCTGGCGGGCAAGGGCGACAGCCCCCACAGCCTGGTCATGTCGGCCACCCCCATCCCCCGGACGCTGGCCCTCATCGTCTACGGCGACCTGGACCTCTCCATCCTGGATGAGCTGCCCAAAGGGCGGCAGGCGGTGGAAACCCTGGTCATCCACTCCGACAAGCGCCGGCGGGCCCTGGGCTTTATCCGGGACCACATCGCGGCCGGGGAGCAGGCTTACATCGTCTGCCCGCTGGTGGAAGAATCGGAGAGCGACCTGCTGGCCGCCGCCCAGTACCGGGACGAGGCGGCAAAGCTGCTCCCCGGCGCGGAGGTGGGGCTTCTCCACGGGCGGATGAAGCCGGCGGAAAAGGAGGCGGTGATGGCCGCCTTCCAGCGGAACGAAATCCAGCTTCTGGTC
>DVFM01000075.1 GCA_018713245.1 Candidatus Merdivicinus intestinavium
CCCACGGCGTCAAACTCCTGGGAGCCAAGCCCGACACCATCGACAAGGCGGAGGACCGCCAGTCCTTTAAGGACACCATGGAAAAAATCGGCCAGCCCTGCATTCCTTCCAAAGTGGTCACCACGGTGGAGGATGCGGTGGAATTTGCCCAGGTGATCTCCTACCCCGTCATCGTCCGCCCCGCCTTCACCCTGGGCGGCACCGGCGGCGGCATTGCCGACAGCGAGGAGGAGCTTCGGGACATCGCCCGCAACGGCCTGCGTCTCTCCCCCATCACCCAGATTCTGGTGGAAAAATGCATCGCCGGCTGGAAGGAGATTGAGTTCGAGGTCATCCGGGACGCCAAAAACAACGTCATCACCGTCTGCTCCATGGAAAACCTGGACCCGGTGGGCGTCCACACCGGCGACTCCATCGTGGTGGCCCCGGCCGTCACCCTGTCCGACAAGGAATACCAGATGCTGCGCACCGCCGCTTTGAAAATCATCACCGAGCTGGAGGTGGAAGGCGGCTGCAACTGCCAGTTCGCCCTGCATCCGGAGTCCATGGAATACGCGGTCATCGAGGTAAACCCCCGGGTTTCCCGGTCCTCCGCACTGGCGTCCAAGGCCACCGGCTACCCCATCGCCAAGGTTGCCGCCAAAATCGCCATCGGCTACTCCATGGACGAAATCGTCAACGCCGTTACCGGCACCACCTACGCCTGCTTCGAGCCGGCGCTGGACTATCTGGTGGTCAAATTCCCCAAGTGGCCCTTTGACAAGTTCGTCTACGCCAAGCGCACCCTGGGCACTCAGATGAAGGCCACCGGCGAGGTTATGGCCATCGGCACCTCCTTTGAGCAGGGCATTATGAAGGCCGTCCGCTCCATCGAGCTGGGCCTCGACTCCCTGACCATGCCCTCGCTGGCGGAGCTTTCTGACGAGGAAATTACGGAAAAGCTCGCGAACATCGACGACTGCCGGCTGTTCGTGGTCTTTGAGGCCCTCAAACGCGGCGTTTCCTACGAAAAAATCCACGAGATCACCATGATTGACGAGTGGTTCTTAGGGAAGCTCAACAACCTGGTGAAGCTGGAAAAACGCATGGCTTCTTCCCCGCTCACCGAGGAGCTTTATCTCCAGGCAAAAAAATACGGCTACCTGGACTCCACCATTGAACGGATTTCCGGCCAGAAGGTGGAGCACCCCCGGTATGCCTCCTATAAAATGGTGGACACCTGCGCCGCCGAGTTCGCCGCCAAGACCCCCTATTTCTACTCCACCTACGACGACGAAAACGAGGCCGCCGAGTTCATCGAGCGCCAGAATTCCGGCAGGAAAAAGGTCATTGTATTCGGTTCCGGCCCCATCCGCATCGGCCAGGGCATCGAATTCGACTACTGCTGCGTCCACTGCGTCTGGGAGCTGAAGCGCCAGGGCTATGAAGCGGTCATCGCCAACAACAACCCGGAAACCGTTTCCACCGACTTTGACACCGGCGACCGGCTGTATTTCGACCCCCTGACCAAGGAGGACGTGAAAAACCTCATCGAGACCGAAAAGCCCTACGGCGTCGTGGTGCAGTTCGGCGGCCAGACGGCCATCAAGCTGACCAAATTCCTGGACGAGCTGGGGGTCCGCATCCTGGGCACTTCCGCCGACGCCATCGACGAAGCCGAGGACCGGGAACGCTTCGACGAGCTGCTGGAGCGCTGCGGCATCCCGCGCCCCCAGGGACACACCGTCTTTACCACCGAAGAAGCCATCAAAGCGGCCAACGACCTGACCTACCCCGTGCTGCTGCGCCCGTCCTATGTGCTGGGCGGCCAGAACATGATTATCGCCCACTCCGACAAGGACGTGGAAGAATATATGCAGATCATCACTTCCCACCACATTGAAAACCCGGTCCTCATCGACAAATACATGATGGGCACCGAGGTGGAAGTGGACGCCATCAGCGACGGCGAGGACTACCTCATCCCCGGCATCATGCAGCACGTGGAGCGGGCGGGAGTCCACTCCGGCGACTCCATCTCGGTCTATCCGGCCCAGACCCTCCCCCACCACATTCAAAAGACCCTCATCACCTACACCGCCCGGCTGGCCCTGGCGCTGAAGGTCAAGGGGCTCATCAACGTTCAGTATGTGGTCTACAACCATTCGGTTTACGTCATCGAGGTGAACCCCCGGTCCTCCCGGACGGTGCCCTACATCTCCAAGGTCACCGGCGTGCCCATGGTTTCCCTGGCCACCCAGATCGCCCTGGGCGCCAAGCTCAAGGACCTGGGCTACGGCACCGGGCTTTATCCCGCCCGGGATTTCGTGGCGGTGAAGGTGCCGGTGTTCAGCTTCGCGAAATTGAGCGGCGTGGACACCCATCTGGGGCCGGAAATGAAATCCACCGGCGAGGTGCTGGGCATTGCCCGGAACTTCAACGACGCCCTCCTGAAGGGCCTGGTGGCCGCGGGATATCAGATGAAGCGGACCGGCGGGGTGTTTATCTCGGTCCGCGACGGCGACAAGCAGGAGGTATTGGAGGTAGCGGACAAGTTCGCTTCCCTGGGCTTTGAGCTTTACGCCACCAGCGGCACCGCCTCCAACTTAAACCGCAACATGATCGCCGCCAACACCGTCAAAAAGATTCACGAGGACCCGGACAACAACGTCCTGACCCTCTTAGACTCCGGAAAGATCGATTACGTCATCTCCACCTCGGAAAAGGGCCGCCTCCCCGCCAAAGACAGCGTGCGCATCCGCCGCAAGGCTGTGGAACGCTCCATCGCCTGCCTCACCTCCCTGGACACCGCCAACGCCATTGCCGACTGCCTGGCGATGAACAAGACGGTGGACGACATCGAGCTGGTGGACATCACCAGGATTTGACCATAAAAAGCTGCCGCATCCATCGTGCATGGGTGCGGCAGTTCTGTTTATGCGGCATTTCCCTCTGCGCCGCTTTATTCCGCGGGGACGCTGTAATTCCCGGAGAGGACAAAATCCCCGGTCCAGCTTTCGTCGACGGCGCTTAAACAGTCCAGGTCGTTGAAATGCCACCACTCCGACGCCAAAGGGGTCAGCCCCGCCGAAACGCAGTAATCCTGCAGGGCAAAGGCCGCTTCGTTCATAGAGGCGGCAGGCGCAGCTTTCCGCCATTCGGTAGGGCTTTTGGAGGTCACCGGACGCGCCATGCTGGCCGCCGCAATGCTCAGCTCATGCATGGCGGTGGGCATGGCCAGCTCCTCATAGGAAGAAACGGTATCGTAAAGGTAATTTCCGCAGACGTTCTCGGTCAGTTCGCCGACCCGTCCCAGGGAAACGTCGATGGCGTACCCCTGCTGGTGGTTGGAAACGCCGGTGGCGATGAACCAGTTGATGGACCATTGCTCGGTTTCAACCCCCGCCCGGACTTCCGGAACCTCCTCCATCAGGGCGCTCAGGCTGTCTGAAACCTGCAGCTGAACAGAATAGGGGCGGAACCCTTCGTAAAGAATCAGCGTATAGCCGTCCGCAAGGGCGCTTTGCTGGACGGCGCAGATTTTTTTAGCCATGCGGTACTGCACGGCGACGGTGAACTCCTCCCGGCCCAGCCGCTCGTTGTAGGAACGGGATTCGTAGAGCATCTGCCCCGTGACGCCGGGAAATTCCCGGCCCGAGGAGCGGAACAGGGACGAATAGCTGTTGGTGACGTTGTAGACGATGGAGGGGATCACATCCGGAAGGTTAATCAGGCAGTCCGCGTGCTCCACCCAGCCTTCCGTCTCTCCGGCGCGCACCCGCCACCATTCCCCCGATTCCTCCAGGATGGTAAATCCGGCCCCGGCCTCCAACACCGCGGCTGCGGAAGCCGACGCATCCGGCTCCTCCCGAAGGTACAGCGAAACCGCGGCGTACCCGCTTGCGCCGTTTACCGGCAGTTCCAGCTCCCCGCTGTACCGCGCGGGCTCCGGGGCAGGTTCCGAAGAAGGTTCGGAAGAAGCCGGTTCGGACAGCTCGGAGGACTCCGGCCCGGAACTTTCCCCCGAATCCTGAATCAGCGGCCGGGAGCTGGAAATGCGGTCAAAAAAGAGCGGCTCCGTTCCGCTGCACCCGGTCAGCAGAAAAAGCATTGACAGGACAAGCGCAAGGGCCGTCCGTCCGAATTGTTTCACAGCAGGATCATCCCCCTTCCCAAACAGGAAAGCCCCGGGACGCTTCCCGGGGTGAAAACAGTCTCCTATATCAGGCGGTCAACGGCATAAATCAGCAGCATGTGGATGGGGTAAATCCAATAAAAGCCCCACTTGATAAGCCTGCTTTTCCGCCCGCGCTGCCCGTTGTACAAAAACAGCAGCGGCAGTATCAAAAACACGCCGAACCGGCTGATAAAGGGGAAAGAAGTCTCGTAAATCAGGCCCTGGAGCAGGTAGAGGACCGCCACCGCCGTAAACGCCGCGAGCTGCCTGCCCGGATTTCCGTGAAAAATCCCAAAGCCCAGAATCCACAGCACCGCGATGTAATTCCAGTCCGCCGAATACGCCAGAATGCAGCAGACCACCACCCCCAGCAGCCGCTTCCACGGCGCAATGTCCTCGCTTTTCCAGATTGCCAGCGCGGCAAGGCCCAGCAGGAGGGAAAACATCACATCGGTGGCGCGGAAAATGTCCCAGATTTCGTAGCCGAAACAGAGATTATACGGCACGTGGGAGACGACTGCCGCCAGCAGCAGCCTGCCCATATACTTTTTCAGGTTCGACGTATGGGTATATCCTTCCGCGATGAAAAAGCACATCGTCGGCGCCGCAATCCTGCCCAGCATGCGGAGCAGCCACCTTGCGGGGAACGCTTCCGGCACGAACACCACCGTGCAGTGATCCAATATCATCGCGGCAATCGCCAGCAGTTTCAGCTGATTTGCGTTCAGCCTTTTGCAGGCCCTGATTCCTTCCACCCTGCTCATCCCATCCAATCCCATCAAGCCGTCATGCATCGCCGTTTAGTCCCTTTCCATGTTCAGGCAGAGCTCGCAGCGCTCTGCCACGGAAAATGCCTCAAAATACCGTTCCTCCAGCGGAATCCACCTTTCCTGAAAAGGCGCAGCCCCCGCTTCCCCGTTTCGCGCCCGGATGCGGCGAAGCTGCTCCTCCGGGCTGACCGTCAGGAAAACATGCAGGTCGTAAAAGTCCCACAGGGCGGGATGGCAGCTGTAGGAACCTTCCACGATGGAGAAGGGGCCGCCGCCGGTCCGGACCGGTTCCCCAAACGCCTGCCGGCGGCAGTCATAAGGGCGGTAAGAAAAGGGAACGCCACGCCGCAGCGGGAGGAGCGCCTCCTCCAGGAACCGCTCGCGGTCCACATTGCCGCCCGGCTGGGCCAGCCGTTCCTGCGTCCGCTGCTCCGGACGGAGGAAAAAGTGGTCCATGTGGAGGACGCTGCATCCCGTCTCCGCCGCAAGCTGCGCCGCCAGCGTTGTCTTTCCGGAGGCGCACCGGCCGTCGACGGCAATCAGCGGGAACGGCTTTTCCGCCCGGAGCCTGCTGATGGCGGCCGCCAGCTCCGCCGGAATCCCGCCCCTCATGAGCGGACCTCCCCGTCGGGCTGCCGTTTCCGAAAGCGGACCAGTCCGGTGCGGTTCAGCGCCGCCATGACGGCGGGGATCAGGATGAGCTGGACCAGAATGCCGGGGATGGCGTTGGCGAAAGCGCCCGCCATAAACGCCTGCCAGGTAAAGCGCTCCCCGGCAACACCCAGCAGGATGATTTCGGCAATCCCCCAAACCGCACGCCCCGCCAGCATAGCGGCAATCAGGCAGCGGTAAAGAGCCACAATGCACTGCCAGCGGGAAAGCGCGTACAAAAGCCCCGCCACCAGCCCGTAGGTCAGCAGTTCCAAGGACATGGCGATCCCCGTGGGGTAAATCACCGGCATCCCGAACAGGGCATAGCGCAGCAGCGGCAGCACAAACCCGACGGCCGCGCCGTACTGCCACTCGCAGATCAATCCGCAGAGGAACACCGGGATGTGCATGGGCAGCAGCATGCTGCCGATCTGGGGAATCTGCCCGGTCAAAAAGGGGAGCACCAGCCCCAGAGCCAGGAACATCGCCGCCAGGGTCATGTTTTTCACGTTCTGTTTCATCGTATTTTCTCCTTTATCCATTCATCAAGACGCAGTACAGGCTGTCGGCTGCGGCATGCGCCATATTGATTATAACGCCGAAAAGGGCGGAGGTCTAATGCTTAGATTCGATTGCATTCGATGCATTTCCGGCATGGAACCCCTAAAGAGGCAAAAATCCGCCGGACAAGCCGTTTCCATCCTGATTATACCACAAAAATGCCGCCTGCAGAAGTAAAAATCAGTTACAACCGCATAAACTCTGCCGTTTGCAACACGAAACAGCGGGGTTTATGCATCCTTATTCATTCCCTTATTCACAAATTGTTTTCACTCTCAACACAAGCTCAAAACGAAAAAGAACTACGATAGAAGAAAAAAGCGAAAAATCGGGAGGAATCTATTTTGCGCACCAAAATCTGGAACCGTGACGTCATCAAATATATCGCGATGTTCACCATGCTGCTCAACCACATTTCCACTGTTTTTCTGGAGCCGGGCCATATCCTGTCGGAAATTTTCCTGGATATCGGGTATTTCACCGCCATCGTGATGTGCTGTTTCCTGGTGGAAGGCTTCCGGTACACCCGCTCCAAAAAGCGCTACGCCCTCCGGCTCGGCATTTTCGCCCTCCTGTCCGAAATTCCCTACTGCCTGGCGATGACGGAAAACGGTGTGCTGGAATTCTGCGGGCTGAACATGATGTTTACGCTGCTCATCTGCTTCCTGATCCTTCTTTCGCTGGAAAGGATTGCAAATCCCGTCCTCAAGACCGCCGCCGTGGCGGGGCTCATCCTGCTCTCGCTTTTTTCCGACTGGGCGCTGCTGGCGCCGGTATTCACGCTGCTGTTTGCCTGGGCCGGCCAGTCCAAACACAAAACGGCGGCCGCTTTTGCAATATCCGCGCTGCTGTTCGGGCTGCTTAATTTCGCGGGCGGCATCGGGCGCTTTTCCGCCGCCGCCAATTTTCTCTACGCGCTGGGGGGCATGGCAGGAATTGCCCTGGCCGGAATCGTCATCGTCTGCTTCTACAACGGGCAGCGGATGGAACGGGGGCGGAATTTCTCCAAATGGTTCTTTTACCTGTTTTACCCTGCCCATCTGCTGGTTTTGGGAATCATCCGCCTCTGCCTGTGACGGCGCGATGTTCCGCAAAGCTCCGGACGCTTCCCGAAAGCGCCCGGAGCTTTTTTCGGATTCAGAAGAATGTTTTCCCGTACCGGAACACCGGCCTTTTCCACGCGGGAAGGCCCCGGCAAACCGTCCGGACAATGCGGCGGTACAGCGCCCGCACCCGCTCTGCCTGCTCCTCCCCCACCGGCTCGCGGCCGAAAGCCTCCTGCCGCACAATGGCCGCAAGCTCCGCCGCTTCCGCTTCGGTGACGCCCGGAACCGCCCGGGACAGCCGGTGGGGGAAATCCTCCTCCGAACCGTCGCAGCCGGCAAGCAGCCCGGCAAAGTCCAAAGCCTCCAGGAGCTTCGCGAAGGTTTCCCGGACGTTCATTCGCTCCATTTCCCGCAGCGCGGACATCCGCCGGATGAGAAAGCCCGCGGCGGCAAACAGCAAAAGGAAGGGCGCCGCCTGGGCCAAAACAGACCCGTCGGGGAGGGAAACGGAAAAGCCCGGATTCCGGACAGCGCCGGATTCGGTCCGGGCGGCGTCCTCCGCCGTTTCCGGCTGCTCCAGCAGTTCCAGGTCCCAATTCCGGCCGGAAAGCAGCTCCTCCAGCAGGGACGTATCCATCCCGGGATAGGCGGGAAGGGAGCTGTCCCCGGAGGGCGTGACCTCAATGGGAACCCAGCCGTAGTCCTCCAGAAACACCTCCGGCCAGGCGTGGGCCGCCTCATCCGTCACCACCGCCATGTAATAGCCGTCCTCCTGCCGGACAAAGTCCGAGGGCGAAATCGCGTATCCGGCAGCGTATCGGGCGGGAATCCCGTACATCCGGTACATTAAAACAGCGGCGGAAGCGAAATGCTGGCAGTAGCCCTGCTGCCCCTCAAACAGGAAATATTCCACCGGATCCTCATTCATGGGGAAAAGCCCCGGCGTCTGCGTATAAGCGGCGCTGCCGTGCAGGACGGACAGGATGAACGCCGTCACTTCGTCCATCCCCTCCGCGGGATTCTCAGCGCACAGCGCGGCAAGCCGCGGAAGCCCGTCCTCCGGCAGCCGGGTGTAGACCGACGCGGCTTCCCGCATATAGGCAGTCTGGGTTTCATGATACCATTCGGTGGTCAGCTCATAGCTTCGGGAGGTATTTTCCCAATTGACCGCCATCTGGTTCAGTTCATAATACTGGTAGGCATATTCGTTCGGAGTCTGCCCGTCATTGTAATGCCACATGCTGAAATAAGGGGTGTACCGCTGGCCGGCCAGGTTATCCTGCTGGCGAATCCAGAGTTCCCGCGGCGAAGTGGGCTCCGCCCGCATGGTGCTGGCGTTCATCACAAAGTAAAGGCTGTTAAGCAGGCCGGGAATCCAGCTGCTCCACTGTTCCCAGTGCAGCGAGTTTTCCTCCATCAGCGCGTAAACGCCCTCATCGTCGGCTGGCTGCCACACGCCGCCGCTGTAATCCCCGCCGCTGAAGCCCCGCAGGTAGAGCGTTTCGGTCGGCGCCTGATCTGTCCAGACCTCCATCTGCTCTGTCCCGGCGGGATAGAGGTTCCCGCGGCTGACCGTCCCGTTGCCGGGGTCGGCGGCCGCGCCGCTTAGCTGCTTGCCCACTCTCTGCAAATACCCTTCTGCGCTGTAAACGGCGTCGAAAAACAGCTCCGCATTCCCTCCGGCGGTGAGGCTGGCCGCTGCAAAGACGACCGCCAGCATCACGGCCGAAAAGGCCTTGAGCCTGGCGGCGCGGCGGCCGCTGCGGTCGGAGGTGATCCATCCCCGCTTTGCCCCGGCCATGCCGCTTCGCATCCAAAATGCCGTCTGGAACACAAAAAACAGGAACACCGAACCGATTCCCGGGTCCACTCCCAAAAACGGGACGGCGAGGAGCAGGAACGTGGTGCCGAAATAAAGCGGCCAATGGGTGCGCAGGCCCATTTCCATGAGGAATACCAGCAGTGCGGCGGCCAGTGTGAGGAAAACCGCCGCCCCTGTGGCAGCCTGTTTTTCCGTTTCCCCGGAACCGGCCAGAGCGGACAGCACCGCCCAAAGCTCCTCCCGCAGGGCCGGCGACCCCGCCAGAGCAGCCGCCCCGGCAAGCAGCATCAGGCCAAAGCACCCCCATAAAAGGCCCTTTCCCTGCCTGCGGCTGAAAATCCACAGAAGAAGCCCCGGCGCCGCGGCTGCGGGGACGGCCGCCGGAAGGCTGATTTGCAGCCCTTCCACCGCGTGCAGGAGCAAAAGCAGCCCATACACAGCCGACAGGATAAACAGCAGGTCAAATCCGGAGGAAGCCGCCGTGTCCCTGGGGCGTTTTTCCTCCGCCAGAATCCGATTTTTCACGCGCGCTCCTCCCTTCTACAGCACCAGCGTCGTCCGCTCCAGCTCTTCGGCCCAATTCTGCGCCGAAAACCGCCGAAGCTCGTTTCCGTTCCAAAATACCGACAGGTCCAGATTGAGGCAGAGCCCCCGTCCGTCCCCTGCGGGCGTCCCCTCCCCGCCGAAGGCCTTTTTGCGGACGGAAAACGGGCCGCTTTCGTAAAGGCGCATCAGCATCCCCCGGCGTTCCTCCCCGTCCCGCACCAGCGCCTCGGCGGGCGCGCCGTTCCGGTCCTCCCAACGGACGCGGACGGAAAGTCCCCGGCGCAGAAGCCCCTCCGCCAAGGCGGACAGGACCTCGAAAAAGGCGTCCAGCTCCTGGACGCTCCGCTGTTTTTCCGAGCGGAGGTCCAGATACATGGGCACGCTCGGTTCCTGCTCCGGCTCCTGCTCCTTAACCCAGAGCACATCCGTGCGGGCCGTCTGGTTCCAGTGGATGAGGCGGTACGGGTCGCCGGCCGTGTATTCCCGCAGGTCGCGGATCTCGCCGCTGCCGCTGCCGAAAACGGGCCGCTGCTCCTCCTCAAATCCGGCCCGGGCGTTGAAATCGCCGGCAAACCGGATGTCCAGCGCCCGTTCCTCCGGCAGGACCGCCACTTTTATGCTTCCGAAAGCCGGGACCTTTGCCGGAAAAAGGGAAAGGTAATCATAAACGCGGACGCTGTCGATGGAGATGGTGAGCATCCCGCACCAGGGCGCATTGATATAGAATTCCGGCGCTTCCTCCTCGCCGCTGCCGGCGTCCGTATAAAGGAAGGAGGACTTCTCGCTCCGGCCGTCCCAGCAGGCGGAGCGGAAGCGCATCCGCAGCTTGCCCGCCGGCAGGCGGCCCGTATTCTCCACCACAAAAGGGCAGGCGATTTTCCGGCGCTTGCCCGCTGCCAGCACCTGCCCGGCAAAGCGGGGGCGGATGCGGCGTTTCAGATAGCGGGAAACCGCAAACATGCAAAAAAGGAGCAGGAGCTCCGCCGCCGCCAGCGCCAGCAGAGAAACCAGGTGATACATGGCCGCCAGATACCAGGTCAGCAGGATCAGCGCAAGGAACAGCAGCCTTACCATCGCTTTTTCCCCAAAGACGGCTTTTTCACCGACCCGGCAATGCCGGCAATCACCGCTTCCCGCTCCGCATGCTCCATCCGCGCCGTATTGCTGAGGACCAGACGGTGGCGGATGACATGGGGAAACTGCTCCGAAACGTCGTTCGGGGTCACAAAGCTGCGGCCGTCCAGCCAGGCGGCTGCCCGCGCCATCCGGACCAGGGCGATGGTCGCCCGCGGGCTTCCGCCCCGCTCCAGAAAGCGGTGGTTCCGGGTCGCGCGGACCAGCTCCACCAGGTAACGGGCCACTTCCTCCTTTAGATAGACCTCGCTGACCGCCTTTTGGGCCGCCAGAAGCGTTTCCCCGTCCATCACCTGCCGCACCTCATCCACCCGGTTCCCCTCCCGGATGCCCAAAGCCATGGCCAATTCGCTTTCCGGGTCCGGATAGCCGATGGACAGGCATTCGGTAAACCGGTCCACCTGCGCCTCGGGGAGATACTGGGTTCCCGCGCTGCCGGGCGGATTTTGGGTGGCAATGACCAGGAAGGGAGAGGGGACCTCCCGCGTGACGCCCTCCACCGTCACCCGCCGCTCCTCCATGACCTCCAGGAGCGCCGATTGGGTTTTGGGGGAGGTGCGGTTGAGCTCGTCGGCAAGCAGCAGGTTGCAGAACACGCTGCCTTCCCGGTAGACGAACCGCTCCTGATCCCGCCGGTAGATGGAAAAGCCGGTCAGGTCGGAGGGCAGGACGTCCGGCGTAAACTGAATCCGCCGGTAATCCAGCCGCATCGCCCGGGAAAACGCGAGGGCCAGCGTGGTTTTCCCGACGCCGGGGATGTCCTCCAGCAGAATATGGCCGTTGGCCAGAAAGGCCAGCATGATCTGCCGGATCTCCTGTTCCTTGCCCAATATCACCCGGTTGACCTGTTCGATGACGTCCTGCGCCTGCTGCCGGTATTGCTCCATCCGGCATTCCTCCTTCCTTTTGGCAGAACGGCCCCCAAAAACGCCGTATCCGGTGTTTGGGAGCCGCTTTCTCTTTAGTTTCGTATAAAATTGGTATAAACAAAGGGCTCCTGGGGCGGCCGGGGAATGCCGAGCTTTTCCCCCGCCTCCCGGCACTGGAGGAAGTAGGCCATGTTGCGGCCAAGCACCCGCATCACCTGCATCCCTTCCAGATCCTGCCGCACTTCATCCGGCGTAGTGCCGTGCACCATGTTCCAATATCGGGAGGTGACAATGGGCATCTGCATCAGGCCGAAATATTTGTTGAGCTGGTCCCAGGCCGCAGTGGTGCCGGCCCGCCGCGCCGAAATCACGACAGAAGCCGGCTTGAGCAGGAAACGCTTTCCTCCCCCGTTCAAATCCGCGTAAAAGGCCCGGTCCAGGAAGGAAGTGATCGCCCCGGAAGCGCCGCCCCAATGGACGGGCGTGCCGAACACGAAGCCGTCGTAATCGGCGGCAATCTCCAAAAATTCATTGACCGAATCCTGAAACACGCACCGGTTTTGTTCGGTGCATCTGCGGCAGGCAATGCAGCCCGCCAGGGGCTTGTTTCCGATCCAGAACAGATCGGTCCCAATCCCGTTCTGATTCAGCGTTCCGGACACCTCGCAGAGTGCCGTAAAGGTGCAGCCTTCCTGATGGGGGCTTCCGTTTACCAGCAGAACTTTCAAAACAGCATCTCCTTGTATAATAGAGTAGTAGTTATTAAAGCCCCTCTCCAAGGGCTTGTGCTACACTGTAAGGGATGCTGTGGATCGGTGAGCTTCTCCTACCACAAGATGGTTCTTGAAAGGTTCCAACCACAGCC
>DVFM01000076.1 GCA_018713245.1 Candidatus Merdivicinus intestinavium
GTTGAGGAGCTTTTCTCCCTGCTGGACTTTTTGAACGGGATTGTGGACAGCGAATCCGTCGCCCAGTCCCACCCGGAATGGGAGGGCTACGCCTACACGGGAGAAACACGCATATCCACAGGCGGCCGGACCTTCACCCTGGAGGATGTGCCGGAAAATCCCGCCGAGGAAGCCGCCGCCAACTCCTACGCTTATGACATCGCCGAAAATTACGAGGGGCTGGCGGAGCTTTACAGCGAAAGCGAATCCCTGCTGATTTCCGCGAAAAATGATGCGGAAAGCTGGGAAAGCGGTGCCTATACCCAAACCTACACCATTCACGGGCTGGAAACCCTGCCCCAAGACGAAATCCCTTCCCAGATTATTGACCAGGCGGAAGCCCTTGGGCTGGGGCAGTATGCCGTTGTCCGGGCGGACGTGGACTGGACCTATTCCGACCAAAAGCTGGCCCAGGGCCCGCAGCTGGGGGAAGGGCGGTATTTCCGGCTGTTCCTCTGCGGGCAAAAGGACGGGCAATGGAAGATTTACGAGATTTACTGGGAGGAAATGATGGGCGGCAGTTCCGCCGCCGAGGCCCAGATTTCAGAAGCAGATTATTTACAAATGGTATTAAATAATGTCGAATTTACAGAAAACGGAATGAAATTGACCCTTCCTGATGGGATGCCCATGGAACATCCGCTGGCTATCCATGCTACCAAGGGAAGCACCCATGATGATGGAAGTTTTTACAGCCAGGACTTAATTGACAGCCAAAATGTTTATCCGGAAGGCGGCTTGCGTCCCAAGGTCGGCTGGGACATTGATATTGACAGCTGGAAAGAAGGGGACGATGTTACCATCTACCTGCGCTTTTATGAGCAAGAGGAGGGCGAAACGACGGGCTGGGCAGCCAGCTGGGTCTATGAGGACGGCCAAATGGTGCGCCAGCCCTGGATGAGAGAAACCGTGGGGCTGCCGGAGCAGCACGGGCAGGACCTGACCGTCCACTTTGAGAACCCCCACAGCGCTCCCTTCCTGGCCGGCATGACCCTCCCCGAAGGGTGGCAGGCCGCGCCCGGCGGCGAGTTCGGCCTGGTGCTCCTGACCGATGAATCCGGGCAGGTTGCGGCTCAGATTCAGTGCGACAAGGTGGAATACTACCCGGAGGCCGCCGGGGAAAACTTCCCCGTTTCCGTTTACAGCTACCTGATGCTGGGTTCCGGCACCAACTGGAACAATGAATACACCCCGGTGAAGCAGGGGCCGGAAAATGCCGACGGCGTCCCGGTGACGGAAACCGCCGTGGTGAAAATTGTGCGCACGGAACACGGCGCGGCCGGGCCCTTCACAGAATACCCCGGCGTCCTCTCCTACAATCTGGACATCCTGCGCTATGTGTCCATTTCTTTCGCGGAAAATGTCTCGCAGGAGACGGCGCGGGCCATCGCGGAGAGCCTTGTTCTCGCCGCGGAATGACACAAAAAAGGCACGGATGCAGGTCCGTGCCTTTTTGTGCGCTATGCCAACTCCTTGACCATGCAGAGACTCAAATCACCTGGCGGCCGGGAAACGTCGTCGGGACAGGGAGAGCCATCCAGATAGGCGCCTTTTCCGTCCGGAAGATACCCCCGTTTTGCATACATCCGCTGGGCGGGGCCGGAACCGCCGTCCAGGTCTACATCCAGATAAACACGGCAGGCATATTTCCGGGCAAGTTCCTCCGCCCGGTCCATGAGCGCCGTGGCGATTCCCCGGCGGCGGAATTTTTCAAATACGGCCAAATCCACAATACAGGGCAGTCCCTGGCCGCCCATGCCGCCCCACCGGCAGCGATAATAGCAAAACACATGCCCGGCTGCTTCCCCGTTCCACAGGGCAATCAGCGCGGCACACTCTCCCCTATCCCGGTTTTGAAGCTGGCGCTCCAGATACTCTGCATCTCCGGCCGCCCGGCAGAGGGCCGGGATATCCTCCCGCTCCATCAGCCGGATACAGAGTTTTTCGGAGGAAATCTGTTCCACGACACGGCTCCTTCCCATATCCTTCCTGTAGCATTTCCGCAGCTTGCGGCTGCATAACGCCGCGGGAAATGCGCTGAACTTTCCTTGCCCCGGCTCAAACAGCCGGCCTGCGCAAGATTTCGCCTTGCTGCCAAATAAATTCCGTTTTTCCTACCACTTGGGCTTCCGTTCCCTGAGCTTCTCCGCGCCGAGGCCAGGCTTGTTGATCTGGCGGGCCCGGGCGATGGCGAAGTCCCCGCCGGGGACCTCGTCGGTGATGGTGGAGCCGGCGGCGATAAAGGTGTTGTCCCCCACCTCTACCGGGGCGATGAGGTTCACATTGCAGCCGATAAAGGCGTTGTCCCCGATTTTGCAGCGGTATTTCCGCGCCCCGTCATAATTGACGGTAACGCAGCCGCAGCCGAAGTTCACGTTCCGGCCGACGTCGCTGTCCCCGATGTAGGTGAGATGGGCCACCGAGGTTCCCACCCCGATGGTGGAGTTTTTCACCTCCACAAAATCCCCCACATGGACGTGGTCCTCCAGCACCGAGCCGGGGCGCAGGTGGGAGAAAGGCCCCACGCTCACCTCTTTGCCGATGCGGGACTGGGTGCACTGGGAGGCGTTGACGGTGCTGCCGTCCCCCACAATGCAGTCCACAATCACCGTTCCGCCGGTAAGGGTGCAGTTTTCGCCGATTTCCGTCTCCCCCCGCAGGGTGACGTTCGGGGAGATGCGGGTCCCCTTCCCGATTTTTACCGTTTCCTCAATGACAATTCCGTCTGCGCATTCAAAAATCACGCCGTTTAGCCGGTGCCGCTCCAAAACGGCCAGCCGCGCGTTTTCCATTTCCTGCAGGCTCTGTGCCATAAACGCCCTCCTTCGGCCCGGACGGGATATTTTTTCCCGGCGGAAAATACCGCCTGGCTGGGAAAATCCGCCCGGGTGACCCTTTTATCATACACGCTTTTGCCCGCTTTGTAAACCCCTTCGCCTAAATCCCCTTAAATTCTGTGGAATAGTAATAAACTCAAAAAAATTGGGAAAATTCTATGGAAAAAAAAATGGAAATTTGCTATAATGGAAATAACAGCACAGTGGGTCAGACTGTCCAATTCTGGAAACAGTCTGTTCTGTTGTGCGGAAGTTTGTAGGAACGCCGGAGCTTTTCCCCGGAAGGCCCCTTTTTCCGGCCGATGGCTCCCGCTATCCATAAAATTATGGAGGTAGATTGCAATGCAGAAAAAGTATGTTTACCTTTTCACCGAAGGTAACGGCAAAATGCGTGAACTGCTGGGCGGCAAAGGCGCAAACCTGGCCGAAATGACCAACCTTGGCCTGCCGGTTCCCCAGGGCTTCACCATCACCACTGAGGCCTGCACCCAGTATTACGAAGACGGCCGCAGAATCAACGACGATATCCAGGCCGAGATCATGGAATATGTTGCGAAAATGGAAGAGATCACCGGCAAAAAGTTCGGCGACCACGAGAATCCTCTGCTGGTTTCCGTCCGTTCCGGCGCCCGCGCTTCCATGCCCGGCATGATGGACACCATCCTGAACCTGGGCCTCAACGAGGAAGTCGTCGAGGTTATGGCCGCCAAATCCGGCAACCCCCGCTGGGCTTGGGACTGCTACAGAAGATTCATCCAGATGTACTCCGACGTCGTAATGGAAGTCGGCAAGAAATACTTCGAGCAGCTCATCGACAAGATGAAAGAGGAAAAGGGCGTCACCCAGGACGTGGAGCTGACCGCCGAGGACCTCAAAGAGCTGGCCAACCAGTTCAAGGCTGAGTACAAAGAAAAGATCGGCGCGGACTTCCCCACCGATCCCAAAGAGCAGCTCATGGGCGCTATCCAGGCTGTGTTCCGTTCCTGGGACAACCCCCGCGCCAACGTTTACCGCCGCGACAATGACATCCCCTACTCCTGGGGCACCGCTGTCAACGTTCAGATGATGGCGTTCGGCAACATGGGCGATACCTCCGGCACCGGCGTTGCCTTCACCCGCAACCCCGCCACCGGCGAAAAGAAACTGTTCGGCGAGTTCCTGATGAACGCCCAGGGCGAAGACGTTGTGGCCGGCGTCCGCACTCCTCAGCCCATCGCGCAGCTGCAGGAAGTGATGCCCGAAGTGTACGACCAGTTTGTAAAGATCTGCAACATCCTGGAAACCCATTACCGCGACATGCAGGACATGGAGTTCACCATTGAGGACCGCAAGCTCTACATGCTCCAGACCCGTAACGGCAAGCGCACCGCTGTCGCCGCTCTGAAGATCGCCTGCGACCTGGTGGACGAAGGCATGATCTCCGACAAGGAAGCTGTCGCCATGATCGATCCCAGAACTCTGGACGCGCTGCTGCATCCCCAGTTCGACGCCGCCGCTCTGAAGAAGGCTTCTCCCGTCGCCAAAGCGCTGGCTGCTTCTCCCGGAGCTGCCTGCGGCCGCATCGTGTTCACCGCTGAGGATGCCAAAGAATGGGCTGCCAAAGGCGAGAAAGTGGTTCTGGTCCGTCTGGAGACCTCTCCTGAGGACATCGAAGGCATGAAAGCCTCCCAGGGCATCCTGACCGTCCGCGGCGGCATGACCTCTCACGCCGCTGTTGTGGCCCGCGGCATGGGCACCTGCTGTGTTTCCGGCTGCTCCGCCATCAACATGGACGAGGAAAACAAGAAATTTGAACTGGCCGGCAAGACCTACCACGAAGGCGATTATATCTCCATCGACGGCTCCACCGGCAACATCTACGACGGCATTATCCCCACCGTGGACGCTTCCATCGGCGGCGAGTTCGGCCGCGTTATGGAGTGGGCTGACAAATACCGCGAGCTGCAGGTCCGCACCAACGCCGACACCCCTGCCGACGCCAAGAAAGCCCGCAGCCTGGGCGCTGAAGGCATCGGCCTGTGCCGTACCGAGCACATGTTCTTCGACGAGGACAGAATCCCCGCTATCCGCGAGATGATCTGCTCCGACACCGTGGAACAGCGCAAAGCTGCTCTGGCCAAACTGGAACCC
>DVFM01000077.1 GCA_018713245.1 Candidatus Merdivicinus intestinavium
CCCAACAACGACGGCGTGACCAATTACGATGATACCGACTACGGCCCCAATAACGACGGCGTGACCAATTACGATGATACCGACTACGGCCCCAATAACGACGGCGTGACCAATTACGATGATACCGACTACGGCCCCAACAACGACGGCGTGACCAATTACGATGATACCGACTACGGTCCCAACAACGACGGTGTGACCAATTACGATGATACCGACTACGGCCCCAACAACGATGGTGTCACCAACTACGATGACGGTTCCACCAATTACGATGATGGCGGCTCCACCAACTATGACGACGGCTCCACCAATTACGACGATGGCGGTACGACCAACTATGGCGACAGCGGCTACGATGATTAAGGAGAAAACCCCTCTGGTTTTCCGGCATGAAGAAAAGCATCTCATCAGCCGCCAGGAGGATTTCCTGGCGGCCGGCCGGCTGCGGAAGCTGTTCCGCCGGGATGCGCACGCGGGGCCGGAGGGGATTTATCAGGTGAACAGCCTGTATTTTGATACTCCCTCCGATTCCGCCCTGCGGCAGAAGCTGGACGGGGTGGACAGACGGGAAAAATTCCGGCTGCGGTATTACGGGACGGACCTCTCCTTCCTCCGGCTGGAGAAAAAGATAAAGGCGGGGGGGCTCTGCGGCAAGCTGAGCGCCCGGCTGACCTTGTCCCAGGCGGAAATGCTGCTGGCGGGGGATTACGGCTTCCTGCTGAAAACGGATTCCCCTCTGCTGGCGGAATTTTATGCCAAACTGCGCGGGCAGGGCCTGCGGCCCCGGACCATTGTCTGCTACAGCCGGGAGGCGTTCCTTTACGAACCGGGAAACGTGCGGGTGACTTTCGACCGGGACGTCCGCACCGGATTGAGCGGCACGGACTTTTTCAACCCGGAGCTCCCGCTTCTCCGGGCGATGGAGGGGACCACGGTGATGGAAGTCAAATATGACGCCTTTCTGCCGGATATTGTCCGGATGGCGGTACAGGTCCCCGGGCGGCGCGCCGCCGCCTGCTCCAAATACGCCCTTTGCCGGCGTTTTGACTGAGGAGCGCAGCCGGGGTGAATTTTGGGAATAAGGAGCTTTTGCCATGACGACCTTTCAGGATATTTTCAAATCCTCCTTTTTGGAGCATCTTTCCAGCGTTTCGCTGCTGGATATGGCCATTGCAATGGCGCTGGCTTTTGCGCTGGGGCTTTTCATCTTCTGGATGTACAAGCTGTGCTACACCGGGGTCATGTACTCCGCGAGTTTCGGCATCACCCTCATCGCCCTGACCATGATTACCGCGCTGATTATCATGGCGGTGGTGAGCAACGTGGTGCTTTCTCTGGGCATGGTGGGCGCGCTGTCCATCGTCCGGTTTCGGACAGCCATCAAGGAGCCGATGGACATCGCCTTCCTGTTCTGGAGCATTGCGGCGGGCATTGTCCTGGCGGCGGGGCTGATCCCGCTGGCGGTGTTCGGCAGCCTGTTCATCGGGCTTGTCCTGTTCCTGTTTTCCCGGCAGAAGGAGACGGACGCCCCCTACATCCTGATGGCCCGCTGCGACAGCCCGGAAACGGAAAAGGTGGTGCGGGAGCTGGCGGCGGCCAGCGTGCGGAAGATTGTCCTCAAAAGCAAAACCGTCTCCCCCGGCCAGATTGAGCTCAATTACGAGGTGCGGCTGAAAAATGCCGACACCGACTTCCTCAACCGCCTGGATGCGCTGCCCGGCGTCAGCCAGACCGTGCTGGTCTCCTATAACGGCGATTATATGGGGTAACAGCATGCTCAAGCACAAATGGACCGACCGCATCTGTTTTCTGACGATCCTGGGGGCTGTCCTGCTCACTGTGCTGCTGATGAACGGGGAGGCTCTGGGGCTCCGGAAGGCAAGCGCCGCCCCGGGTTATGCATACCGCCTCTTTGACAGCAGCCGCGTTCACACGGTGGACATCCAAATGGAGGATTGGGAGGGCTTTCTGGAAAGCGCGCCGGAGGAGGCGTATTCCCCCTGCACCCTGGTCATTGACGGGGAGGAATTTCCCCGGGTGGGAATCCGGGCTAAAGGGAACAACTCCCTGCGGCTGACGGAGGATTACGGCCTGGACCGCTACAGCCTGAAAATCGAGCTCGATCATTACCTGGACGGGAACAGCTACTACGGCCTGGACAAATTTTCCCTGGACGCCTCTTTTCAGGACAACAGCTATCTCAAGAGCTTCCTTGCTTACGACATGATGCGGTTTATGGAAGTGCCCGCGCCGCTGTGCAGCTATGTCTGGGTGACGGTGAACGGGGAAGAATGGGGGCTGTTCCTGGCGGTGGAGGAGCCGGAGGAGGCTTTTTGCCGCAGAAACTACGGGGCGGATTATGGGGAGCTTTACAAACCTGACTACCGTTCGCTGAACGATGAAAATGCCGATGTGGCGCTGCGGTATGTGGACGAAAACCCCGAAAGCTATGACAATATTTTCCGAAACGCCAAATTTAACCCCACGGCCGAGGATAAGCGGCAGCTGATCGGCGCGCTGCGGACCCTCGCTTCCGGGAAAAACCTGGAAACGGCTGTGGATATCGACGAAGTGCTGCGCTATTTTACCGTGCAGGTTTTTGTGGTCAACCTGGACAGCTATCTGGGGCGCACCGGCCATAATTATTTCCTGTATGAAAAGGACGGCATTCTGCAAATTCTCCCCTGGGACTACAACCTCGCCTTCGGCACCTATTCCCTGGGGATGCCGGACCCTGTCAACGACGCTGAACTTTACGTCAATTACCCCATCGATACTCCCGCTTCCGGGGAAGTGATGTTCAACCGCCCCCTTTACCATAATTTAATGAAGAACAACGAGTATTTCGCGCAATACCATGCACACTTTGACACCCTGATCCGGGAGTATTTTGAGAGCGGATATTTTGAGCGGCTCACGGCCGAAACCGTTGCCATGATCGCGCCGTATGTGAAAAAAGACCCCACCGCCTTCTGCTCCTACGAGGATTTCCTGACAGGGGCGGACACCATCCGGGAGTTCTGCCTGCTCCGGGCCGAAAGCGTCCGGGGTCAGCTTGACGGGGAGCTCCCCTCCACCATCCGGGAACAGGCGGAAAATCCCGAGCTGCGGGTGGACGCCTCCACGGTCTGGCTGCCGGATATGGGGGAGATTGCCGACTTAAAGGACGGCCAGGGATAACCGGGCGGAAAAAAGCCTTGAGAATGAAGAATTTCTTCCGTTCTCAAGGCTTTGCTGCATTTACTGCATCCGGATGGTTTTTGCCAGCTGCGCAATCTTTACAAATTTTTCGTAGGCGACGCCGGGAGGGCAGCTGTCGCTGTTGGCAAGAACAAATCCCCGGCCTTTCATGGTATGGCACAGCTCTTCCGCATACCGGAGCAGGTCCTCTGTCGAGTCGTTCAAAAACTGAACGGGCTCGATTCCGCCGATGAGGCCGACATGGGGCGGCAGGACTCTGTTCGCCTCCTCCATGGTTACATTCCCGGTGGGGGGCGGGGAAATGGACTCAATGGCTGTTACACCCTGCTCAGCGATGGGCAGCAGCAGGTCTTTGATGTGCCCGCAGGCGTGCTGAATGTAAATTTTTCCGGATTCCCGCAGGATTCTGTTCCATTCCGTAATCTCGGGGGCAATGTATTCCCGGTACAGGGCGGGGCTCAGGTTGGTGGTGGAGCTGTCCTCCCAGGAAAGGCAGGCTTCGATTTTGCTTTCCGCCGTATATTCCACCGTTTTCCGGCTTTTGGCGGCGATAAGGTTTGTGAGTTCCCGGACTTCATCCGGGTAGTCCATGGTCAGGTAAATCAGGTTTTCCGTTCCCACCAGATGCTCCACCATGTGCTGATAGGCGGATTTCATATCGGCGCCGATAAGGGCGATATGCAGGCCGTCCTCCCCGAGGGCGTCGATCTGGCGGTTGGCTTCCGCGATGTTTTCCACGATTTCCAGGTCCTGATAAAGAGCCATAGCCGCCGGGAAATCCTCGATCCCCTTGACCGGATGCTCCGTTAAAAACCAGGTGTTCGATTCGGAAACGTAGGTGTAGACGGAATGCAGCTCCCCTTTGGGGGTGCGGGTTGTGATATACCGCTTGTTTCCCTGCGTTTTTTCCGTTGTGGAGCATTCCCGCCGCCTTGTTGTGTATGCGGCAATGAATCCCCGCAGGAGGGGGTCCGCTCCCATGGCTTTCAGATATTCCAGCTGCCCTTTTTCCTGGGTTTCCTTGGGCAGAAAATCAAAATAGTAGGCGAGGAAGGGGGAAAAGGGGATGTGGTCCACTTCTTCCCCGCGGATTGCCGCCAAAAGCCGGCGCTTTGGTGTCATTTCCATTGTGTTACTCCTTTATCCTCTCACAAAAACCGGGATGACGTCCAGAGGGGCATCGGCTGTAACCGTCCGGCCGCCCTCATAGGTTTTGCCGGTGGACTGCTCCGTCCAGCGAGCGCCTGCGGGCAGGTAGACCTCCCGCTCCCGAGCCCCGTATTCCGTCACCGGAGCCACCAGGTATTGGTCCCCAAACAGGAACTGGTCCTTGATTTCCCACACCCTTTCGTCCTCCGGGAACTGGTAGAACAAAGGCCGCATCACCGGCGCGCCGGTTTCGCTCGCCTCCTGCATCAGGCGGCGGGTGTAGGGCCGCAGCTCTTCCCGAAGCTCAATGTATTTTTTCATGATCGCATAGTTTTCTTCCCCATACGACCAGATTTCGTTTTCCGCGCCGCTGGCGCACCGCCCGCCGCCGGTGCTGCTCAGAGGGGCCTGATACGGGCTTCTGTGGCCGTGGAGGCGCATCACCGGGCAGAAGGCCCCGTACTGGAACCAGCGGATAAGCAGTTCCCGGAATTTCGGGTCCCGGATGTCCCCGTCGTGGAACCCGCCGATGTCGGTGGTCCACCAGGGGATACCGGCCATGGCCATCTGCAAGCCGCAGACGATCTGAATTTTGAAGGACTCGAAGGTGGAGGGGATGTCCCCGGACCAGACCAAAGCCCCGTACCGCTGGCTTCCGGCCCAGGCGCAGCGCACCAGGCTCACTACATCTGTTTCCCCGGCTTCGGTCAGGCCGTCGTAAATCATCTTGGTGTACCACATGGGGTACTGGTTACCCACTTCCAGGACGGAGCCCTGGTGGTACCGGTAATTCTCAAAATCGTAGCTGGAATATTCCGGCTCCGCCACATCCAGCCAGAAGTCCTTGATGCCTTTGCTGTAATAATTCTCCTTGAGCTTTCCCCAGACGAATTTCCGGGCGCCGGGGTTGGTCATATCCGTAAAGGAGGTGGGGTCAATCATCAGTTTGTCGATTTTTACCCCGGATTCCGAGGAAACCAGGTAGCTCATTTCCTTCATGTACTGATAATCCGGCGCGTAAACCGATACCGTGGGCCAGACGGACACCATGAGCCTGGTCCCCATTGCTTCCAGTTCTTTGACCATCCCCTCCGGGTCGGGCCAGTATTCCGGGTCAAAGGCCCAGGTGCCTTCCAGCGTCCAGTGGAAAAAGTCGGCGACGATGACGTCCAGGGGAACGCCCCGCCGGTGGTATTCCCGGGCGACGGAAAGAAGCTCCTCCTGGGTCTGATACCGCAGCTTGCACTGCCAGAACCCCAGCCCGTGCTCCGGCATCATGGGGGGCTTGCCGGTGACGGCCATATACTGGGCGTGGATTTCCGCCGGGGTGTCCCCCGCCGTGATCCAGAAATCAATGGCCTTGGTGCTTTCCGCTTCCCATTCGGTGATATTCATGCCGAAGGAGGCCCGCCCCACCGCCGGATTGTTCCAGAAAAACCCGTACCCCAGGCTGGACACGACAAAAGGTACGCTGGCCTGGGAATTCCGCTGGGCCAGCTCCAGCATGCTGCCCTTCAGGTTGAAAATGCCGTTTTGATACTGTCCCATGCCGTAGAGTTTTTCTTCCGGGTCGGACGCGAATTTCAAGCTCGCCTTAAAATTCCCGCCGGAAAGGGTTTTCAGCTCCCGGGTCCGGAGCCCCAAGCTGCTGTGGCGGTCGGATTCCAGCTCCCGCAGGAGGGTTTTGCCTTCACTGTTTTCAAAAATCAGCTTGCCCGCCTTGTTGAGAATCACCCGGATTTTGCCGTTTTCCATAACGGCCCCGTCGCCAACAATCCGTTCCTCGGAATTTACCTTCTGGGTTTCCGCCTCTTTTTCGTTCTGGGTCAGGGTGATTTTTGCGTCCTGCTCCGGCTGGGGGATCAGCGCCCAGTTTTCTTCGGGGAAATCCTTGAGCCGGGTCACCCGCACCCGCAGGCTGTTTTCCCCAAAGGCTTCGATCAGCATCCGTTCGCCGTCATACTCCCGGATGAGCTTGTTTCCTGTCATATATACCATATGGCTTCCTCCTCTTTTCTGCAACGATCTGCGTTTTTTTCTATCATATCATGTTCCGCACGGAAAATGATAGAACAAAACCAACTTTTCACTAGCACAAAATCACCATATTGCAGCCGGGCAAAGGCCGTGAAATGCCCGAGGCGGAAAAGGAAAAATAGTCTGAACCTGTTGACCCGTCCCACCGGTCAGTGTATAATGAAAAAGCGGAAATTCTCGATTGGCTGACTGCTGGGAATTTCGGCGAATCATCAGCAAAATGAGGAGGGCTGTCAATGAGCCGTCAAGATTGGTTTACCGGAAAACGCTGGGGAATGTTTACCCATTATCTGCCTGTTCCCGCGGGAGACGGGACGGGTCAATACTGCAGCGCGGAGGACTGGAACCGGCGGATTGACCGGTTTGACGCCGAACTGCTGGCATCGCACCTGCATGAAGTGGGGGCGGACTATTTCTGCATCACCATCGGCCAGAATTCCGGGCACTACTGCGCGCCCAATCCGGTGTATGATGAGCTGGTGGGAATTTCCCCCAGCAAATGCACTCGCCGGGACCTGATTGCCGATATCAGCGCGGCGCTGGCTCCATATGGGATCGATTTGTGGGTGTACCTCCCTTCGGGAGCGCCCTGTGCGGAGCCGCAGGCAGTGGAGCGGCTGGAATGGGTGGACGGCCGGGGAGAGCGTCTGGCTTCCTTCCAGCGGAAATGGGAAGCGGTAATCCGGGAATGGTCCCTGCGCTGGGGAACGAAGGTAAAGGGCTGGTGGATAGACGGCTGCTATTATCCGGAGGATATGTACAACTTCCCGGATGAACCGAATTTCGCGAGTCTTGCGGCCGCCATTCGGTCCGGAAATCCGGACGCGGTGGTGGGCTTCAACCGCGGCCTGGAATATCCGTTCCTGCTCCAGAGCAGCAGCGATGATTATACCGCCGGAGAGGTGGGCGAGTGGCTGCCTGTCCCGAGCGCGCGGGAGCTGGAAAGCCTGAACGGGAAAAAGCTGCATGTGCTGTCCTATCTGGGCCAGACCTGGAGCCTGGGCGAACCCCGATTCCCGGATGAACTGGTCGTCGGCTACAGCAAGCTCATCTGCGGGAAGGGCGGAATCATCACCTGGGATGCGCCCTTGGAAATCAACGGCGCAATCCCGGAAGCATACCGGCGGCAGATGAAAGTCCTGAATGAAGCCTTGAAATAATAGGTATCCCTACCTTATAAAAGCTGCGCAGTATCCATACCAAACCTCCCGTCTGCCTGCCGGCGGCGGGAGTTTTTGCCGTTCCCGGAAAAAACAGCCAGGCTCCGCCCGTTTTTTCCGCCGAAGGCTGCGGGACAGGCAAGAACGGGCCCTTCCGTTCATACGATGAACTGAAGGAGGAATGAATGATGCGTCAAAAAGAAATCGTCGTGCGCTGCGTGTATTCCAAAGGGGGGAGCAGCCTTGCGGAACTGCTGGAGCAGTCTTTCCGCCTGTTTCTGAAACGGGTCTTAACAGGCGGCGTTTAATGATTCCCGGCTTTCCAAAAACGCTTGTTTCAAGGAGGAAACGATGTATCCGGAGATCAGCAGCCCCGCGGATTACCGCGCCGCATTGTATATTCGCCTTTCCAAGGAAGATGAGAACGAAGGGCCGTCTCAAAGCGTCCGGAATCAGGAATCGCTGCTGCGCGACTTCGTAACGCGGCGCCATATTTCCGTC